>JALSRQ010000025.1 GCA_026984675.1 Thermaceae bacterium
TGCCGCGGGTGTAGGCCTCGCTGGGGTACCAGACGGGTTTCATCGTTTCCTCCTCAGGACGCGTCTCCACCAGGGGGGCGCGGCGGGGGCGCCCGCCCGGCCGGGGGCGGGGCGTTTGGGGGCGCGGAGGGCCTCGAGGAACCCCTCGAGGCTCCCCCGCTCCTTGGGCTCCTTGGCCAAAAGGGCCATCACTGCCCGGGCCAGGGCGGGGTTTTCGTCCTTGAGCCGGGGCGGGTGGTGGGTGAGGTGGGCGGCCAGCAGCTCCTCGTAGGTCTCGCCGTAGAACGGCCGCTTGCCGGCCAGGAGCTCGTAGGCCAGGACCCCGAAGGAGTAGGCGTCGGAGCGCGGGGTGGCGGGCTCGCCCCGGAAGAGCTCGGGGGCCATGTAAAAGGGGCTGCCCGCCCGCTCCAGGGGGGTCGCCTCCTCGCGGGTCTTGGCCACCCCGAAGTCGCCGAGCTTGGCGGTGCCCTCCTTGATGAAGACGTTGGCCGGCTTCACGTCCTGGTGCACGATCCCCAGGCGGTGGAGGTGAAGGAGGGCCTGGGCGATCTGCTCCAGGTAGCCAAGGGCCTCCTCCCGGGGGAGCGGGCCCTTTTGCAGGCGCTCCTCCAGGCTCCCCTCGGGGAAGTACTCCAGGGCCAGGAAGGCCCCCTGGCCGTAGGGCTTGCCGGCGTAGCCCTTGACCAGGAAGGGGTGGGCGAGGCCCAGCGAGAGCCGGACCTCGCGGGCGAACCGGTCGGCCAGCTTAGGGTCCTTGTGGACCTCGAGGCGGGGGATCTTGAGCGCCACCGGCTGCCCCTCGGGGGTGCGGGCGAGGTAGACCTGCCCGGTGGTGCCCAGGCCCAAGAGGAGCTCGAGCCGGAAGTCCTCCCGCCTCAGGCCCGGTTTCATTCGAGCGCGAGCGACTCCCCGGGGTTCAGGGCGTAGGCCTCGAAGCCCAGCGCCCCGGCCCGCTCGACGAAGGCGGCGGGGTCCTGCTGGATTGGCGGGAAGGTGTTGTAGTGGATCGGCACCACCCCCTGGGGGCGCAGGAGCTCCAGCGCCCGGAGGGCGTCGTCGGGGCCCATGGTGAAGGTGTCGCCGATCGGAAGCAGGGCGAGGTCGAGCCCCAGCTCGCCGACCAGCCGCATGTCGGAGAACAAGGCGGTGTCGCCGGCGTGGTAGATCCGCTTGCCCTCGAGCTCGACCACCACCCCCATCGGCATGCCGCCGTAGGTGCCGTCGGGGAAGGAGGAGGAGTGCCAGGCCGGGAAGAACTTCAAAAAGCCGCCCTCGAAGGCGTAGCTCCCCCCGATGTTCATCGCCCAGGCCTGGGCCCCCCGGTTTTGGGCGTAGGTGGCGATCTCGAAGGTCGAGACCACGGTGGCCCCGGTGCGCTCGGCGATCTCCAGGGTGTCGCCCCAGTGGTCGCCGTGGGCGTGGGTGAGCACGATCAGGTCGGCCTCGACCTCCTCGGGCCCCAGCGGGGCCAGGGGGTTGCCGGTGAGGAAGGGGTCGATGAGCACGTTTTTCCCCGCCCCCCGGATCCAGGTGGCCGCGTGGCCCAGAAAACGAACCTCCACCATGCCGATCACCTCCGTTTGTTTCCTACTCTACCATCCGGTCTCCAGGCTCCCGGGCAGGGCCGCCAGGGCCCGGCGGAGGGTTCGCTCCAGGGCGGTTTCGGCCATGCGGCGCAGGGCCCGGCCGCCCCACTTCTCCCCCTCGGGGAGCCGGGCGTGGAGGACGAGCCGGCCGCGGTAGCGGAGGGTGTTCCCCTGGGCCTCGCCCTCGCCGGCGAGCTCGGCCCAGAACGCCTCCGCCAGCGGCAGGGGGACCAGGCGGGCCCGGTCCTCGCCCTCCAACCGGCTCTGGAAGGGAAAGCAGACCTGGCCGAAGAGGAGGGCCTCGCCGCAGAGCCGGCCGGAGAGCAGGGGGCCTTGGCGGGCCAGGTCGCGGAGGCCGGGGAGGCCGGCGAAGACCCGCTCGGGGGCGAAGAGCAGCGCCCGGGCGTCCTCCTCCCCGACCCGGAGGGCGAACTCGAAGGGCTGTTCCAGCCGCATCACTCGACCCACTCCACCTTGACCTTGCCGGCCTTCACGAACGCCTCGATCTCGGCGTCGGAGGCGGGGGCCAGGCGGGGAAGCTGGGCGAACTTGGGGGTCCGGCTGGCGAGCCCCACCCGGACCACCAGCACCTCCCCCCGCTCGTCCTTGCCGATCCGCCAGACCAGGTGCCGGCCGAGCTCCAAGAGGGCCTCTTCGGAGATCTCCATCGGTTTCATCCTAAGGCCTCGAGGGCGGCGAACTTGAGGTAGCCGGTCTCCGGCACGTTGACCAGGACCGGGTGGTCCCAGGCCTGCCCCCGCCGGGCCAGGAGCCGGAAGCTCCCGCCGGCGTCGCCGGCCGCCTCCCGGAGCATGGCCAGGAAGAGGGGCTCCTCGAGGTGGTAGCTGCACGAGGCGGTGAGCAAAAGGCCCCCCGGGGGCAGCAGGGCCATCGCCCGCAGGTTGATCTCCTTGTAGGCCCGGTAGGCCCGCTCGAGGTCGGCCCGGCGCCGGGCGAAGGAGGGGGGGTCGAGGACCACCAGGTCGTAGCGCTCCCCCCGCCCCGCCGCCGCCCGCAGGTAGTCGAAGGCGTTGGCCTCGACGCTCTTGGGCTCGGGCAGGCGGTTTTTCCGGAAGACCCGGGCAGCGGCGTCGAGCGCCTCCCGGGAGCGGTCCAAGAGCACCACCTCCTCGGCGAAGGGCGCGAGCTGGACCGCGAAGGCCCCCTGGTAGGCGAAGGCGTCGAGCACCCGGCGGGGCCTGTGGCGGGCCGCCAGCCCGGCGGCGTAGAGGCGGTTTTCCCGCTGGTCGAGGAAGGCCCCGGTCTTCTGCCCGGTCCGGGGGTGGGCGGCGAGCCAGCGGGCCCCCTCCCGGAACCAAAGCGGCTCGGGGACCTCGCCGTAGGCGGGGCGAACGTAGCGGGGGAGGCCCTCGGCGGCCCGCCCCCGGCTGTCGTTTTTGAGCAGCACCCCGCGGGGTTCGAGGCGCTCGATCAGGCGGCCCAGGAGGTCGTCGAGGCGGGCCTCGAGGGCGGCGGTGTTCACCGTCGCCACCAGGTGACCGGCGTACTCGTCGACCACCAGGCCGGGCAGGAAGTCCCCCTCGGCGTGGACCAGCCGCCGGGCCCCCTCGGGTCGGGCGGCGCGGTCGGCCGCCCGGGCGGCGAGGGCCGCCTCCAGCCGGTCGAGGAGCGCCGCCCAGGGGTCGCCGGGCCGCCAGGCGTAGGCCCGCACCGTGATCTCCGAGCGGGGGTTCACCACCGCCAGGGCCAAAAACCGCCCGCGGTGGAAGACCGGGTAGAGGCCGGGCCGCGCCGGCGCCTCGACCACGTCGCTGCGGTAGACCCAGGGGTGGCGGGCGAGCAGCCGCCGGGCCCCGCGGGCGTTCACCCCGACCCTCGCGCTCACGTCGCCCAAGTCTAGCGGTTTTCATTGACACCGCGGGAGAGCGGTCGGTATTATGCCCGGGGCGCGTCAAGGACGCGCGTTTTCCGGTGGAAGGAGCGCCTATGCATGGCCTAGGACTGATCAAGAGCCTCGCGGAGCGCGAACGCGAGCTCGAACGGAAGCTCGAGGAAGCCCGGGCGATGGCCGAGGCCAAGGTACGCGAGGCCGAGGAGGAGGCCCGTCGGATCGTCGAGGCCGCCGAGCAGGAGGCGGCCCGTCTTCTTGAACAGGGCCGCGCCGAGCTGGCCAAGGAGGTCGAGCGGATCGAGCTCGAGGCCGAGGCTCAGGCCCAGGCCGAGGCCCAGAAGGTACGGGAGCGGGCCGAGCAAAAACTCGAGGACGCCGTGCGGCGGGTCCTCGAGGAGGTGGTTCCGTGATCGCACCGATGGAGAAGCTGGTGGTGGCCGGGCCCAAGCGGCTCGCCCGCGAGCTTCTCGCCGAGCTCCAGCGCGCCGGGGTGGTCCAGATCGACCCCCTGCGCACCGAGGAGCTGGCCGCCTACGCCCTCTCCGAGGACGAGAAGGCGGCCCTCCGCGGTTGGGAGGAGCTCGCCGCCGGAGCCGACCAGACCCTGAGGCTGTTGGGGCTCGCCCCCGGCCCCGACAAGCCGGCCACCGGCAGCCTCGCCGAGGTGCGCCAGGTCTACGGTCCCCTGGCCCAGAAGGTCGGGGTGCTGGCGGCCGAGCGCGACCGGCTTAACGAGGAGCTCGGCTTCCTCAAGCTCTACCAGAAGCCGGTGGCGGCCCTCGCCGATCTGGTCCAGGGGCTCGACCAGAGCCGTTGGCTCCGGGTGCTGCCGCTGTTTTTGGAGAAGGAGGAGCTGCTGGAAAAGCTCGCCGCCGCCCTCGACGAGGCCCTCCCCGAGCGCTACGTCCTCGCCGCCGAGCCCGTCGACGGCCTGCTGGCCGCCGCGGTGGTGACCATGCGGGGCGACGCCGACGCCGCCCACGCCGCTTTGGGCCGGTTGGGGCTCGCCGAGTTCAAGCTCCCCGGCGGCTACGCCGGGCTCAGCCTGGCCGAGGCCAAGCTCAAGATGGCCGAGCGGGCCCGGCTGGCGCCTTCCGAGCTTGAGTCGGTGGAAAAGGCCCTCGCCGAGCAGGCCCGCACCGCGGCCGACCGGCTGCGGGCGATCTGGACCCGGGCCAAGGACGAGGTGGCCCGCTTGCGCCGCCTCGAGGCGCTCGCCAGCGGGCGGTTTTCCTTCGGCCTCTTCGGCTGGGTGCCGGTGGCCAAGAAGCCCAAGGTCGAGGAGGCCCTGGAGCGCCTGCGGGAGCGGGTGGTCTACGCCTTCGAGCCGGTCGACGAGCATCACGAGGCCGAGCGGGTGCCGGTGACCCTGGAGAACCCCCCCTGGGTCAAGCCCTTCGAGCTGTTGGTCACCTTCCTGAACACCCCGAAGTACGGCAGCTGGGACCCCAGCTGGACGATCGCCGCCTTCTTCCCCTTCTGGTTCGGGATGATCGTCGGCGACTTCGGCTACGCCCTGTTGTTCTGGCTCCTGTTGCGCTTCCTCGCCGGCTACGCCGAGCGCCGGGAACCCCTGGTGATCGACTTCTTCGGGATGACCCTCTCGCCCGAGCTGCTGGCCCAGAGCGTCCGGATCCTGAGGCCGATGGTGGTCTGGACGGTGATCTTCGGCCTCCTCTACGGCGAGTTCTTCGGCGACTTCCTGGAGCGGCTGGGGGTGTTCTACGTGCCCGGACACGAGGGCGGCGGGTGGATTCCGATCCTGATCCCCCGCACCCTGGCGGGCACCGCCACCAGCCTGATCCTGGTCACCATCCTGTTCGGGTTGGGGCTGGTGCTCTACGGCCTCTACATCCGGGCCTGGCTTGGCTACCGCCACCGCCACATGCGGCACTTCTGGGAAGCGGTCGGCTACTTCGCCGGGCTGGTGGCGCTGGCGATCTTCGCCTGGGTCTTCCTGGCCAAGATCCAGTCCCCCGTCCTGACCCTCTTGATCGTCCTCGGCTTCGCGATCCTGTTGCTCGCGGTCTTCATGGCCCGGATGCCGCTGATGCTGGCCGAGCTGCCGACCCAAGGGGGCCACATCCTGAGCTACGTCCGTATCTACGCGGTGGGGGTGAGCGGCGCGATCATGGCCAACCTCTCCACCGACCTGGGTTTCGCAATCGCCGGTAAGCTGGGGCTTATCGGCGTGCTGATCGGACTCGTCGTGGGGCTTTCGGTGCACGGCCTGGTGTTGACCCTCACCATCATCGGCCACGCGCTCCAGCCCGTGCGTTTGCTTTGGGTCGAGTTCTTCACCAAGTTCGGGTTCTACGACGAGTCGGGCCGGCCCTACCGGCCGTTCAAGTCGGTCCGCCAAGACGCGGGAGCGTAAAGCGTATGAGGAGGGTGTTGAAGATGAAGAAGAAGATCCTTACCTGGCTTTCCATGATGGTCCTAGGCGCGCTGGCCCTGGCCGCCGAGCAGGGCGGGGGCAGCGGAACCGGCAGCGGGCTGGTCGGCGTCGGCGTCGGGCTGGCGATCGGCCTCTCGGCGCTGGGCACCGGCTACGCCCAGTCCCGCATCGGCGCCGCCGGCGTCGGCGCGGTGGCCGAGAAGCCCTCGATGTTCGGTACCGCGATCATCTTCCTGCTGCTCCCCGAGACCCTGGTGATCTTCGGCTTCCTGTTCGCCTTCCTGCTCTGGATCAAGATGTAGTCGCGGCGCCCTAGGGGCGCGAGGGGAGAAACGCGCGTGTCCAAACTGGAGACGATCCTCCAGGAAGAGGCCCTCCGCGAGATCAACGCGATCCTCGCGGAGGGCGAGGCGAAGGCCCAGGCCTTGTTGGAGGAGGCCAAGGCCAAGGCCGAGCGGATCAAGGCCGGGGCCGAGCGCCGCCTCGAGGCCGAGAAGCGGGCCGCCCTGACCCGGGCGAAGAGCGCCGCCGAGCTCAAGGTCACCACCGCCCGCATGCGGGCCCGCGGCGAGGTGGTGGCCCGGGTCCGGGAGGAGGCCGGGCGCTGCCTCGCCGAGCTGCGGCGGGACCCCGCCTACCCCGAGGTCCTGAGAAAGCTCGCCGAGGAGGCCCTGCAAGCGGTCCCCGGGGCCGAGGCGGTGGCGGTGCACCCCGACGACCGGGGGCCCCTCGAGGCCTGGGCCAAGGAGAAGGGGCTCGCCCTCAAGACCGAGGAGGCGGTGGCGCTGGGGGTGCGGGTCTACGCCGCCGGCGGCACCACCTACGTGGAGAACACCCTCCCCGGTCGGCTGGAGCGGGCCTGGGACGCCCTCGCGGCCGAGGTGGCCGCGATCCTCTGGGGGTAGTCGGTGTCCGACGACTTCGGTTACCTGGGTGCGCGGGTTCGGGCCCGCCGGGCGGAGGTGCTGCCCGAGGGGTTTTTTAGCGAGGCCGCCCGGGTCGGCTTCGAGGACTTCCTCCGTCTGCTGGCCGAGAGCCCCTACGGCGACTACCTCACCGGCCGCGACCTCCCGGGCGTCGACCGGGCGGTGAGCGAGCAGTTCGCGCACCGGGTGGCCGACCTCCCCGCCCTGGCCTCGGGGGACGCCCGGGAGGCGGTGCGGCTGCTCTTCCTCCGGGCCGACCTCGCCAACCTAAAGGCGATCCTCCGGGCCAAGGCCACCGGCCGTCCGGCCGAGGAGGTGCGGGCCCGGTTGGTGGGGGGGACCCTGCCCGAGCCAGTGTTGCAGGCCCTGATCGAGGCCCCCGACGCCGCCGGCATGGCCCAGGCTCTGGTGGTTCCCGGCCACCCCCTGGCCAAGGCCCTCCGCCAGGCGGCGGCCGCCAGCAGCGACCCCTACGAGGTCGAGCTCCACCTCGACCGGGCCTTCTTCGCCGACCTCGCCCGCCGCGCCGCCGCCGTCGGCGGTCCCTTCGCCGCCTACTTCCGCGCCGAGCAGGAGATCGCCAACCTCGCCACCGCCTTCAAGCTGGCGGCCCTGGGCGGGGTGGAGAACCCCGAGCGCTTCTTCCTGCCCGGCACCCAGTACGTCACCCTGCCGCTCTTTTTGCGGGTGGCCGGCGGCGACCTGGCGGCGGTCGACGAGCTTTCCCAGACCCCGCTCGCGGAACTGGCCGGGGTCCGGAGCCTGAGCGCGCTCGAGCGGAAGGCCCGCTGCCTCCTCCTGGAGCGGGCCCACCGGGGGGCGACCGACGCCTTGGGCCCGGGCCTGGTCCTCGACTACGTCCGGACCAAGGAGTGGGAGGGGGCGCGGATCCGCCTGCTGGCCCGCCGGGCCTACTACGGCCTGCCCCCGGAGGCGGTGGAGAAGGAGGCGAGCTGCCCGTGAAGATCGCGGTGCTGACCGACGCCGAGAGCGCCTCGGGCTTCCGGCTGGCGGGGATGGAGGTCCACGTCGCCGAGGGACGGGAGGACGCCGAGGCCCGCCTTAAGGAGCTGGTCGGAAGGAGCGACCTCGGTTTGCTGGCGGTGGACCAGGGGCTCCTGCCCGACCCCGAGGCGGTGGTGGCCCGGGAGCTCCGGGGCCGCGAGTTCCCGGTGGTGCTCCCCTTCCCCTCGCTGGCCTTCGCCTTCGGCGAGGAGCGGGGGGACGCCAAGGACTACATCCGCCGGTTGGTGAAGGCGACCATCGGCTACGAGATTAAGCTCTAGGCTAGGGAGGAACCATGCTGGAAGGAGTCATCCGAAAGATCGCGGGCCCGGCGGTGATCGCCAAGGGCATGCACGGGGCCCGCATGTTCGACATCGTCAAGGTGGGCCGGGAGGGCCTCCTTGGCGAGATCATCCGCCTGGACGGCGACACCGCCTTCGTCCAGGTCTACGAGGACACCTCGGGCCTGGAGGTCGGGGAGCCGGTGGTGAGCCTGGGCGAGCCGCTCTCGGTGGAGCTCGGCCCGGGGATGTTGAACTCGATCTACGACGGCATTCAGCGGCCGCTGGACAAGATCCAGGCGACCACCGGCGAGTTCATCGCCCGGGGGATCTTCGTTCCCGCCCTCGACCGCGAGAAGAAGTGGGCCTGGACCCCGGCCAAAAAGCCCGGCGACGAGGTCTCCGGCGGCGACGTCCTGGGCACCGTGCCCGAGTTCCAGTTCACCCACAAGATCCTGGTGCCGCCGGGGGTCACCGGCAAGATCAAGGCGATCAAGCCGGAGGGCGAGTACACCGTCGAGGAGGTCGTCGCCGTCTTGGAGGACGGGACCGAGCTCAAGATGTACCACACCTGGCCGGTGCGCAAGGCCCGCCCGGTGCAGAAGAAGCTCGACCCCGACGAGCCCTTCCTCACCGGCATGCGCATCCTCGACGTGCTCTTCCCGCTGGCGATGGGGGGCACGGCGGCGATCCCCGGCCCCTTCGGCTCGGGGAAGACGGTGACCCAGCAGTCGCTGGCCAAGTGGTCGAACGCCGACATCGTGGTCTACATCGGCTGCGGCGAGCGGGGCAACGAGATGACCGACGTGCTGGTCGAGTTCCCCGAGCTCGAGGACCCCAAGACCGGCGGCCCCCTGATGCACCGCACGGTGCTGATCGCCAACACCTCGAACATGCCGGTGGCCGCCCGGGAAGCGAGCATCTACGTGGGCGTCACCATCGCCGAGTACTTCCGCGACCAGGGCTACGCGGTGGCCCTGATGGCCGACTCGACCAGCCGTTGGGCCGAGGCGCTCCGGGAGATCAGCTCGCGGCTGGAGGAGATGCCGGCCGAGGAGGGCTACCCCCCCTACCTGGCCGCCCGGTTGGCCGCCTTCTACGAGCGGGCCGGCCGCACCGTCAGCCTGGCCGGCGAGCCCGGGGCGGTCTCGATCGTGGGGGCGGTGAGCCCGCCCGGCGGCGACATGTCGGAGCCGGTGACCCAGTCGACCCTGCGGATCGTCGGCGCCTTCTGGCGGCTGGACGCCTCCCTCGCCTACCGGCGGCACTTTCCGGCGATCAACTGGAACGGCTCCTACTCGCTCTTCACCGGCGCCCTCGATTCCTGGTACCGCAGCCACGTGGCCGAGGACTACCCGGAAAAGCGCGACGCCATCGGCGAGCTCCTGCAGCGGGAGGCGAGCCTCCAGGAGGTCGTCCAGCTGGTCGGTCCCGACGCGTTGCAGGACGCCGAGCGGCTGATTATCGAGGTGGGCCGGCTGATCCGCGAGGGCTTTTTGCAGCAGAACGCCTTCGACCCGGTCGACGCCTACTGCTCGCTCAAGAAGGCCTACGGGATGATGAGCCTGATCCTCGAGTTCCACGCCAGCGCCGAGGCCGCGCTCCAGGCCGGGGTCCCGATCGAGGACATCCTCGCCTCCCCGGTGGTCGAACAGCTCGCCCGCGCCCGCTACGTCCCCGAGGACGAGTTCGCGTCCTACGCCGAGGGGGTCAGAAAGGCCATCGCCGAGGGGTTCAAGACCCCCGCCTAGGGAGGAGCCATGGACCTTTTAAAGAAGGAGTACACCTCGGTCAACTACATCTCGGGGCCGCTGCTCTTCGTGCAGAACGCCCGCGACCTGGCCTACGGGGCGATCGTCGAGATCGTCGACGGCACCGGCCGGCGCCGCGGCGGCCAGGTGATCGAGGTCAGCGAGGAGTACGCGGTCATCCAGGTCTTCGAGGAGACGACCGGCCTCGACCTGGCCACCACCCGGGTCAGCCTGGTCGAGGACGTGGCCCGGCTGGGGGTGGCCAAGGAGATGCTGGGCCGGCGGTTCAACGGCATCGGCCGGCCGATCGACGGCCTGCCCCCGGTGACCCCCGAAAAGCGCCTTCCGATCATCGGCCAGCCGATCAACCCGGTGGCCCGCCGGAAGCCCGAGGAGTTCATCCAGACCGGCATCTCGGCGATCGACGTGATGAACACCCTGGTCCGCGGCCAGAAGCTCCCGATCTTCACCGGTTCGGGCCTGCCCGCCAACGAGCTCGCCGCCCAGGTGGCCCGCCAGGCCACGGTGCCCGGGGAGGACGTGCAGTTCGCGGTGGTCTTCGCCGCCATGGGGATCACCCAGCGCGAGCTCTCGTTCTTCGTCAACGAGTTCGAGCGCACCGGGGCGCTCTCTAGGAGCGTGCTGTTCCTCAACAAGGCCGACGACCCCACCATCGAGCGGATCCTGACCCCCCGGATGGCCCTCACCGTCGCCGAGTACCTCGCCTTCGAGCACGACTACCACGTCCTCGTCATCCTCACCGACATGACCAACTACTGCGAGGCGCTCCGGGAGATCTCGGCGGCCCGCGAGGAGGTGCCCGGCCGGCGGGGCTACCCCGGCTACATGTACACCGACCTGGCGACGATCTACGAGCGGGCCGGGGTGATCGTGGGCAAGAACGGCTCGGTGACCCAGTTCCCGATCCTCACCATGCCCGACGACGACCGCACCCATCCCATCCCCGACCTCACCGGTTACATCACCGAGGGCCAGATCCAGCTCTCGCGGGAGCTGCACCGGAAGGGCGTCTACCCCCCGATCGACCCCCTGCCCTCGCTTTCCCGGCTGATGAACAACGGCATCGGCAAGGGGAAGACCCGCGAGGACCACAAGCAGGTGGCCGACCAGCTCTACGCCGCCTACGCCAACGGGGTCGACATCCGACGGCTGGTGGCGATCATCGGCGAGGACGCCCTCACCGAGTCCGACCGCAAGTTCCTGGAGTTCGCCGACGCCTTCGAGAAGTTCTTCCTCAACCAGGGCGACCAGAACCGCTCGATCGAGGAGTCGCTGAACCTCTCCTGGGCGCTGCTCTCGATCCTGCCCGAGTCGGCCCTGAACCGCATCTCGAAAAAGCTCCTGGAACAGTACTACGGCAAGTACAAGCTCGAGGACTTCGAGGTCGAGGCCGCCGAGGCCTAGGGGGGAGCCGTGGAACAGATCAGCCCCACCCGCATGGCCCTGCTCCAAAAGCGGAACCAGAAGAAGCTGGCGGAGAAGGGGGCCGATCTCCTGAAGAAGAAGCGCGACGCGCTGGTGGCGGAGTTCTTCGAGCTGGTGGGGTCGGCGCTGGCGTCCCGCGAGCGGCTCTCCTCGGCGGCCAAGGAGGCCTACCTCGCCCTCTTCCTGGCCAAGGCCTTCGACGGTCCCGCCGAGGTCGAGGCCCTGGCCCTGGGGGTGCCCCCCATCGAGCAGGTCCGGGCCGAAGTCGAGAACGTCTGGGGCACCAAGGTGCCCCGCTTCGAGGTCGCCTGGCCCGAGCGGGTGATGGCCAGCCTGATCGCTACCGGGGGCCAGACGCTGGCCGCCCAGCGGGCCTTCCGCGACTTCGCCGAGGCGCTGGTGGCGGTGGCCAACACCGAGACCCGGCTCAAGATGATCGGCGAGGAGATCAAGAAGACCACCCGCCGGGTCAACGCCCTGGAGCAGGTGGTGATCCCCGGGCTCGACGCCCAGATCCGCTACATCCGGCAGGTCCTGGAGCAGCGCGAGCGGGAGGACAACTTCCGCCTCAAGAAGATCAAGAGCAAGATGGAGGCCCGGGCGGCCGAGGCGGCCCGGGAGATCTAAGGCCCCGGTCCTGGGGCCAGGGAGGCCGCCGGCGAGCCCGGCGGCCTTTCCTTGGGAAAGGCGGCCAACCCGTGCCCCACGGCCTAACCGGGGAGCGCGCGCCGGAGCCAGGCGATCCAGTTTTCCCCCAGCACCCGCCGGGCCCGGGGACCGAGGAGGGGCGCCAGCCCCAGGAGGCCGGCGGGGGCGTCGAGGCCGGCGGGGGTGGCCTCGGCCCCGAACCCGCCGTCGAGGTCGCTTCCGATCCCCACCCGCTCCCAGCCCAGCCGGTCGGCGAGGTAGCCGATGTGCTCGGCGACCCGGGCGAGGGGGAGGGGGCTTCCGGGGGCCCAGTCGGGGTCGAGGAAGCGGTTATAGAGCACCACCCCCACCACCGCGTCGCGGTCGGCCAGGGCGGCGATCTGGGCGTCGGAGAGGTGGCGGTTGGCGGGCGGGCCGGCCCCCTCCCGCCAGGCCAGCGCCCGGGGGTTAGCGTGGGAGACCAGCAGCGGGCCGGGGTAGTCGAGGGCCTCGAGGAAGGCGGCCTCGGAGAGGTGGGCGAGGTCCAGGGCCAGGCCCAGATCGGCCATCGCCGAGAGCAGTTCGCGGCCGGCCGGGGTGAGGCCTCCGGTGCCCCCGGTGCCCCCCGCGTAGGGGGTGTCCTTCCAGGCCGGCCCCAGGATCCGGAGGCCGTCTTGGTACCAGGCCGCGAGCTCGCGGGGGTCGGCCAGGGGGTGGGCCCCCTCCATCAAGAGGACCAGCCCCGGGATCCGGTCGGCCTGCCAGCGGGCCAGGTGGGCCACCAGGCCGCGGTCGTCCTCGATCAGCCGCACCCGGCCCTCGGCCTCCCAGCGGCGGTAGAGGCCGAGTTGCCGGCGGGCGGCCCGGGCGGCGTCGGCGGGTTCCGGGTAGCGCCCGGGGTCGACGAAGAGGGTGGCGAAGACCACCGCCACCCCGGCCTCGGCCAGGGCCGGGAGGGTGACGGTGGGGCGGTAGGGACCGGCGGTGCGCTCCCGCAGAACGGGGAGGGGTTGGGTGAGGTCCCACCCGTGCTCCAGCGCGTTGTAGGCGAGGTCGAGGTGGGCGTCGGCCAGGGGGTAGGCCATATCCGCCACTCTACGCCATCCCGGCTCAAAGCCGGGCCAGCCGGTCGACCAGGGCGGCGAGCTGGACCGTGGGGTCGCCCCCGGACTTGGCCCGCCGCTCGCTCTCGACCAGGAGGCCGAGCGCCCGCTCCACCCGGTGGGCCCCCATGCGGCGGTACTGACCGAGCAGCCGCCGGGCGGCGAAGGGGGCCACCCCCAGCGCCTTGGCGACCTCGGCCTCGCGGGCGCGGGGCCGGTGCTCCAGGTGCCAGCCGAGGGCGGCCAGCTTGGCGTAGTGCCAACCCAGCGCTCCCAGGATCCGGAGCGGGGCCTCCCCCGCCTCGAGGAGCCGCCGGAGCACCGCCAGGGCCTCGCCGGGCTCCCGGCGGGCCAGCGGCTCGGCCAGGTCGAAAGCGCTCTGGGACGGGGACCAGGCGAGAAGGGGCGCCACCCGTTCGGGGGTGAGGGGGGGGTCGAGGAGGGCGAGTTTCTCCACCTCCCGGACCAGCCCCTCGGTGTCGGCCTCGCTCTCGGCCAGCAGGTGGACCACCGCCGCCGGGGCCTTGAGCCCCCGGGCCTTCAACAGGTTCTGGACGAAGACCCTCCGCTCGCCGAAGCGGGGGGTGGGGAAGCGGCGCACCTCGCCCCGGTGCTTATAGAACCGGGTCCGCCCCGAGGTCGGCTTGGGGTCGTAGATCAAGAGATCGGAAGGGAGGCGTTCCAGCCGCTCTTTGAGCTCCTTCCAGGTGCTTTCGCTGAGCTCCCGGAAGTCGAGCACCCCGCCCAAGCCGCCAAACAGCCCGGGCTGGGCCAGGGCCTCCAGCGCCTCGGGCTGGGGGGGCAAAAGTCGCTCGGCGAGGCCCCGGAGGCGGGCCTCCTTGAGGGCCTCCCGGCGGGCCAGGTAGGGGTCTCCGGTGAAGGCGATCCACACCGTTCTCGGGGGTATGATAAACCCGCCATGCATTCATGGCCGGAGGACGGCGATTACCAGGTGGGGCATTTCCTGGCGGAGATTGGCGCCGGCGGCGAGGTCCGCTTTATCAAGCTGAGTCCCGGTTTCGAGCGGGTCATGGGCACCCGTCCCCCCGAGCGGGTTCACCTCGCCCAGTTCCACTCCGCCAAGGAGCGCCTCGAGGCCGGCCTGGCGCGGTTGCGCCGGGGCGAGGCGCTGATCTTCCGGGTGCGCTACAACCACCGCCGCCTGCTGTTTTCGATCTTCCCCATCAACGGCGACCGCCTGACCGTGACCGGAACCCTCCTCGACGCCACCGAGGCCTACTGGCAGGACCTCTTGATGCGCGCCGCCGAACGCCTCCGGGAGGCCCGGGCCGAGGAGATGGCCCCGGTGGTCGAGGGGCTTTTGGCCAGGGAACTCGACGGGGTCCGGATCGAGCGGGCTAAGAGCCCCGCCCCCTCTGGCTCCGGGCTCAAGGAGGAGGGGGAGGCGGTCTGGCTCCTCCTGGGGGGCGGCCAGGCCCTCCGGCTCGCCGGGCGGACGCTCACCGCCAGCGAGAAGAGCTTTCTCGAGCGGCTGGCTCGGGTGGCGGCCCTGGCCGCCGAGCGGAACCGGGCCCTGGCCGAGTCGCGCCGGAGGGAGGAGGCCTACTACCAGCTGCTCTCGATGGCCAACACCCTCGAGGCCACCACCGACCCCCGCCGGATCCTCGAGCTCACCCTGGAGTTCCTGGTGGGCCTCACCGGCATGGACGCCGCCGTTTTCGCCCGGCTGGTGGGGCGGCGGCTCCGGCCCGAGCTGGTGGCCGGCGCCCTCGGCCGGGAGATCCTCGAGGACTACGAGCGCCTGCGCCCGCCGGTCCTCAGGCGGGCGGTGAAGAAGGCCTTCGCCCAGCGGCGGATCGTCGCCGACTTCGCCGGCGACCCGGCCGCGATCGAGCGGTTGAGCGTCCACTCGGTGGTGGTCGCCCCGCTTTGGGTGGCGGGGCGGCCCTACGGGGCGATCGAGCTGCTCGCCTCCAAGGGCGGCGGCCTCTCCGACGAGGAGCGCGACGTCTTCGTCCTGGCGGTGCGGCGGCTGGCCCGGATGCTGGAGCGGGCCGAGTACCTCCGCGAGCTCGACCGGACCCGCGAGGCCATCCTCCGGAGCTTCGGGCGGATCCTCGAGCACCGCGACCTCGAGACCCGCGGCCACACCGATCGGGTGGTGCGGACCACCGAGTTCCTGGGAAGGAAGCTGGGGTTTCGCGGCGAGCGCCTGCGGGCGCTCCGGTGGGGGGCCTACCTCCACGACATCGGCAAGCTGGCGATCCCCGACACCGTGCTCCTAAAACCCAGCGCGCTGGAGACCCACGAGTGGCAGATCATGCGCTCCCACCCCGAGGTGGCGGTGAACATGCTGGAGCCCCTCGGCTTCCTGCCCGAGGTGACCCTGAACGTGGTCCGCCACCACCACGAGCGCTGGGACGGCTCCGGCTACCCCGACGGGCTCAAGGGGGAGGCGATCCCGCTGGAGGCCCGCATCTTCGCGGTGGCCGACGTCTTCGACGCCCTTTTAAGCCGCCGCCCCTACAAGGAGGCCTGGTCGCTCGACCGCGCGGTCGAGGAGCTCCGCCGGCTGGCGGGCCGAGAGCTCGACCCCCGGGTGGTCGCCCTCTTCCTCGAGGCCCTCAACGCCGGCGAGCTGCCCCTGCCGGCGGGGACCGCCGGTTAGCCCCGGAGCCGGGCGAGGAACGCCCTCAGGATGTGGGGGTGGTCGGGCCAGGCCCGGGCGGTGACCAGCTGGCCGTCCTCGACCACCGGGGCGTCCTTGAAGGTGGCCCCGGCCAGCTCGACGTCGGGCTTGAGGGCGGGGTAGGCGGTCACCGTACGCCCCTTGAGCACCCCGGCGGCGGCCAGGATGAGGGCGGCGTGGCAGATCCCGCCCACCGGTTTTCCCGCCTCGAAGAAGTGGCGGACGAGCGCCAGGGCCCCGGGCTCGTTCCGGATCCACTCGGGGGCCCGGCCGCCGGGCAGGTAGAGGGCGTCGTACCCCGTCGGGTCGACCTCGGCGAAGGCGGCCTCCGCCTCCACCCGGTAGCCGGGCTTTTCGGTGTAGGTCCCGAACCCCGGTTCGAAGTCGTGGACCACGGTCTTGATCACGCCCTTCTTGGGAGCGGCGACGGTGACCTCGAACCCCTCCTCCTGGAACCGCTGGAGGGGGTACATCACCTCGAGGGCCTCGCCGGCGTCCCCGGTCAGGATGAGGATCCTCTTCATCGCGCCTCCTTTCCCCGTCCCCGCCATTCTACCGCCGACGGCCGGGGGCCGGGTTAGAAGGCGGCCAAGCCGGTGATTTCGCGCCCCAGGATCAGGGTGTGGACGTCGTGGGTGCCCTCGTAGGTGTAGACCGTTTCCAGGTTCAGCATGTGGCGGATCGCGTGGTACTCCAGGGTGATCCCGTTGGCCCCCAGGAGGTCCCGGGCCAGGCGGGCGGCCTTCAGGGCGGCGTAGGTGTTGTCCCGCTTGGCCAGCGAGACCTGGGTGTGGTGGAGCTTCCCGGCGTCCTTAAGGCGGGCGAGCCGCCAGACCAGGAGGAGCCCCTTGGTGTGGTCGGCCAGCATCCCGGCCAGCTTGGCCTGCACCAGCTGCTTCTTGGCGAGGGGCTCGCCGAAGGTCCTCCGCGACAGGGCGAAGTCCCGGGCCTCGGTGTAGACCGCTTCCAGCGCTCCCAGGACCCCCCAGGCGATGCCGTAGCGGGCCTGGGTGAGGCAGGAGAGGGGGGCCTTGAGCCCCTCGGCCCCCGGTAGCCGCAGCGCGTCGGGGACGCGGACCTCCTCCAGCACCAGCTCGGAGGTCACGCTGGCCCGGAGGCTCATCTTGGACTTGATCTCGGGGGCGGAGAAGCCCGGGGTGTCGGTGGGGACGATGAAGCCGCGGACCACCCCGGCCTCGTCCTTGGCCCAGACGATGGCGAGATCGGCGATCGAGCCGTTGGTGATCCACATCTTGGTGCCGTTCAGCACCCAGTGGTCGCCGTCCCTGTGCGCCCGGGTCTTCATGTTGCCGCCGGGGTCGGAGCCGCCGTCGGGCTCGGTGAGGCCGAACGCCCCCACCAGCTCGCCGGCGGCGAGCCTGGGCAGGAACTCCCGCTTTTGCTCCTCGGAGCCGTAGGCGAAGATCGGGTACATGACCAGCGCCCCCTGGACGCTGGCGAAGCTACGGAGCCCGGAGTCAATGCGCTCGAGCTCGTACATGATCAACCCGTAGGCGGCGCTCGACACCCCGGCGGCCCCGTACTCGGCCGGCAGGTTCGCGCCCAAAAACCCCATCGCCCCGAACTTCGGGATCAGGTGGGTGGGGAAGGTTCCGGCCTCCCACCAGGTGCGGATCTGGGGCAGGGCCTCGGCCTCGAGGAACCTCCGGGCGGCCTGTTGGACCGCCCGCTCCTCCTCGGTGAAGAGCTCTTGGACCCGGTAAAAGTCGAGCATGTCCGTACTATATTGCGTTTTTCCGTCGGCGGCTTTGACAAAGCAAGGCCTGGCCTTTTAGCATAGGACCGTAAGGTATCGTAGGAGGTGCGTTCATGTTGAAAAGGACCGCATTGTATCTTCTTGCGCTCGTCCTCTTGACCGGCGCGGCCACGGCCAAGACCGTCCGGATCTCGATCGCTACCGGAGGAACCGGCGGGGTCTACTACCCCCTGGGCGGCGGCATGGCCAAGGTCTGGAGCCAGTACGTCCCCGGCGTCGAGGCCAGCGCCGAGGTCACCGGGGCCTCGGTGGAGAACGTCCGCCTGGTGGTCTCCGGCAAGGCCCAGGTGGCGCTCGGCACCAGCGGGGTGGTGGTGACCGCCTACCGCGGCGAGGGCAAGTTCAAGAAGTTCGGCCCCCAGCCGATTCTGGCCATCGGTGCCATGTACCCCAACGCGTGGCAGTTCGTCACCGTGGCCGAGACCGGGATCCGGAAGGTCGCCGACATCCAGGGCAAGCGGGTTTCCACCGGCGCCCCCGGTTCGGGCACCGCGGTGATGACCCGGGCGATCCTCAAAACCCTTGGCTACCAGCCCGGAAAGGACTTCAAGGAATTCCGCCTCTCGTTCGCTGAGCAGGTCGCCGCGCTCAAGGACGGCACCATCGACGTCGGCGCCTGGTCGGTGGGGCTTGGCCCCGGTTCCCTGATCGACCTCTCCACCACCCGCAAGATGGTGCTGGTCTGCCTGAGCCCGGCCGAGCAAAAGAAGATCGAGGCGAGCCACCCCTACTACAAGCCCTTCACCATCCCCGCCGGCACCTACAACGGGGTGGACTACGACTGCCCCACCGTCGGCACCCCCAACGTCCTCTTCGTTCGCGCCGACATGGACGAGGACCTCGTCTACCAGCTGACCAAGGCGCTCTTTGAGCACAAGGCGGAGCTGGAGAAGATCCACCCCGCCGCCAAGACGATCGGTCCCGAGTACGTCCTCAAGGCGACCCTGATCCCGCTTCATCCCGGCGCCATTCGCTACTACCAGGAGGCGGGCTACCGGGTCCCCGACGCCCTCAAGCCCAAGAAGTAACCGATGAGGCGGCCCGCCCTCGCCGCGGTGGTGCTGGGGGTGGGCCTCCTCCTTTCCTGGCCGGTACCCGGGCTCTTGCTGCGGGTTGACGGCCGACCGGTGGCCTGGCTACGGCTCCGGGACGGGGAGCGGCTCGAACTCACCTGGCTGCACTCGGTGTCGGGGATCCCGGTGCGGGAGGTCTTCCGCTACCGGGGTGGTCGGCTCCTCTTTACCGCCACCCATAACCCCTGGTTCGCCGCCGGGCTCGGCGAGGTTCCCGGAAGGGGACGGGTGGTCGCCGAGGCCGGGCACGCGGTGGCGATCGTGGGGATCGACGAGCCCGCCGGAGGGATCGTCTTCCGGCTTGGCGCCCCCGACATCGACCACACCCTCTGGTACCGCGGCCGGGCCTACCGGCTCTCCCGGTGCTTCCCCCACCGCCGGCTGACCTGGCAGCCGGTCCGCCGTCCCTGGCTGCTTGCCCTGTTTCCCACCAAGGATCCTTGCCTATGATCGCGCGCCTGGTTGCCCTCATCGCCTGGCTGTTCGTGGCCTTCCAGGTCTACACCGCCGGCTACGCGCCGATGACCGCGATCTTTCAGCGGTCGATCCACCTGGGCTTCGTGCTGGTCCTGCTCTTCCTCTACGTCCCCGTATCCAAGCGCGTCCCCCCTTGGCTCCGCTGGCTCCTGGACGGGCTTTTGATTGCCGCCACCCTGCTGGTGGTCGGCTACCTCTACACCCAGTACGACGAGATCACCGACCGCTTCGGCTGGTGGGAGCCGGCCGACGTGGGGCTGGGGGTGGTGGCGACGCTTTTGGTGCTCGAGGCCACCCGCCGGGCGATCGGCTGGCCGATGACGCTGATCGCCGCCTTCTTCCTGGCCTACGCCTATTTTGGGCCCCTCTTCCCAGGGGTCTTCGCCCACAAGGGCTACGGCTTGGAGCGCCTGGCCACCCAGCTCTACCTCACCACCGAGGGGATCTTCGGCCTTCCGCTGGGGGTGGCGGCCACCTTCGTCTTCATCTTTATCCTCTTCGGCGCCCTGCTGGAGGCAACCGGGGCGGGGAAGTTCTTCATCGACCTGGCCTACGCCCTGGCCGGCCAGAGCCGCGGCGGCCCGGCCAAGGCCAGCGTCATCAGCTCCGCCTTCATGGGCAGCCTCTCGGGCTCGGCGATCGCCAACGTGGTGACCACCGGGGCCTTTACCATCCCCCTGATGCGCAAGCTTGGCTACCGGCCGGAGGAGGCCGCAGGGGTGGAGGCGGCGGCCAGCACCGGGGGCCAGATCATGCCCCCGATCATGGGAGCAGGAGCCTTCCTGATCGCCGAGTACACCCGGGTGCCCTACCTGGAGATCGTCAAGCTCTCGGTGATCCCCGCGATCCTCTACTTCCTCACCGTCTACCTCTTCGTCGACGCGATCGCCGCCAAGCGGGGGATGCGCGGCCTGCCCCGGGCCGAGCTCCCCCGGCTGGGCGCGGTTCTGGCCGAGGGCTGGCACTACCTGCTGCCGCTTTTCATCCTGGTCTTCTACCTTTTGAAAAACGTCTCGGCGATGAAGGTGGGGTTCATCGGGGTGTTGGCGGTGGTCCTCTCGGCCAACCTGAGGGCCCGACCGGGGACGCCCTGGCTTCGCGCCGCCCACTACGCCTACCACCTCGTCATGCTGGGGTTCTTGCTCTACGTCGGGATGCAGAGCCGGCAGGGGATCAGCCTCGGCCAGTTCTACGCCCTGGTCGGCGGCGCCCTGCTCTCCACCCTCTCGCCGCTGTCCCCCCTCACCCTCGCCCAGCTGGCGGGGGCGGTGGTCTCCGGGGCGAAGTCGGCGATCCCCGTCTCGGTGGCCACCGCCGCCGCCGGCATCGTGGTCGGGGTGGTGGGGCTCACCGGGGTCGGGCTCAAATTCTCCGGCCTGGTGCTCTCGGCCTCGGGCGGGGTCACCCTGGCGGCGCTCTTCCTGGTAGCGATCGCCAGCCTGGTGCTGGGCATGGGGCTGCCGGTGACCGCCAGCTACATCGTGCTGGTGATCCTGGCCGGCCCTGCGCTGGCCGACCTCGGGGTTCCCCTGATCGTGGCCCACCTGGTGGTCTTC
>JALSRQ010000026.1 GCA_026984675.1 Thermaceae bacterium
GAACACCCCGTCCTTAAGCCGGAACGTGCGCCGGGCCCCCACCCCGAGGATCGAGTAGCGGCTCCAGCGCCTCCCCGCCTCCACCGACTCCAGAAGAAAGCTCGGGGTCCTCTTCTCGGCGAGCTTCAAATACGCGGTCACCGGCGTTTCCAGGTCGGCGAGCAGGGTCTTCCTCACGATCTCGGTCTTCATCGCGTCCTCCCAATAAGAAAAACCCCCGGGCAAAAACCCCGAGGGCCAGACGCCTCCCGCCCCCGGGGCTAGCCGGGCCACCAGCGGCGGAGGGCACGGGCCTTCATTGCCCCAAGCTTACGGCCTCCACCGGCCCTGCCGCAAGCCCCGAGGGTGTGCTATACTTCCCCTTCGGCCCTTCCTGCTTCGGGCCCGGAGCCCGAAGCCATCAGGCCAAAGGGAGGTGTGGAGTGCCGACGTACGAAGTGGGGATGATCCTAAACCCCAACCTGGAGAAGGAAAAGCTCGAGCTGGAAAAGGAGATCATCCAAAGGGCCTTCGATAAGTTCCAGGCGGAGGTCAAGGCGGTCGACGAGTGGGGCAACCGACGGCTCGCCTACCCGATCGAAAAGGACACCGAGGGCTACTACCTCTTCTACACCGTGGAGATGCCCGGGGGGAACGTCAAGGCGCTGGAGTCGGAGCTTTTGATCCGTGACAACGTGCGCCGGGTCATGATTGTGAAGGACCGCCCCGAGTGGCGGACCAAGAAGCAGTAAGTTAAGGAGATCATGGCGAAAGGTCTGAACCGGGTACTGCTTCTGGGCACCGTGACCCAGACCCCCGAGCTCCGCTACACCCCCGGGGGGCTGGCGGTGCTCGAGGTCACCGTCGCCGGCCAGGACAAGGTGGAAACCGAGGCCGGCGAGACGCGCGAGATCCCCTGGTACCACCGGGTCAAGCTCCTCGGCCGCTACGCCGAGCTCCTCGCCGAGCAGCTCTCGGCCGGCAGGCCGGTCTTCGTCGAGGGCCGGCTCGACTACCGCAGCTGGGAGACCGAGGGGCAACGGCGGAGCATGCTGGAGGTGCGGGTGGACCGGATCGAGCCCCTCGAGGCCGACCGCGAGGGCCGCACGGTCACCGACGCCCGGGGCCAGGAGCGGCTCACCGACGCCCTCAACCAGGTGGTGCTGATCGGCAACCTGACCCGCGACGCCGAGCTCCGCTACACCCCCCAGGGGACCGCGGTCACCCGGTTCGGGCTGGCGGTCAACGAGACCTTTACCAGCCGCGGCCAGGAGCAGGAGAAGACCCACTTCGTCGACGTCACCGCCTGGCGGGACCTCGCCGAGTGGGCCGGCGAGCTCAAGAAGGGCGAGCCGGTCCTGGTCCTCGGACGGCTGGTCAACGACTCCTGGACCGCCCAGGACGGCTCCCGCCGCTTCGTGACCCGGGTCGAGGCCAAGCGGCTGGAGCGGCTGACCCGCGCCCCCGCCGAGGCCGCCAAGGCCCCGCCCCCCGGCGGCGCGGACATCGAGGAGGGTCTGGAGGACTTCCCGCCCGAGGAAGACCTCCCGTTCTAGCGAGGTAGACGATGCGTCCAAAGAGCAAAGCCCGTCCCAGAAGGTACAAAAAGCCCAAGGTCTGCCCCTTTTGCACCGGGGAGCTGGAGGTCACCGACTACAAGGACACCAAGATGCTGAGGCGGTTCATGTCGGAGACCGGCAAGATCCTCCCCCGCCGCCGCACCGGCGTCTGCGCCAAGCACCAACGCCGGCTGGCGACCACCATTAAGCGGGCGAGGATCATGGCCCTGGTGCCCTTTACCGAGAAGCTGGTCCGGAAGTAGGGGGTGGGTCGGTGAAGGTCATCCTGCTGGAACCCATGGAGAACCTCGGCGACGTCGGCGAGGTGGTCAACGTCAAGCCCGGCTACGCCCGGAACTACCTGTTCCCCCGCGGGCTGGCGGCCCCCGCCACGCCCTCGAACTTAAAGGCGCTGGAGGCCAAGATCCGGGCCCAGGCGAAGAAGGCCGCCGAGCGCCGGGCCGAGGCCGAACGGCTCAAGGAGATGCTGGAGCCGGTGATCCTCAAGATCAAGGTCAAGGCCGGCGAGACCAAGATCTACGGCTCGGTCACCGCCCGCGACGTCGCCCGCGAGCTCGAGGCCCAGCACGGGATCGCCATCGATCCCAAGCGCCTCGACCTCAAGCGCCCGATTAAGGAGCTGGGGGCCTACGAGCTGGTCTACAAGCCCCACCCCGAGGTCCCGATCACCCTCCGGGTCTGGGTGCTGAACGAGGAGGGCAAGGGGGTCTTCCTCACCGAGGAGGGGGAGCCGGCCCCCGAGGGCGCCGAGGAGGGCGAGGCCGCCGAGGCCCCGTCGGAAGCGCACGAAGCCTAACGATCCCCCGCCCCCGGCGCGGCCCGCACCCCGCCGGGGGCTTTTTGATTAAGCTGGTAGCTGAACCCCCGGGCGTATCCCGAGGCGGCTATGGAAGGTCGGATCCCTCCCCATCACCTCGAGGCCGAGCAGAGCGTGCTCGGCTCGGTCCTGGTGGACAACGCGGTCTTGGAGCGGCTGGAGGGGCTGATCCAGGCCGACGCCTTCTACAAGCTCGGCCACCAGAAGATCTGGCGGGCGATGGAGCGGCTGGCCGCCGCCGGCGAGCCGATCGACCTGGTCACCCTCTCCGAGGAGCTCAAGCGGGCCGGCGAGCTCGACGAGGTGGGGGGCTACACCTACCTGGTGGGCCTCGCCGAGCAGACCCCCACCGCCGCCTACGCCGAGCACTACGCCCGGATCGTCGCCGAGAAGGCCGCCCTCCGCCGGCTGATCGCCGCCGCCGGCGAGGTGATGCGGCTGGCCTACGACGAGGCTGGCAGCCTGGAGGAGATCCTCGACAAGGCCGGGCAGAAGATCCTCGAGGTCCAGAGGGACGGCAGCCGGCGCGACTTCGCCGCCATGAACGAGCTGGTCCACCAGACCTTCGAGCACATCCACCGGCTCTACGAGAACCAAGGGGCCCCCACCGGGGTGCGGACCGGCTTCCGCGAGCTCGACCGGATGATCGGCGGGTTGGAGCCGGGCTCGCTGACCATCATCGCCGCCCGCCCCAGCATGGGCAAGACCTCGCTGGCCCTCACCATCGCCCAGCACGCGGCGCTAAAGGAGAACGTCCCGGTGGGGATCTTCTCCCTGGAGATGCCGGCGATCCAGCTGGTCACCCGGATCATCACCGCCGAGGCCCGCATCGACATGAACCGCCTCCGCCAGGGCCAGCTCTCCGAGCGCGACTTCCAGCGCCTGGTCGACGTCGCCGGGCGCATCTCCGAGGCCCCGATCTACATCGACGACACCCCCGACCTCACCCTGCTGGAGCTCAGGGCCCGGGCCCGCCGGCTCGCCGCCCAGTACCAGCTGGGGCTGATCGTCGTCGACTACCTCCAGCTCATGTCCGGCGCCGCCGGCAGCGTGAAGAGCGAAAACCGCCAGCAGGAGATCGCGGCCATCAGCCGGGGGCTCAAGGGCCTCGCCCGCGAGCTCGACCTCCCGGTCGTGGCCCTCTCCCAGCTCTCCCGGGCGGTCGAGTCCCGCCCCAACAAGCGCCCCATGCTCAGTGACCTCCGCGAGTCGGGCTCGATCGAGCAGGACGCGGATCTCGTGCTCTTCATCTACCGCGACGAGTACTACAACCCCCACTCGGAGAAGGCCGGCATCGCCGAGATCATCGTGGGCAAGCAGCGGAACGGCCCCACCGGCACCGTGGAGCTCCAGTTCCACGCCGCCCACGTCCGCTTTAACGACCTGGCCCGGGAAGAAGAGGTTTAAACCGGCCCGCCGAACGGGCGATCGGGCCCTTATGCTAGGGGCATGAAGGTGGCCCTGGTGGTGCTCGACTCGGTGGGGCTCGGCTACCTGCCGGACGCCCCCGCCTTCGGCGACGAGGGGGCGGACACCCTCGACCACGTGGTCCTGAAGACCGGCGTGCCGCTTAAAAACCTCCCGAGACTCGGGCTCGGGAACGTCCCCGGCGTGCACACGCTCCCTTCGGAGCCCGAGCCGATTGCGGCCTTTGGCCGGATGAAGGAAAAAAACCAGGGCAAGGACACCACCACCGGCCACTGGGAGTTCGTGGGGATCCGCCTCGAGCACCCCTTTCGCACCTTTCCCGAAGGCTTTCCCAAAGAGGTGATCGAGGTCTTCGAGAAGGCGATCGGAAGGGGCGTTCTGCTCAATAAGCCCTACTCCGGCACCGAGGCGATCAAGGATTACGGCGAGGAACACCTCAAAACCGGGAAGCCCATCGTCTACACCTCGGCCGACTCGGTCTTTCAGATCGCGGCCCACGTGGACGTGGTGCCCCTAGAAACCCTGTACGCGTGGTGCGAAAAGGCCCGGGAGATCCTAAAAGGGCCCTACGCCGTGGCCCGGGTGATCGCCCGGCCCTTCGCCGGCGAGCCGGGAAGCTTCTACCGCCTCAACGAGCACCGCAAAGACTTCGCCCTTGAGCCCCCGGGGAACGTGCTCGACCGGATCAAGGCGGCCGGCCTCGAGGTCGTCGGCGTGGGCAAGATCCCCGATATCTACGCCCACCGGGGATTCACCCGCGAGGTCCAC
>JALSRQ010000027.1 GCA_026984675.1 Thermaceae bacterium
AGGAGGAGGCTCAGGAGGTAGAGCCAAAAGGCCGCCCGGTAGAGGGCCGCCTTGGGGAGGAGCTGCAGGGTCAGGGCGGCCGCCACCCCCGCCAAGAGCCAGAGCCCCTGACGGAAGACGAAGGCCGGGCTGGGGCTGGCGCTTCCCAGGACGAAGAGCCCGAAGGCCGAGAGGACGAGGACCAGCGTCCAAAGGCCCCAGTCGTAGTCGGCGCGGATCCGGCCCAGGGTCACGGCTTGACCGGGATCTCGGCGATCAGGACCATGTGCTCGCCCCGCTCCTCGACCCGGACCTCGACCCCCTGCTCGTCGGCGGGGAAGTAGCGCTTTAAGACCTCGAGGAGCTCGGCCTTGAGCCCCTCCATCTTGCCGGGGGCGAGCTTGGCCCGGTCGTAGGCGAGGACCAGCTTAAGCCGCTCCCGGGCCTTCTCCTTGCTCTTCCTGCGCCACCAGAAGAGGCCCATCTAGGCACCCCCGAAGATCCGGCGGATCGCCGCCCAAAGGCCCTTGCGGTCCTCCAGGCTGGGAAACGGCACCGCCTCCCCCTTGATCCGGCGGGCGGTCTCCAAAAGCGCCCGCCCCGCCGCCGAGCCCGATCGCAACACCAGCGGCTCGCCGACGTTGGTCGAGACCAGCACCTGGTCGTCCTCGGGGACGATGCCGATGGGCTTGAGCCCGAGGATCTCGATCACGTCCTCGACCGCCAGCATGTCGCCCCGCTTGACCATCTCGGGCCGCAAGCGGTTGATCACCAGGTAGTTCTCGGAGACCCCCATCGCCTCCAGCATGCCGATGATGCGATCGGCGTCGCGGACGCTGGAGACCTCGGGGTTGACCACCACGAGCGCCCCCTCGGCGGGGGCGGCGGCGGTCTGGAAGCCCCGCTCGATGCCGGCCGGGGAGTCGATCAGCACCCGGTCGAAGCCGTGCTCGTCGAGGAGCTCCCCGACGATCGCCTTGAACCGTTCGGCGTCGAGGGCCTCCTTGTCCTTGGTCTGGGAGGCCGGCAGCAGGTAGAGCCCCTCAACCCGCTTGTCCCGTACCAGGGCCTTCTTGAGCTCGGTGCGGCCCTCGAGGACGTCCACCAGGTCGAAGACCACCCGCGACTCCAGCCCCATCACCACGTCGAGGTTCCGGAGCCCTACGTCGACGTCGATCACCGCCACCTTCTCGCCGAGCTTGGCCAGGGCGGTGCCGACGTTGGCGGTGGTGGTCGTCTTCCCCACCCCGCCCTTGCCCGAGGTCACCACGATCGTTTTTGCCTTCACCCGCGAAACCCCCTGGCGATTACGATACACCGACCCCGGGGCGGGACGCCTGCCCGGTGACCAAGGCCTAGACTGGGGGCATGCCCAGCGTCGTCGAAGAGCTACGGAAACGCGAGGCCAAAGTGCTCTCGACCAGCTACGTCCGCCCCTACCCCTTCGTCCCCCGGCGGGGGGAGGGAGCGTGGCTGGAGGACGTCGAGGGCCGGCGCTACCTCGACTTCATGGGCGGCATCGCGGTCAACACCACCGGCTACGCCCACCCCCGGGTGCTGGCCGCCGCCCGCGAGCAGATGGAGCGCTTCGTCCACGTCTGCTTCTCCGACTTCACCCACGAGCCCCTGGTCTCGCTGGCCGAGCGGCTGGTGGCCAAGCTCGGCGGGGGCTACCGGGTCTACTTCGGCAACTCCGGGACCGAGGCGATCGAGGCCGCCATCAAGCTGGTCCGCTACCACACCCGGCGCCCCTACCTGCTCGCCTTCACCGGCGCCTTCCACGGCCGCACCCTGGGGAGCCTCTCGCTCACCGCCTCGAACGCCCGCTACCGGGCGGGGTTTGCCCCCCTGCTCCCGGGGGTGGTGCACGTGCCGTTCCCGAGCCCCAGCCACCCCCCGTTCGGGGTCGCCCCCGAGCGGGCCGGCGAGGCGGTGCTCGCCCACCTCGAGCACCTCTTCTCCACCAAGCTGCCCCCCGAGGAGGTCGCCGCCTTCTTCGTCGAACCGATCCAGGGGGAGGGCGGCTACCTGCTGCCGGCGCCGGGGTTCTTCGCCGAGCTCAAGAAGCTCCTGGAGCGCCACGGGATCCTGCTGGTGGCCGACGAGATCCAGACCGGGGCCGGCCGCACCGGGACCTTCCTGGCGATGGAGCAGGAGGGGGTGCGGCCCGATCTGGTGACCCTGGCCAAGGGGCTGGCCTCGGGCTTTCCCCTGAGCGCCCTGCTCTTTTTGGAGGAGCTCTCCTCCTGGCCGCCGGGGGCCCACGGCACCACCTTCGGGGGCAACCCGGTGGCGGGGGCGGCGGCCCACGCCACCCTCGACCTCCTGGAGGAAGGGCTGATGGCCAACGCCCGCCGGGTGGGGGCCCTGCTCCTGGAGGAGCTCACCGCCCGCCTGGCCGGGCGCCCGTCGGTCCGCGAGGTCCGGGGGCGGGGGCTGATGCTGGCGGTCGAGTTCGCCGATCCCGGGCTCCGCGACCGGGCGGTGCGGGGGGCCTTCGAGGCCGGCCTGCTCACGCTGCCGGCGGGGCCCAACGCGCTCCGGATCGCCCCGCCCCTGGTCCTTTCCGAGGACGAGGCCCGCCAGGGGGCGGGGATCCTCGAGGAGGTCGTCGCCGCCCTCGGCTAGACTGAAAACCGGTATGGTGCGCGTCCTCGGGATCAACGGCTCGACCCGCACCCAAGGGCGCACCGCCTGGTTGCTGGAGGCGATCCTGGCCGCCGCCCGGGCGGCCGGGGCCCGCACCGAGCGGGTGGACCTGGTGCGCCTGAACCTCCCCTACTGCGCCGCCAACTACTCCGAGGACCCCGGCCGATGCGGCCCCGAGCACTGCGTGCGGGGCCCCTTCGACGACTGGGGCCGGCTCTCCCAGCGGATCCTCGAGGCCGACGCCCTGGTCTTCGCCACCCCGGTCTACTGGTTCGCCCCCTCGGCCCGGATGAAGACCCTGATCGAGCGGATGACCTCGCTGGAAAACCGAGGGCTCCTCCTCGCCGGCAAGCCCTTCGCCCTAGCCGCCGCCGCCGAGGAGGACGGCGCCGCCCAGGCGCTGGCCCAGCTGGCGGTGACCCTGGGCTTCATGGGGCTGGCCCTGGCCCCCGGCGCCCTGGTCTACACCCACGCCCGCCAGAACGACGCCGAGGAGGCCCGTTCCGACGCCCGCCGGGCGGGGCGGAACCTGGTCGAGGCGGCCCGCCGCCTCAGGGGGTTCGACTGGGGGGCGGAACCTGGCGAAACCCCGGAGGGATGGGAAGCGGACGCAGGTTGAGCCGCCAGCGTCCGTCCCCGCCCCGGGCCAGCGGCGGCCACCAGACGAAGCTGGCGTTGCCGGCGATTCGCTCCCCCCGCAGGGGCCCGAAGATCCGGGAGTCCTCGGAGCCGCCCAGGGTGCGGTTGTCGCCGAGCACGAAGTAGTAGTCCGGGGCCAGGCGCAGGTTGGCGACGTAGGCGACCGGCAGCTCCTGGCTCTGGCGCACCACCTCGGGGGGCGGGGGCTCGAGCATCGCCAGCACCGGACGGAGGTAGTCGGGCACCCGGTCGACCGGAACGAAGCTGCCGAAGACCGCCAGCTCGATCACCCGACCGCGGTAGACCCGGACCACCGGGAAGGAGTCGGGGTAGGGGGTGATCTTGGAAGTGATGTGGGTCTCGGCGACCGGGGCGTCGTTGACGAAGAGCTGGCCGCGTTCCACCCGCACCCGGTCGCCGGGAAGGGCCACGATGCGCTTGATGAAGTAGGGGCGGAACTTAAAGCCCAGCACGGGGAACGGGGCCACCGAGTTGGGGGCCCCGGGGGGCGGCTTGATGATCGCGATCTCGCCGCGGTGCCAGCGGTCGAGGCCGAGGCGCACCAGCCACATCCGGTACTTGGGCACCAGCACCCGCTCGCCGCTGTTCAAGGTGGGGTACATGCTCATCCCCACCACCTGGACGGTGGTAAAGAGGTAGGTGGTGACGATGAGGGCCACCAGGAGGGCCTCCCCAACCTGGCGGAACCACTCCTTCCATAGGTAACGCAGGAAGTCGCGCATCACCCCGCCAGTTTACGGCCCCGGGGAACCGTATAGTGAGAGCCGTGGCCATCGTGGGGGCGATCTTGGAGGGACGCTACCGGGTGATCCGCCCGATCGCCCGGGGGGCGGTCGCCACCGTCTACCTCACCTTCGACCGCTACGGCACCCCCTACGCCCTCAAGGTCTTCCCCCCCGGTTACCGCGCCCGGGCCGAGCGGGAGTGGCGGGTGGGCCGCCGCCTCGACCACCCCAACGTCAACCGGGTGCTGGCCCGACTGGAGATCGAGGGGCGGCCGGCGGTGCTCCTCGCCTACGCCCCCGGCGAGCGGCTTTCCGACTGGCGGGCCACCCACCCCGGGGCCGCCTTCCTGCCGGTCTTCCGCCAGCTCCTCGCCGCCCTCGCCCACCTGCACCGGCGGCGGATCGTCCACCGCGACGTCAAGCCCGAGAACCTGGTGGTGGCGAAAAGCGGGTCCGCCCGGCTCATCGACTTCGACCTCTCGGGGCCGGTAGGGGAACGGCTGCCCCGGGTGCGGCTGGGGACCCTCGGCTACCTCGCCCCCGAGGAGACCCTGGGGGCGGCGCCCACCCCCACCTCCGACGTCTACGCCGCCGGGGTCGTGCTCTACTGGGGGCTCTTCGGCGAGCTGCCCTTCGTCGGCCCCCCCGACGAGGTGGTCCGGGCCCACCGCGAACGGCCGCCGGAACCGCCCCCCGGGGTCACCCCCGAGCCGGCGGTCTGGGCCTACCTCACCCGGATCCTGGCCAAGTCGCCGGGCGAGCGGTTTCAGGACGCCGGCGAGGCCCTGAGCGCCCTTCCCGAAGGGAAAGGGTCCCCGGGGGCGGGCCCCCGGGGACCCGGCGAGCCCTCCTAACCCCGCTGCTCCAGCGGGACGTAGGGCTTGTCGAGCTCGCCGGAGAACTTCGCCCGCGGGCGGATCAGGCGGTTATCCTTCTCGGTGTACTCCAGCACGTGGCCAACCCAGCCGGCGATGCGGGCGACCGCGAAGACCGGGGTGAAGAACTCGACCGGGATCCCCAGGTCGGAGTAGACGACCCCGGAGTAGAAGTCGACGTTGGGGTAGATGCCCTTGGGGGCCAGGTGCTTCTCGGCCTCCTTCTCGATCGCCACCAGGATCTCGTACTCCCGGGTGCGGCCGTGGGCCTTGGCCACCTCCTCGGCGTAGCGCTTGAGGATCCGGGCGCGGGGGTCGTAGGCCTTGTAGACCCGGTGGCCCATGCCCATGATCCGCTCCTTCTTCTGGAGTTTTTCCTGGAACCACTGGGGAACCTGGGAGGCGTCCCCGATCCCCTGGATCATCTTGAGCACCTGCTCGTTGGCGCCGCCGTGGCGCGGCCCCTTGAGGGCCCCGATCGCCCCCACGATCGAGGAGTAGAGGTCGGACGCGGTGGCGTGGATCACCAGGGCGGTGAAGGTCGAGGCGTTCATGCCGTGGTCGGCGTGGAGGATGAGGGCCACGTCGAGCAGCTTCTCCTGCTCCTTGGAGGGCGCCTCGCCGTTCAGCATGTAGTAGAAGTTGGCGGCGTGGGAGAGGTCGTTCCTCGGCTCCAGGGGAAGCTTGCCCTCCCGGAGGCGCTTCAAGGCCGCCACCACGGTGGGGAACTTGGCGATCAGGGAGATCCCGGTCTCCTGGAGGTTCTCCAGGCTGGTGTCCTCCTCCTTGGGGTCGAAGAGGCCGAGCTCGCTGATGGCGGTGCGGAGCGCCGCCATGGGGTGGGCGGTGCGGGGGTAGGCGGCGAAGGAGGCCACCTTCTCGACCGCCAGGGCCCGTTTCTCCTTGAGCTTTTGGTCGAAGGCCTCGAGCTCGGCCTTGGTGGGCAGCTTGCGGTAGAGGAGCAGGTAGGCGACCTCCTCGTAGGAGGACTTCTCGGCGAGCTCCTCGATGGGGATCCCCAGGTAGTAGAGCTTGCCCTCCTGGCCGTTGATGAAGGAGAGCTCGCTCTCGGTAAAGACGACCCCTTCTAGGCCCCGTTTGATCTCGACTTCGGTCATACCCATGCCTCCTTCCTTTACTCCGTTCAAGATTCTACGCCCGAGGGCCCCTGGCAAACGTCCTCGTAATTCTGTTCACGAAGGCTCCGGATCGTGGGGCGCTCGCCGCAGACCGGGCAGCCCGGGTCGCGGGGGAAGGCCAGGGTCCGGAAGCCGGCCTCGAGGGCGTCGTAGAGGAGCAGCTTCCCGCTCAGCACCTCGCCGAGCTCGAGGAGCACCTTGAGCGCCTCGGTCGCCATCAGCGCCCCCACCGTCCCCGGCAGCACCCCGAAGACCCCGGCCTCGCTGCAGGCCGGCTGGCGCCGGGGCGGCCGGCGGAAGAGGCAGCGGTAGCAGGGGCCGCCCCGGTGGTGAAAGACCGAGAGCTGCCCTTCAAAGCGGTAGATCGCCCCCTGGACCAGGGGCCGGTCGAAGAGCACGGCGGCGTCGTTGGCCAGGTAGCGGGTGGGGAAGTTGTCGGAGGCGTCGACCAAGAGGTCGTACTCGGGAACGATCCGCTCGGCCAGCTCGGGGGTAAAGCGCTCGGGGTAGGCGACCACCTCGATGTGGGGATTGAGGGCCAGGAGCCGACGGCGGGCCACCTCGGCCTTGCTCTGGCCGACGTCGGCCTCGGTGTAGAGGACCTGCCGGTTCAGGTTGGAGGGCTCGACCCGGTCGGACTCGACCACCCCGATCCGCCCCACCCCGGCGGCGGCCAGGTAGAGGAGGACCGGACTCCCCAGCCCCCCGGCGCCGATCACCAGCACCCGGCTCGCCTTCAACCTTCGCTGCCCGGCCTCCCCCACCCCGGGCAGCACGAAGTGCCGCGCGTAGCGGGCGATCTCCTCCCGCGTCCAGGCTTCGCTCACGGTCTCACCTCGATCCCAACCTCCTCCCCCCCGGGGAGCCAAAACGCCCGGGCCCGGCCCTCGGCCAACCCGAAGATCAGGTAGGGGACCCGCCAGTAGGCCTCCCGCCGGTCGGTGGCGCTGGGGTAGGCGAGACCGGCGGGGTGGGAATGGTAGAGGGCCACCACCTCCAACCCCGCCGCGTCGGCCCGCCTCAGGGCGGCCAGCAGGGCCTCGGGCTCGGCCCGGTAGCCGACCTCGGGCTCGGGGTGGACGTTGGGCAGCGGCCAGGCCTCCTGGGCGCAGCCCTCCTTCCCGACCAACAGCCCCACCCCCTCGGCCGGGGCCGCCGCCCGCAGGTGCCGCCAGGCGGCCTCCCAGGCCGAGCGCGTAAGACAAAGGACCCCGCGTCCCACCAGGTATACTCTACGCAAAAGGAGGGCGACAACATGATTCGCACGGTTGCGCTCGTCGGACACAGCCAAAGCGGAAAGACCACCCTGGGCGAGGCCCTGCTTTACGCAACCGGCGGCAAGGACCGCATGGGCACCGTGGAGGAGGGCACCACCACCTCGGACTACACCCCCGAGGAGAAGGCCCATCACTTCTCGATCCGCACCGCGGTGCTCCCCCTCGACTACCAGGGGCATCGGATCTTCGTCCTCGACACCCCGGGCTACGCCGACTTCGTGACCTCGATCCGGGGGGCGCTCACCGCCGCCGACGGGGCGCTGGTGGCGGTCAGCGCCCCCGATGGGGTTCAGATCGGCACCGAGCGGGCCTGGACGGTGGCCGAGCGGCTCGAGCTCCCCCGCATGGTGGTGGTCACCAAGCTCGACAAAGGCGGCGACTTCTACGCCCTGCTCGAGGACCTCCGCCAAACCCTCGGCCCCATCCTCCCGGTCCACCTTCCCTGGTACGAGGGCGGGCGCTGGGTGGGGCTTTTGGACGTGCTCCACGACCGCGCCTACCGCTACGACGAGGCGGGAACGTTTGAGACCGCGGCGATCCCCGAGGGCGAACGGGCGCGGGTCGAGCGGTTCCAGCAGGAGGTGCTGGAGTCGATCGTCGAGACCGACGAGCGCCTGCTCGAGCGCTACCTCGAGGGCGGCGACGTGCCCCCCGACGCCCTCGCCCGGGCCTTCCACGAGGCGGTGCGCAAGGCCCAGCTCTACCCGGTGGCGATCGCCTCGGGCAAGAACCTGATCGGGGTCGTGCCGCTCCTCGACCTGGTCCTCGAGGCCATCCCCTCCCCCACCGAGCGCTTCGGCGAGGGCCCGGCCCTGGCCAAGGTCTTCAAGGTCCAGGTCGAGCCCTTCGTGGGTCAGGTCGCCTACGTGCGGCTCTACCGCGGCGAGCTTAAGCCCGGCGACACCCTGGAAAGCGACAACGGCCCGGTCCGCCTCCCCCACCTCTACGTCCCCAAGGGGTCCGAGCTGGTCGAGGTCGACCGCGCCGAGGGGGGCTACATCCTGGCCATCCCCAAGGCGGAGAACCTCCACCGGGGGATGGCGCTTTGGAAGGAGAAAAAGGAGGAGGTGCCCACCACCCGCCCCCCCGAGCCCACCACCTTCGTCGCCCTGGTCCCGGCCGAGAAGACCGACGAGGCCAAGCTCGGCGAGGCCCTCAGGAAGCTGGTCGAGGAGGACCCCTCGCTGCGGTTCACCTACGACGAGGAGACCGGCGAGATGCAGCTTTGGGGCATGGGGGACATGCACCTGGAGTGGGCCAAGGAGCGGCTTTCCGACTACGGGGTCGCGGTCGAGCTGAAGAGGCCCCGGATTCCCTACCGCGAAACGATCCGCAAGAAGGCCGAGGCCCAGGGCAAGTACAAGAAGCAGACCGGCGGACGCGGCCAGTACGGCGACGTCTGGCTGCGGCTGGAACCCAGCGAGGCGTACGCCTTCGCCTGGGAGATCAAGGGCGGGGTGATCCCCACCAAGTACAAGGAGGCGGTGGAGAAGGGCATCAAGGAGGCCGCCAAGTCCGGGGTGCTGGCCGGGTACCCGGTGATGGGCTTCAAGGCCACCGTCTTCGACGGCAGCCACCACGAGGTCGACTCCTCCGACCTCGCCTTCCAGGTGGCGGCCTCGATGGCCTTTAAGAACACCATGGCGAAGGCCGGCCCCTACCTGCTCGAGCCGATCTACCGGCTTCGGGTCTTCGTCCCCCAGGACAAGGTCGGCGACGTGATCTCCGACCTCCAGGGCCGCCGCGGCCGCATCCTGGGAATGGACTCGGAGGGGGCCCTGGCGGTGGTTCAGGCCGAGGCCCCGCTGGCCGAGATCCTGGAGTACAGCCGCGCCCTCCGCAGCCTGACCGGGGGGCAGGGGGCCTACAGCCTGGAGTTCTCCCACTACGCCGAGGTGCCCCCGCAGATCGCCGAGAAGGTGGTCGCCGAGCGGCAGGCGGAAGGCTAAATGAACGAAACCCTGGCCCGGCTCAGGGACCAGCTCGGCCGGGTGCTCTTCGGCCAGGAGGCGGTGATCGAGGGGCTCCTGGCCACCGCCGTGGCCGGGGGCCACGCCCTCCTCTGGGGGCTTCCCGGGCTCGGCAAGACCCTGCTCGCCACCGCCTTCGCCCGGGCCTCGGGGCTCTCCTTCGCCCGGATCCAGTTCACCCCCGACCTGCTCCCCGCCGACGTCACCGGCACCGAGGTCCTGAGGGAGGGCCGGTTCGTCTTCGAACCCGGACCGATCTTCGCCCAGGTCGTCCTGGCCGACGAGATCAACCGGGCGCCCCCCAAGACCCAAAGCGCCCTGCTCGAGGCGATGCAGGAGCGGGCGGTGACCTACGGCGGGGTGCGCCGCCCCCTGCCCCGGCCCTTCCTGGTGCTGGCGACCCAGAACCCGGTGGAGATCGAGGGCACCTACCCCCTGCCCGAGGCCCAGCTCGACCGCTTCGCCGCCCGCATCGCGGTGGCGGCCCCGGCCCGGGAGGTCTGGATGCGGATCCTCACCGAGGAGCCGGCCGAGCCCGAACCGGTGGCCGCCCCCGAGGCCTTCCAGGCGGCGCACCGGGAGGCCGCCGCCCTGCCGCTCCCCGAGCCGGGCCTCGAGGCCCTCGTCCACACCGCCTTCCTCGCCGCCGAGGATCCCCGCCTGCGGTTCGGGCTCTCCCCCCGGGGAGCCAAGGCCTGGCGGGACCTCGCCCGCGCCCTCGCCTACCTGCGGGGCCGTCCCCACGTCGACTGGGACGACCTCCGGGACGCCGCCCGGCTGGCCCTCCCCCACCGGCTCTTCCTCACCGAGGAGGCCCAGTTCGAGGGAACCCAGCCCGAGGCGGTGCTGGGGGGGCTCCTCGAGAAGACGATGCCCCGGGCATGAGGCTCACCCGCTTCCGCCTGCGGCACCCGGCCCCCCGCCCGGGACCGGGGCCCCGGACGCTGGCCCGCCCCGGCCAGGGCGAGGACTTCTTCGACCACCGCCCCTACGTCCCCGGCGACGACCTCCGGCGGCTCGACTGGAAGGCCCTGGCCCGGACCGGACGGCCCTACGTCCGCCGCTTCGAGACCCCCGCGGCGGGGCGGTTTTGGCTGTGGCTCGACGGCTCGGCGAGCATGGGGCTCTTCGGCAAGGCGGCCTACGCCGAGCGGGTGGCCCGGGTGCTGGCCGCCGCCGCCCAGGGCGAGCGCCTCCGGGTGGTCACCCCCCGGGGCGCGCGCCCCCCCGGCCGGCGGATCCCCGCCGACCCCCGGGGCCTCCTGGCCGCCCGGCCCCGCGGTCGAGGGACGCCGGTGCTGATCACCGACGGCCTGGAGGAGGGCGACCTGGTCGGCTACCTCCGCCGGCTCCCCCCCTTCCACCTGGTGGTGGTCCTGGCCCCCGAGGAGCTCGACCCCCCACCGGGAAGCTGGCTCCTTCACGACGTCGAGACCGGCGAGACCCTTCCGGTCGACGAGGCCGAGAGGGCGGCCTACCGCGCCGCCTTGCGGGCCCACCTCGCCGGCCTTTCCGCCCTCGCCCGTCGCCGCGGCGGCTTCGCCCTCCTCAGGGTCGGCGAACCGATCCTGCCGGCGCTCTACCGCCAGGGGATCCTGGAACTTCGCTAACCGGTGCGGGCCTCCCCCTCGGGGGTGAGGTAGAAGGGGTGGGCGTCGGTGGAGACGGTGGTCTCGGCCTCGATCCAGGCCTTCAGGTCCCTGGGGAGCACGAACATCGCCTCGATGAAGGCGGCGTCGAGGTGGCGGAGCTCGAGGCCCCGCTCCAGGATCCGGGTCTGGAGCACCCCCGGCGAGTGGCTCCCGGGGTCGGCCCCCTCGGCCGCCAGCAGGAAGCCGTAGGCGAGGAAGAAGCTCGGGATCCAGTCGCGGTAGCTGCGCACGAACGGGAAGACCTCCCGCAGGGTGCGGTGGAGCACGGTGTGGACCTGGTAGCGGTCCAAAAGCAGCATCCCGGCCTGGGTCACCATCACCCCGCCGGGGTGGAGCCGCTCTTTGACCAGGGCGAAGAACTCGCGGGTGTAGAGGAGCTTGGCGGGGTTCTCCTCGCCCACCGGGTCGGTGAGGTCGAGGACGATCACGTCGAAGCGCTCGTCGTGTTCCTCGATCCAGGCCCGGGCGTCGGCGAAGACGAGCTCGCTCCGGGGGTCGTCGAAGGCCCCCCGGTGCCACTCCGGCATCTTGGCCCGGGCCACCTCGACCAGCTCCCGGTCGATGTCCACCATCACCGCCCGGCGCACCGTGGGGTGCTTGAGGACCTCCCTCAGGGTCGCGCCCTCGCCGCCGCCGACCACCAGCACCGAGGCGGGGGCGGGGTGGGCGAGCATCGCCGGGTGGACCAGCGCCTCGTGGTAGATGTACTCGTCGCGCTCGGCCGACTGCACCTCGGCGTCGAGCATCAGCACCTTGCCGAACCCCCGGGTCTCGAAGAGCAGGTAGGACTGGTAGGGGGTCCGCCCCTGGGCCAGGACCCGGCCGGCCCGGCGGAGGAGCGACTCCTCGGGGGTCAGGTGTTCGAGGAAGTGGAGCCCGTAACCCATGCCCCCACCCTACCCTTCCCGGCGGTGGCAGAAGGCGTTCTCCCGCCGGGCCCCGAAGGCCTCGGCCAGCCGCTCCATCACCGCCTGGGCATCGGCCGGCCGGTAGAAGTAGAGGTCGAGGGTGGCCGAGGCGTCGTCCTCCGGCCAGGTGTGCACCATCACCGCCGCCACCGGCGAGAGGGCGGCGGCCGAGAGCCCCTGGGGGGCGAACTTGTAAACCACGCTCTTGATGCTCTCCTCGCTGGCCCCCAGGGCCCGCACCGCCTGGCGGAGGGCCGCCTCGACCCAGGCGGGGTCCTCCAGCCGGGCCAGGTCGCAGCCGTAGATCTCCCCCACCCAGCGGCCTCCCGAAACCTGCGTCACGAAAAGCCATGCTAGCACGCCGGGTAAGCTTTGGGGCATGAGGGTCTTGGTGCTGAACGCCGGCTCCTCCAGCCTGAAGTTCGCGCTCACCGACACCGACACCCGCCGGCACCGGGTGCGGGGGCGCGTCGAGCGGGTCGGCGAGAAGGAGAGCTTCCTCGTGCTCGAGGGGAAAACCCACCCGGTCGAGGCCCCCGACCACCACCGGGCCCTGGCCGCCGCGCTGGCCCACGCCGACCTGGGGGGCGCCGAGGCGGTGGGCCACCGGGTGGTCCACGGCGGCGACCTGCGGGAGAGCCGCCGGATCGACGCCGGGCTGATGCGGCGGATCGAGGCGCTGATCCCCCTCGCCCCCCTCCACAACCCCGCCAACCTCGAGGGCATCCGGGCGGCCCGGCGGCTCTTCCCCGACCTCCCCCAGGTGGCGGTCTTCGACACCGCCTTCCACCAGACCCTGCCGCCGGTGGCCAGGGAGTACGCGATCCCCCGCGAGCTTGCCGCCGCCGGTCTCCGCCGCTACGGCTTCCACGGCATCTCCCACGCCTACGTGAGCGAGCGGGCGGCGGAGCTCCTGGGCCGCCCCTTGGAGGAGCTCCGGATCGTCACCCTCCACCTGGGCAACGGGGCCAGCGCCACCGCGGTAAAGGGGGGAAAGAGCGTCGACACCTCGATGGGCTTCACCCCGCTGGAGGGCCTGGTGATGGGCACCCGGCCCGGCGACCTCGACCCCGGACTGGTGCTGGAGCTGGTGCGGCGGCGGGGGCTGGAGGCGGCCGAGCGGCTTTTAAACCACGCCTCCGGTCTCCTCGGGCTCTCCCAACGCTCCCACGACCTCCGCGACCTCCACGCCGCCCGGGAGGCCGGTGACCCCGCCGCCGACCTCGCCCTCGCCGCCTACGTCTACCGGATCGTCAAGTACGTCGGGGCCTACGCCGCCGTGCTGGGGGGGCTCGACGCCCTGGTCTTCACCGCCGGGGTCGGCGAGCACGACGCCTGGGTGCGGGCCCGGGTGGTCGAGCGGCTCGCCCACCTGGGCCTGACCCTCGACCCCGAGCGGAACGCCCGCCACGGGCCGGTGATCAGCCGACCCGGGCCCGGCCCGGCGGCGCTGGTCATCCCTACCGACGAGGAGCTCAAGATCGCCCTGGAGACCGAACGGGTGCTCAAGGGGTCGGGCCGATGAGGAGCTGGAAGCCCAGCATCGCCACGATCGCCAGGGTGACCACGCTGGCCACGGTCTCGCTGGGGGTGTCCTCGAGGGCGTCGGTGAGGATCTCCGAGAAGACCAGCCAGATCATCGCCCCGGCGGCGAACCCGAACCCCAGCGGCAGGAACGACCGGAAGGCCTCGACGAACCAGTAGGCGGGCACCGCCATCAGGGGCTGGGGAAGGCTGGAGAAGACGCTCCAGAACCCGGCCCGCCACCAGGGGACCCCCCGCGGCACCAGCACCGAGCTGATCGCGAGCCCCTCGGGGATGTTGTGGACCGCGATCGCCAGGGTAATGAAGACCCCGAAGGCGTGGCCCCCGCCGAAGGCGACCCCCACCCCCACCCCCTCGGCGAAGGAGTGGGCGGTCATCACCAGGACGATCATCAGCGCCTTCTTGGCGTCGATCCGATCCATCCTCCCCCACTCGAAGCCGCCCCGGGCCTCGATGAAGCGGTGGGCCAGGAGGATGAAGACCAGCCCGAGGAGGACCCCGAGGAGGGTCTTGCCGGCCCCCAGGGCGAGCCCCTGGTAGACCAGGGAGAAGCTCGCCGCCAGCATCAGCCCGGCGGCCACCGAGTTGGCGAGCCCCAACAGCCGTTTGCCGCCGTTTGGAATGAAGAGAAAAGGCAGGGCGCCCAGCCCGGTGGCGAGGGCGGTCAGCAGGGCGTAAGTGAAGACGGCCAGGCTCGCGTCCGCCATGACGTGTCCAACCTACTCCAGGAAGTCGGCCTCCAGCGCCGAGAGCACCTCGATCACCCGGCGCCCGCTTAGGGTAAGGGTGTACTCCACCCGGGGGGGCACCTCGGGGTAGGCGACCCGCTCGATCAGGCCGAGTTCGGTGAGTTCCTTAAGACGTTCGGAGAGCGTGCGGGGGCTCACCCGGGTGTTCCTCTCCAGCTGGGTGAAGCGGACCGGCCCCTCGGCCACCGCCCGCAGGATCTCCCAGCCGGCCTCCCGGGAGACCGCCTTCAAAACGCTGCGAAACCTCCACTCGCGGCCCATACCGGGCAAAGTATAAGGGGGGGCAAGGGTTGAGAGCAACATCAAAAGATTAAAGCTTGCTCCAAAAGGTAAAGCGTGAAGGGGAGGTAGGATGATGCCGTGCGGGAGCCCCTGCCCCCCGACTGGAAGGACTTCCTGGCCATCGTCCTGGCCGTCTTCGAGCTGGTGCTCCCTGCCGTGCTCGCCCTCTTCCTGGCGGTGCTGGTGATCGTTCTGCTGCTCAAGTGGATCCTGCACTAGGAGGTGCCCTTGCCGGAACTCTTCGAATCCCTCCCCGAGGACTACCGGGAAAAGCTCGGCCGCCCGGGGGAGTACCCCTTCACCCGGGGGATCTACCCCCGGATGTACGCCGAGCGGCTCTGGACCATGCGGCAGTACGCCGGGTTCGGCAGCGCCGAGGAGACCAACCGCCGCTTCCGCTACCTCCTCGAGCAGGGCCAGACCGGCCTCTCGGTCGCCTTCGACCTGCCGACCCAGCTCGGCCTCGACCCCGACCACCCGCTGGCGGTGGGCGAGGTCGGCCGGGTGGGGGTCTCGATCGCCACCCTCGACGACATGCGCCGGCTCTTCCAGGGGATCCCCCTCGACCGGGTGACCACCAGCATGACGATCAACGCCCCGGCGATGATGCTGCTCGCCCTCTACCTGCTGGTCGCCGAGGAGCAGGGGGTTTCCTGGGAGCAACTCGGCGGCACGGTGCAGAACGACATCCTGAAGGAGTACGTGGCCCGGGGCACCTACATCTACCCCCCCGGCCCCTCGATGCGGCTGGTCACCGACGTCTTCGAGTTCTGCTCCGAGCGGGTCCCCCGCTGGAACACGATCTCGATCTCCGGCTACCACATCCGCGAGGCCGGGGCCACCGCGGTGCAGGAGATCGCCTTCACCCTGGCCAACGCCAAGGCCTACGTCCGGGCGGCGACCGAGCGGGGCCTCGACCTCGACCGCTTCGCCCCCAGGCTCAGCTTTTTCTTCGCCGCCCACAACGACATCTTCGAGGAGGCCGCCAAGTTCCGGGCGGCCCGCCGGCTCTGGGCGCGCATCATGCGCGAGGAGTTCGGGGCCCAGAACAAGAAGTCCTGGATGCTCCGCTTCCACACCCAGACCGGCGGCTCCACCCTCACCGCCCAGCAGCCCCTCAACAACATCGTGCGGGTCGCCTACCAGGCGCTGGCGGCGGTGCTCGGCGGCACCCAGAGCCTCCACACCAACGCCTACGACGAGGCCCTCGGGCTCCCCACCGAGGAGAGCGCCCTGATCGCGCTGAGGACCCAGCAGATCCTGGCCTACGAGTCGGGGATCACCCGGGCGATCGACCCCGCCGGGGGGTCGTTCTACCTCGAGCACCTCACCGACGCCCTCGAGGCCGAGGCCCGGGACCTCATCGAGAAGGTCGACCAGCTCGGCGGCAGCGTGGCCGCCATCGAGGCCGGCTTCATCCAGAAAGAGATCGAGGAGTCGGCCTGGCGCTACCAGCGCGAGGTCGAGGAGAAGCGGCGGATCGTGGTGGGGGTGAACGCCTTCACCCTGGAGGGGGAGCCCCCGGTGCCGGTGCAGCGGATCGACCCCGAGGTGGACCGGCGCCGGGCCGAGGAGGTGCGCCGCTACCGGGAAAACCGCGACCAGACGGCGACCCAGCGGGCCCTTGCCACCCTCAAGGAGGCCGCCCGGGGCGGGGAGAACCTCTTCCCCTTTGTCCTCGAGGCCTTCCGGGCGCGGGCCACCCTGGGCGAGGTGGCCGGAGCCCTCCGCGAGGTCTTCGGCGAGTACCAACCCGGCTAGCGGCGGCGGGTCCAAAGCCCCACCGCCAGGGCGAAGACCGCGTAGGCCAGGGTCGCCCACTTGAAGAAGGTCAGGTAGCCGGCGAGCACCGCCAGGGCCGGGCGGGGGGCGGAGAGGTCGGCGAGCAACAGGAGGTCCTCGCCAAGGTCGAGCAGGGCGGCGGCCAGCGCCCAGCCGGCCGGCCCCGGCCGGGAATACAGCCAGGCCAGCCAGCCGGCCAGCGCCGGTCCGTAGAGGGCGGCGAACCCCAGGTCGGCCAGCAAGAACACCCGGTAGAGCGCCCGGCCCCCCGCCCCCAGGGCCTCGAGGTAGCCGGCCAGGCGGGCGGGCCCGTAGCCCAGGAACCAAAGGTCCGGCGGCGGGCCGGCGAGCCGCACCAGCGGCGGCATCAGCCCCAGGATCAAGGCCCCACCGTAGAAAAGCGCGAGCGCCCCGACCCCGTAGCGCACCAGGGGGTGGGCCAGGGCCCGAAGAAACCGCGGCACGCCCCCACCCTACAATGGGGCCATGGAGCAAGCGGTCTGGGAAACCCTCCACCGGCACCTCTCGGCGATCTACGCCGGCGACTGGGCGATCTACGACGAGACCACCGCCGACGACGTGGTGGTCTACGAGTGGTTCGTCACCCCCCACCGGCTGGTCGGCAAGAGCTTCCACGCCTTCATGCTGGAACACGACTGGGCGGGCACCGGCAAGGACTGGCGCTACGACCTGCTGGAACCCCGCCTCGACCTCTACGGAAACGTGGCGGTGGCCAGCTACACCCTCCTGCTCTCGCTGGCCGGCGAGCCGGGAATCGAGCACCGCACGGTCAACGAGACCCGGGTGCTGGTGCGGTTTCCCGAGGGCTGGAGGGTGGTCCACGTGCACAAAAGCCCCGGCGCGTAGGGGGAGCGGGCCGGCGGCGGGGCCGGGCGGTCGCCCCTTATACCCCCCTCTTACCAATACGTACTCTCTTTCTCAAAGCGCACCGCCCCGTCACCGGGTCAGGTTAATACCGGTCGGTATGTTTCCCGTCCAGGACGTATGTCCCTGGCGCACCACTTCTCATCCCGTGCTAACATGTCGTCCGAAAGGAGGAGCGATGAAACGGAAGTTGATGCTGGGTTTGTTGGGGCTATTGGCCTTGGCCGCGGTCGGTTTGGCCGCCGAGCACGCCCGGGACATCCATAAGGGGAGCCTGCAGGAACGGGTGGACGCCCTGGCCTCGATCCAGCCGGGTCTGGGAACGGTGATGATCGAGTACGGGAACCGGTTCACCAACACCTACTACGCCGCCAAGGGCGGGAACTGGGCCCTGGCCCAGTACCAGCTCAAGGAGGCCACCGAGATCCAGGAGGTCGGCGAGATCACCCGCCCGGGCAAGGCCGGGCTGCTCCGAGAGTTCGAGCACAGCTACCTGGACCCCTTGGAGAAGGCGATCGAGGCCCAGGACTGGAGCGCCTTCAAGACCCGCTTCGACGCCGCCATCGCGGGCTGCAACGGCTGCCACGCGGCCACCGGCCACCCCTTCATCCACTACAAGCTGCCCCCGGCCCCGGCCCAAAACTACATCGACTTCAACCTGAAGACCAAGCCCAAGGTGAACGTCGAGGAAGGCGAGGAAGAGGGGAAGTAGGCGAGCGCGACCCGCACACCTCCCAGGCGGCGGGGGCGCTTGCCCCCGCCGCCCTCTTGAACCGGGACAAGCCTCCGCCCGCCCGCGACCTAAAATGCCGGTGGAGGTGGACGATGGAATACCGGATCGAGCGGGACTCGCTGGGCGAACTGAAGGTCCCGGCCGACGCCTACTACGGCGCCCAGACCCAGCGGGCGGTGGAGAACTTCCCGATCAGCGGGGTGCGCTTTCCCCGGGTCTTCATCCGGGCGCTGGGCGCGATCAAGCACGCCGCCGCCGAGGCCAACCTCGAGCTCGGCCTCCTCGACGAGGAGCGGGCCAAGGCCATTTTGCAGGCGGCCGAGGAGGTGATCGAGGGCAAGCTCGACGACCAGTTCGTCCTCGACGTCTTCCAAACCGGCTCGGGCACCTCGACCAACATGAACGCCAACGAGGTGATCGCCGGCCGGGCCAACGAGATCCTGACCGGCCGCCGCGGCGGCAAGGAGCCGGTCCACCCCAACGACCACGTCAACAAGGGGCAGTCGTCCAACGACACCATCCCCACCGCCATCCACGTCTCGGCGGCGGTGGCGCTCCACGAGGTGCTGCTTCCCGCCCTCAGGGAGCTCCGGGACGCCCTGGTCGAGAAGGCCGAGGAGTGGGACGGGATCGTCAAGATCGGGCGGACCCACCTGATGGACGCGACCCCCATCCGCCTCGGTCAGGAGGCCAGCGGCTGGGCCCGGCAGGTCGAGCTCTCGATCGAGCGGCTGGAGTCGGTGCTGCCCCGGCTCTACGAGCTGGCCCAGGGGGGGACCGCGGTGGGCACCGGGCTCAACACCCACCCCGACTTCGGCCGGATGGTCGCCGAGAAGCTCGCCAAGCGCTTCGGCCTGCCCTTCCGGGAGGCGGCCAACCACTTCGAGGCCCAGCACGCCAAGGACGCCGCCACCGAGCTGGCGGGCCAGCTCGCCACCGTGGCCACCAGCCTGATGAAGATCGCCAACGACCTCCGCTGGCTGAACTCCGGCCCCCGCTGCGGCCTGGCCGAGATCCAGCTCCCGGCGGTGCAGCCGGGCTCCTCGATCATGCCCGGAAAGGTCAACCCGGTGATGAACGAGGCCCTGATGATGGTGGCCGCCCAGGTGATCGGAAACGCCACCGCGGTGCAGGTCTCCAACACCCACGGCAACCTCGACTTGAACGTGATGATGCCGGTGATCGCCAAGAACCTCCTGGAGTCGATCACCTGGATGGGCCGCGCGGTGCGGTCCTTCACCGAGCGGGCCGTGCGGGGCATGAAGGCCAACAAGGAGAAGGCCGAGAGCTACGTCGAGTGGTCGCTGGCGATGGTCACCGCGCTGGTGCCGGTCATCGGCTACGACAAGGCGGCCGAGCTGGCCAAGCGGGCGATGGCCGAAAACAAGACGATCCGCCAGCTGCTCCTGGAGGAGAAGATCCTCCCCGAGGAGGAGGTGAACGCCCTCCTCGACCCCTGGCGGATGACCGAACCGGGAATCCCCTAGACCGCGCTCGGGTTTATGCGCCGGGGCACACTTTCGCCGCGTCCCGGCGTTTAGGCTTGGGGACGGAGGTGAGCAAATATGCCGTATCCGTTTAAGCTTCCCGACCTGGGTTACGCCTACGACGCCCTGGAACCCCACATCGACGCCCGCACCATGGAGATCCACCACACCAAGCACCACGGGGGCTACGTCAACAACCTGAACGCGGCTTTGGAGAAGTACGACTACCTGCACCGTTACGAGGTGGAGGACCTCTTGAGAAACCTCGCCGCCCTCCCCGAGGCGATCCGGACCGCGGTGCGGAATAACGGCGGCGGGCACTTAAACCACAGCCTCTTTTGGGAGGTGATCGCCCCCGGCGGCTCCCAGACCCCGGTGGGC
>JALSRQ010000028.1 GCA_026984675.1 Thermaceae bacterium
GGAAGGCCGGTGGCGGTGTAAAGGGCCCGGAAGAAGCCCTGGTTCTCCTCCTGGAAGCGCACCCCGGCCCGGGCCAGGGCCCGGATCCGCTCGGCGTAGCCGCCGCCGGGGTCGGCCAGCCGCTCCGCCAGCTCCTCGATCTTCCACTCCAGGAGCGCCTTGAGGATCGCCTCCTTGTCGTGGAAGTACTTGTAGAGGGCCACCCGGGAGAGCAGCGCCCGCTCGGCGATCTCCTCCATCGTTGCCTTGGGGTAGCCCTTCTCGGCGAAGACCGCCATGGCGGCCTCGAGGATCTCCCGCACCCTCCGCTCGCGCCGCCGCTCCTTGAGCTCGCCGGTCGCCATCGCCCCCAGTATGCCAAATTTTTACGCGGCGTCAAAAGTATTGACATAATGTAAATCCCCGCGTAGGATTCGAGGCAGTATGGAAGCGCTCTCGCGGTTCGCGACCCGTCACCCCTGGCCGGTGATCCTCCTCTTCCTGCTGGTCACCCTGGCCCTGGGGAGCGGACTCGGTCGCCTGACCTTCGACAACTCACCGGAGTCCTTCGTCCCCCCCGACCTGCCGGCCAAGAAGCTGCTCGACGAGGTCCGCGACACCTTCGGCTCCGCCGACGTGGCGATCGCCGCCCTCGAGGGCCCGGTCTGGAGCCCGGCCGGCCTGGCCTCCCTGCGGGCCGCCACCGAGGCGGTCGCCGGGGTGGAGGGGGTGCTTCGGGCCACCAGCCTGGCCAACGCCCAGCGGATGGAGTCAGCGGAAGGGGATCTGGTGATCGAGGACCTCCTCCCGGAGACGATCACCCCCGCCGACGTCCCCCGGATCCGCGACTACGTCGAGCGCCACCCCCTCTACGCCGGCCGGCTGGTGAGCCGGGACGGGCGCTACGCGGCGGTGATCCTCGAGGTCGACCCGGGGCAGGACATGAAGCGCCTGAACCGGGCGATCCTCTCCACCCTGAAGGCCCACTGGAAGGGACCCGTCTACCTCTCGGGCACCCCCGCCCTCTCGGGCTACATCCTCCAGACGATGCAGCACGACCTGCCGATCCAGATGGCGGCGGCCGCCCTGATCATCGGCCTGGTCCTCTACCTCAACTTCCGAAGCACCCGCGGCGTCCTCCTGCCCCTGCTCACGGTGGCCACCGCCCTGGTCTGGTCGCTGGGGCTGGGGGGCTGGCTGGGGTTCCGGCTGGGAACGATCAGCTCGATCCTGCCGGTGGTGGTGCTGGCGGTGGGGAGCTCCTTCACTCTCCACATCCTGAACCGCTTCTACCACGAGCTCGCCCACGGCGAGGGCCGCCCGCAGGCGATCCGGCTGGCGGTGCGGGAGACCGGCCTGGGGGTCCTGGTCAGCGCCCTGGCCGCCGGCGCCGGGCTCGCCGCCCTGTACACCTCGAGCATCCCCCAGATCAAGTTCTTCGGGGTGCTGGCCGCCTTCGGAGTGCTGGTGGCCTTCCTGGGCTCGACCCTCCTGGCCCCGGCGGTGCTCGCCCTCCTCCGGAGCCCCCGCCGCCTGCTCGACCCCGAGCGGCCCGACGCCATCAGCCGGGCGATGCTCAAGCTGGCCGCCTGGCTGCGGGGGCGGACCAAGGGGGTGCTGCTCGCCGCCGGCGCCTTCCTCTTGCTCATGGTCTTCTTCGCCACCCGGATCCAGGTGGAGACCAGCTTCCTCGCCTACTTCCCCAAGAGCGCCCCGCCCCGGGTGGCCACCGAGCTGATCGACCGGGTCTTCGGCGGCAGCGACACCCTCACGGTGGTGGTCGAGGGCAACCTCAAGGACCCCGCGCTCCTACGGGCGATCTACCGCTTCGAGGAGGAGGCCAAGGCCCTCCCCGAGGTGGGGAGCGCGGTCTCGATCGCCGACGTGATCCGGGAGATCCACCGGGCGCTGACCGGAACCTACGGCTTCCCCGACTCCGAGGAGGCCGCCGCCCAGGAGCTCCTCCTCTACCAGATGTCCGGCGACCCCGAGGACCTCGCCCGCTTCCTCACCGAGGACGCCAGCGCCGCCCAGATCACGGTGCAGGTGCGCTCGCTGCCCTCGCGTAGGATGGAGGCCCTCACCGAGCGGCTCCAGGCCCTGGCCCAGGCCACCATCGCCCCCCACGCCGAGGCGGTGAAGTTCACCGGCACCACCGTCCTCATGCTCGAGGTGATGCGGCTGATCCTCCACGACCAGTACGTCTCGCTGGCCCTGGCCCTGGTGCTGGTCGCCCTGTTTAACGCCCTGCTCCTGGTCTCGGCCCGGGTGGGGACGGTGAGCGTGCTGCCCCTCGGCCTCACCATCGCCGGTCAGTTCGGGCTGATGGGGGCCTTCGGGATCCCCCTCGACACCGCCACCGCCCTGATCGCCGCCATCGCCATCGGGGTCGGCGACTACTCGGTGCACATCATCGTGCGCTACCTGGAGGAACTCAGGAAGGGCGAGGCCCCCGAGGCCGCCGCCCGCACCAGCCTCTACGTCTCGGGCCGGGCGGTGTTCTTCACCGCCCTGGCGATCGGGGGCGGGTTCATGGCCCTGCTCTTCTCCGGCTTCGCCCCCATCCAGACCTTCGCCAAGCTGATGGGGTTTACGGTGGGCGCCACCGCGCTGTTTGCGCTCACCGTTCTGCCCGCGGCGCTCCTCACCTGGGTGCGCCGCTACCGCACCAAGGAGGTGACCCAGCATGCGTAGATGGACGATCGGTCTAACGGCAATCCTGGCCTTCGGGCTGGCCCTCGCGATCACCGGCGACGAGGTGATGCAGAAGGTCGAGGCCCGCCCGAGCCCCAAGACCCTGCACGGTCGGATGGCGATGACGCTGATCAACAAGCAGGGGAAGAAGCTCACCCGCGAGCTCGAGCTCTGGAGCAAGGACGAGGGGGAGGTCAAAAAGATGCTGATCAAGTTCCTGGCCCCCGCCGACGTCAAGGGGACCGCCTTCCTCTCGATCCAAAAGGGCGACCGCCAGGAGATGAAGCTCTACCTCCCGGCCCTGAAGCGGGTCCGCCGCATCGCCGGCAGCCAGAAGAAGGGGAGCTTCATGGGCTCGGACTTCAGCTACGACGACATCGCCAAGCTCGGCAGCCTCAAGGCCAAGGACTTCCAAAACACCCTGAAGAAGGAGGAGGAACGGGACGGGGTCAAGGTCTACGTGGTCGAGGCGGTCCCCAAGCCCGGGGTCGAGCACAGCTACGACCGCCAGGTGATCTGGGTCCGCGCCGACGTGTACGTGCCGATCCGGATCGAGTTCTACAAGAAGGGCAAGCTCTACAAGGTGATGACCCTGGAGAAGATCGAACGCTTCGCCGGCGGCAAGTACGAGATCCCCACCCGGCTCACCATGGAGAACGTCCGGACCCACCACAAGACCGTGCTCGAGCAAAAGGACCTCGAGCTCGACCGCCCGATCCCCGACTCGGTCTTCACCGAGCGGTTCATGAAGCGCTAGGAGGGAAGCGATGAAGCGCAGCCTGGTCCTCGTGCCCCTGGCCCTCTCGCTGGCCCTGGCCGGGGGGGCGGAGTTCTCCGGCGAACTCTCGACCACCTTCGGCCTCCAGACCTCCGACCTCGCGATCGCCACCCAGCAGGTCGGCTTCCGCCTCACCGCCGGCTACAAGCTGGACGACGCCGAACTCTCCGCCGAGCTCAAGGCGGGCCCCTTGGGCGTCCGCCTCGGCGAGGCCTACGCCCGGGTCTCCCTGGGACCGGTGGACCTCCTGGCCGGGAACCTGGTGGTCTCCACCGGGCGGACCGATCTCTTCTCCCCCGAGGATGCCTTCAACCCCAAGGACCTCTCCCGCCCGCTCGCCGACCCCAAGGCGCTAAAAGTCCCGGTCCCGGCGGTCGACGTGAACTACTACCCCGACCCCGAGCAGAGCCTCGCCCTCGAGCTCCTCTATAGCCCCACCTTCACCCCCTCGACCCCGCCCCAGGGCGCCTGGGCCCGGCCCCAGCCGGCGATGCCCGGGGTGATCGAGGTGGGCCAGACGGCCCCGGGAGCCTCGGCGGAAAACGGCGTCTTCGGCCTGAGGGTGAGCGACAGCTTCGACGTGCTGGAGGGGCTCGACGTGGGCTTCACCCTGCTTCACACCTACACCCCCTTCCCCGGGCCCAAGCGGCTCGACTACCTGGCCGACAAGGACACCGACGCCAACCCCCAAAACGGCCCCTTCCGGCTGGTCCTCGGCTACGACCGCACGACCCTGGTGGGGGGCGACTTCGCCCTGGCCTTCTCGATCCCCGACGTGGCCGAGGGCCTGGTGCTCCGGGGCGAGGCCGCTTACCGGTTCACCGCCGACGCCGCCGGCACCGACCCCTACACCCAAAACCCCGGCCTGGACGGGGTGCTGGAGCTGGAGTACAGCTGGCCCGACGGCCCCACCACCCAGCTGCTCTACCAGCTCAGCTGGCAGAAGGCCGACG
>JALSRQ010000029.1 GCA_026984675.1 Thermaceae bacterium
GTCCAGGACGGTCTGAACGAACACCTTATCGTACACAGCACCCCCCGCCGCCACCCTTCCCCGCACCCGGGCCCGGGTCGCCGGCACCACCCCGGGGCAGCCGAAGCTGAAGCTGCGCTCGCCGGCCTTCAGGCTGAGCTCGCGCACCTTGATCCGGGCGACCTGCATGTCCAGGCCCAGGGCCAGGGGGCAGTTCACCGCCACCCCGAACCGGTCCTCCCCCGCGGGCAGGGCGAGGCGGTAGACCCCGGGCTCGCTTTCGAACGCCCGGCTCCAGCGCCCCGTCCCCACCCGGTAGGCGACCGGGGCGCTAAAGGGCAAGCCACCGACCGGGTCGACCAGCCGCACCGTCACCTCGGTCCCGCCGGCGGTGCGGGGTCCGCCGGCGCAGCCCGTAAGCAAGGCCAGCGAAAGGAACGCCCAAACAAGGTTTCGACTCACGTTCCACCTCCTCATTGGGGCACCGTGTAGTGGCCGTACTTCAGAGCGGACCGAAGCGAGAAACCGGGCACCCGGAAGCGGGCGTGCTCGTAGAGCGCGCCGTAGGGAGGAACGCGCTCGGCGGTGAGGAGCTCGGAGAGGGTGTGCTCCGATAGCAGGACCCCGGCGCTCCAGCTGATTTCGTCGCCCGGAAGCGGGCGGGTCCCGGCCAGCCCGGGGGCGCCGCTCACGTCGGGCACCGCGTACCGGCTCGCCGTACCCAGCCAGCGGGGGCTGACCAGAATGTACTCATGGAGGGGATGCAGTAAGGTGCCCCGTGCGCCGACGGAGAGGCCAAAACGGTAGGCCACCGGCGCCTCCGGGTAGTCCAGTCCCGCGAAGGCGGGCAGCGCCCCTTGGGAAACCGTGGGGTCGAACTTATCCTGAGGCAGCGTGAACCGCAGCGTCCCCGTCTGGGGGCCGAAGGTCTTGCTTTGGCCGACCAAGTAGGTGCCGCAGGCGTCCCCGGCCGAGGCGTGGCCCAGGTAGAGGTCGCCCGGGACCGCGCCCGGGACCTCGACGTACCGACCCCCGCCCAGGCCGCCGTCGTTCACGAAGGGAACCCAATTCCAGCCGTGGGCCAGAAACCCCACCTCAAAGCCCCCGCGGCTCGCCCAGGCGGGGGCCGAAAGCGCCGCCACGTTTTGGTACCGCACCGCGTCGCCGGGCCCGAGCTCGACCGTGCACGGCCGATCGTAGGGGCAGCGGCCGGGGCGGGGGTCGAAGTCGGGGTCGTAGCGGAGCCGCAAGAGGGGGTAGGGGGAGGTCTTGTCCTTGGCCCACACCATCAGCCCCTGCCCCGCCTCGGGACGGGCGTAGAGCCCCATCGGGCGGTCCAGGGGTGCGAAGCCGTCGTCCAAGCCCAGGGTGGCGGTGGCCCGATCGTAGTTTCCGGGGTCGCCCTGGGCCTTGGTCACCACCAGGGCCACCGACGAAAGGCTCCGCTCGGCGTCGGGGCCGCAGTCGAGCCTTAGCTCGGTGGCGTCCTCGGTGGTGAGCTGGTAGATCTGGAGGGTGCCCTCGGCCGAGAGGTACCAGGCGCTCTTGCATAGGAGCGCGACTCCATAGCGGTTCTCCCCGGCGGGGAGCTCGAAGGCGTAGCGGCCATAGGCCGCTTGGGGCATGGGCCGCCAGTCGCCGTCGCCGATCTGGTAGTAAAGGGTGCCAAGGGTTCCGCCGGTCACCGCCACCCGCATTCCGGCGGGGGCCTGGTGGCAGGCGGCGAGCGCCAGGAACCCGGCTGACACGAGCCAGAGGATCCTTCTCCTCGCCATGGTTTACCCCCAACCCCAGGGTGGGGTTGGGGGCGTCACCGAGGCGTTACCGGTTTTTAGGGAACCGTGTAGCTGCCCAGCTTCGAGGCCAGCTGGATCGAGAGCCCGGGGAGGCGGGGTACCGGGTTCGGAAGCGGCAGGGGGTCGGCGGCGAGGAACGCCCCGAGGTCCTGGTTCATCATCACCGCCATCGCGTTCCAGGAGACGACGTCGCCCTCAAGCGGCCGGGTGCCGCGGAAGTCGGGGGCGGCCGAGAGGTCGGGGAGGGTGTAGCTGGTGGCCGAGCCCAGCCAGCCCTTGCTCACGGTGACCAGCTCGTAGAAGCTGTCAGAGACCTTGATTTGGAAGGCGTAGCCGACCAACTCGGGGTCGTGGTAGTTGAGCCGCGAGAACTTTGGCAGGGCCTGCTCCTCGACGCTGGGGTCGAACCAGGCATCGGGCAGTTCGAAGCTCAGGTTCGCGGTGGTCGGGGCGAAGAGCTTGACCTGGCCGACCCGGTACCCGGCCTTCTCCGCCGAGGCCTCGGCGTAGTAGAGGTCGCCCTCTTGGGTGTTCGGGATTGCAAAGTACTGGCCGCCACTAGCGTCGCCGGTGCCCAGGGCGGGGTTCTCGAGGGGATCGTCGCTGCCGTGGGGCACCACCAGGCCCTTTTTCGAGACGAAGCCGACCCCGAAGAAGGAATCGGTGGCGTCCGCTGGGGTGTCGAAGGAGTCGACGCTCAGCGGGCTCGGTGCGTCGCTCGCCTTTAGCACCACCTGGCAAGGGCTTGCGCTGGGGCAGTTGCCGGGGCTCGCGTCGAAGTCGCGCAGGAAGCGGATGCGGCGGATCTTGTCCGGCTGGTAGCCTCCGTCGTAGGCGACGACCAAAACATCTTTACCGCTTCCGGCGGTAATCCCGAGGCGTATGTTGCTGTTTAGCCAATCGTAGTCGTTCCCGATGTCGGTGAAGATCCAAGCGCGGTCGTAGCTGCCGGTATCGCCTGTGTCCTTCTTCGCCTTTAGGGTGATGGGGGTGAGCGGGAGGTCGCTCAAGTTCAGGCAGGCGACCTTGAGCGCGGTGGTGTCGTCGGTGGTGAGCTGGTAGACGAAGGCCCAGCCGACGGTGGTGAGCAAGGGGATCGAGGGCAGGCAGTTCACCGCCACCCCGTAGCGCTTTTCCCCGGGGGGCAGGGTGAAGGCGTACTTCCCGTAGCCCGTTTGGGTGGCCAGCTGCCAGTTCCCGTCCCCCACCTGGTAGACGACGGTGGCGGTGGCCGGTCCGCCGTTGGCCAGGGGGCTTACCAGCTCCACCGTGACCTGGGTGCCGCCCCCGCCGGGGTTGCAGGCGGAAAGCCAAAGGAGCCCGGCACCGAGCAGCACGAGCCCGAGCGCGGCGCGTTTCATGCTTTTTCCTCCTTCCTCAAGACCAGCTTAGGCGAGGGCGGCGGCGGCGGTAAGGGAAGGCCGTCCCTGTAATGGGCCATAGAAACGGGTGCCTACCAGTAAAGGTTGGCGCTCGACCGGTCGCGGCCGCTGCCGTCGTCCTGGCTCCAGGCGACGAGTGCTCGGCCCTCGCCAATAGCGGCCGCGGGGTTGCCGAAGGAGCCGGGCGGGCGCACGTCGCGGCCGGGAAAGCTCAGGAAGTCGTCCCGGCCCGCGGGCTTGATCCAGCCCCCGTACTGGCGGAAGGCGGCGTAGACCTGGCGGACGCCGTCGCTGTCCTTTTGCTGCCAGGCGACCACCAGGTTGCCGGCTGCGTCCATCGCCGCGCTGGCGGGGCCGGGGTTGCTGCCCGCGGGGCTCAGGGCCTCGGCGTCCTGCCAGTCGCCGTCCTCGTAGACGCGCACCCAGAGCGCCCCGTCCTTGAGCCAGAAGAACGCCAGCCGGCCGCTGGCGGCGTCGCCGGCGAGGACGGGCCGCCAACCGTATTCGAAGTTGAGGTGAGACGTCCACATCCCGCTTTGTGGGTTGTAGCTGGCGAGGGCGATCGCGGGGTTGCCGGGGCCGGGAGGCTGGATGTCCCAGGCCACGTAGGCGCGGCCGGCGTCGTCGAGGAAGGCCTGGGGCATGCTGGTGTTCAAGCCGCCGGTGTAGAGCTCGCTGGGCGCGCCCCAGACGCCGCCGGTTCGCAGGGCGGCGTAGACCCGGCTCCCCTGTTTCCAGGCCGCCAGCACGTCGCCGCTGTTGTTGACGGCCACCGCCGGGTCGCCGGCGTTCGCGCCCGCCTGGCTCACGTAGTGGGGGGAGGTCCAGTGGTGGCCGTCGTAGAGCGCCACCGCCGCCCGGTCGTTGGCGCCGTCGTCCTCGATCCAGGCCAGGGCGGCCCGGTCGCTTGCGTTCATGGAAAGCCGAGGCTCGCTATGGACTGCCCTTCCGGCGGTGCTCACCGCTTCCGGGCCCGACCAGCTTTCGCGGTACGAGCTCAGGGCAAAGACCCGGCGCACGCCCCCGTCGACCTCGGTCCAGGTCAGCACCGCGCGGCCCTCCGGGTTGCCGGCGAGGGCCGGGTAGGCCGCGTTCCCCACGTTTACCCGGGCGGGGAGGCTCCAGCCGCCGAAGCTGAGGGTGCTCAGGTAGACCGAGCTGCCCTCCTCCCAGGCCACCATCGGCACGTCGCCGGCGAAAGCGGCCCGCACTCGGGCGGCGCCGCCGGCGAGGGAGGGCTCGAGCTCCACCGGCCCCTGCCAGGCCTTGTCCTGGCAGGTCACCGCCACGTCGGTGACGTCGGCCCCCTTAACCACGCCCTCGCCGTTCGTCACCGAGCAGCGCTCGAAGAGCGGCGGGGTCTTGACCCGCACCCGGTAGTAGCCGCCGTCGGGCAGCTTTTGGGGAAACGCGAAGGGGCCGTTTTGGGCGACCGTCACCGTCTGGCCGTCGGTTTCGAGCACCAGCGTGCCCCGGAGCCCGCTCACGGTGCCGCCCAGGGTGTAGGGGCCGGCGGCCTTGGGCCCGCCGCAGGCGGCGAGGAGGGCCAGCAAGAGGGCCGCCCCCAAGAGTCCCGCTCGTTTCCTCATCGCGATCACCTCCGGTTTCCGAGGATTCCAAGGGGGCGTCACCGGAGCGTCACCGGGGCTAAGATTCGGGTATGCACCCGGTCGAGTTCATCCGCGAGAAACGCGACGGCGGCGCCCACCGCCCGGAGGCGATCCGGGAATGGATCCGGGCGGTGGCCCGGGACCAGGTGCCCGACTACCAGGTGGCCGCCTGGCTGATGGCGGTCTACCTCCGGGGCATGACCCGGGAGGAGACCTTCGCCCTCACCGACGCGATGGCGCACTCGGGCGAGGTCCTGGACCTCTCGGCGCTCGGCCCCACCGTCGACAAGCACTCCTCGGGGGGGGTCGGCGACAAGACCAGCCTGGTGGTGGCTCCGATCCTGGCGGCGGCGGGGGCGGTGGTGGCCAAGATGAGCGGGCGGGGTCTGGCCCACACCGGTGGAACGATCGACAAGCTGGAGTCGATCCCCGGGTTCCGCGCCGAGCTTTCGAAGGAGGCGTTTTTCCGCCAGGCCCGGGAGGTGGGGCTCGTCATCGCCGCCCAGTCAGCCGACCTGGCCCCCGCCGACGGCCGGCTCTACGCCCTCCGCGACGTCACCGCCACGGTGGAGAGCGAGCCCTTGATCGCCAGCTCGATCATGTCCAAAAAGCTCGCCGCCGGGGCCCGGGCGATCGCCCTCGACGTCAAGGTGGGGAAGGGCGCGTTTTTAAAGACGGTGGAGGACGCCCGTTCCCTTGCGGAGTTGATGGTCGAGATCGGCGAGCGGGCCGGCCGCAGGGTGGCGGCGGTGCTCAGCCAGATGGACCAGCCCCTGGGGCGGGCGGTGGGCAACGCGATCGAGGTGCAAGAGGCGATCGCGGCGCTCAAGGGCGCGGGCCCGGAGGACCTTCGCGAGCTCGCGCTTGCTTTGGCCGAGGAAGGGCTCGAGCTCGTGGGCCTTCCCCCGGCTCGAGCCAGGGAAGCGCTCGAAAGCGGCGCCGCCCTCGAGAAGTTCCGCGCCTTCGTCGCCGCCCAGGGGGGCGATCCCGGGGTGGTGGACGCGCCCGAACGGCTCGCCCTCGCCCCCGGGGTGGCCGAGGTCCGGGCCGGGGAGGACGGTTTGGTCGCCGAGCTCGATGCCCTCAAGGTGGGGCTCGCGGTGCTCCGGCTCGGCGGGGGCCGGGAGAGGAAGGGCGAGCCGGTGGACCCCGGCGTCGGCGTTTACCTGGAGAAGAGGATCGGCGACCCGGTGAAGCAGGGCGAGGTGCTCGCCCGCATCTACCACCGGGAAAAGGGGCTTGCCGAGGCCGAGGCGCTCATCGCCGAGGCCTACCGGATCGGGGAGGCGGCCGCGCCCCCGCCCCTTATCCTGGAGCGCGTGCGGGCGGGGTGATCCTTGACCCCGGCTTTCGGGGCGTGTCATGCTGCAATGGGGGCGTATGAATGCCGCGTCGTATTAGGCCGCCGAGCCGGTACACCGTGTGGATCGCCCGCCCCGGGCGGTCCCCGCTCACCTGGCAGGTGAGCGCCCTGGTGCCCGCCCTGCTCCTGTTGCTCCTTTTGCTCTGGGGCGGGACCACCCTCTACCTCGCCCACACCGCCCGCCGGTCGGAGGCCCTCAAGGCCCAGGTCGCGGCGCTCTCCGACCAGGTGCGGGCGCTTTCCCAGCAGCTCACCGATAAGGAGAGCGAGAACCAAGCGCTGGCCCGCCGGGCGGCCGAGATGCTCGACCGGCTGGACGCCCTGGAAAAGGACCTCGGTGCGCTCAAGAAGCGCGCCGGCCTCAAGGAGACCGGCGAAAAAAAAGCCCCTAGCCGGGCCCCGGTGGGGGCCGGGCGCCCGGCCGACACCGAGGAGCTCTTCGCCGCCGTCGACGCCCGGTTGAAGGCGCTCCAGGGCGAGCTCTCGGGCCGGGTGGAGCCGGCCCTCTTCCGCACCCTGGCGCGGGAGGCCGCCACCCCGAGGGGCTACCCCCTTTGGGTCCCCACCTACATCGCCAGCGGCTTCGGGGTGCGCAAAAACCCCTTCGGTCGCGGCTACGAGTTCCACAACGGGGTCGACCTGCCGGCCTGGTACGGGACCCGCATCCACGCCACCGCGCCGGGCCGGGTGGTGGCGGTGGGCTGGTCGCGGATCTTCGGCCGGTACGTGAAGATCGACCACGGCTACGGCTACCAGACCCTCTACGGCCACATGTCCCGGATCGCGGTGCGGCGGGGCCAGTACGTAAAGCGGGGGCAGGTGGTGGGCTACGTCGGCTCGACCGGCCGTTCCACCGGGCCCCACGTCCACTACTCGGTCTTCGTGAACCGCCGGGCGGTGGACCCCCGCCCCTTCTTGGGGCTTCGCTACGCGAGCCGGTAGACTGGAGGGCGTGTTGGCCAGGAGGAAGCGTCCCCAAGGCATCACCTTCATCGGCCCCGGCACCACCGTCGAGGGTGACCTGCGCGCCGAGGGCGGGGTGCGGGTCGACGGCGTCGTGCTGGGCTCGCTGTTTCTCGAGGGCGACCTCGAGGTCGCCCCGGGCGGCCGGGTCGAGGGCGAGGAGGTGCGGGCCCGGAACGTGGTGATCAACGGCGAGGTTAAGGCCCGGGTCCACGCCGAGGGCAAGCTGGTGCTGACCAAGAGCGGGCGGCTGGAGGGGGACATCCACGCCCGCGCGCTCGACATCGAGGCCGGGGCGGTCTTCGTGGGGCGCAGCGTCACCGGCGAGGTGCCGGCGCTCGAGCCCCCGCCGGTCGAGGAGGGTTAGTGGCGCTCGACCGCCTTTTCCGCCGCCGCCGGACGCGGGGCGGGGGCCGGGAGGTCCCCGAGCTCTGGGTCCGTTGCCCCGGCTGCGACGCCCAGGTTTACAAGCGCGACCTGGAGCAAAGCCTCTGGGTCTGCCCCGAGTGCGGCTACCACCACCGGGTGCCGGTGGAGACCTACGTCGCGATCCTGGCCGACGAGGGCAGCTTCGAGCCCACCACCGGGGCGATCCGCCCCACCGACCCGCTGGGCTTCGTCGACACCGAGCCCTACCCCGAGCGGCTGGCCCGCTACCAAAAGAAGACCGGCCGGCCCGACGCGATCTACGGCGGTCGGGCGGCGATCGGCGGGGTGCCCAGCGTGCTCCTGGTGATGGACTACGCCTTCGCTGGCGGCTCGATGGGCTCGGTGGTCGGCGAGGAGATCGCCCGCGGCGCCGAGCTCGCCGCCCGGGAGGACCGGGCGCTGGTGATCGTCACCGCCTCCGGCGGCGCCCGGATGCAGGAGGGGGCGCTCTCCCTGATGCAGATGGCCAAGACCACCATGGCCCTGGACCTGGTCTTTCAAAAGCGGCTCCCCTACCTGGCGATCCTCACCGACCCCACCACCGGCGGGGTCACCGCCAGCTTCGCCACCCTGGCCGACGTCATCCTGGCCGAACCCGGGGCGCTGATCGGCTTCGCCGGCCCCCGGGTGATCAAGCAGACGATCCGGCAGGACCTCCCGGAGGGCTTCCAGCGCGCGGAGTTTTTGAAAAAGCACGGGCTGGTGGACGAGGTCGTCGACCGGCGGAAGCTCAAGGAGACGGTGGTCCGGCTGCTCCGCCTGACCTACCCGGGGGAAGCGGATGGCGCTTGAGTTCGAGCGGCCGATCCTCGAGCTGGAGGAGAAGATCCGGGCGCTCGAGGCCACCGCCCGGGAGCAGCAACTCGACCTCTCCGAGGAGATCGGCCTCCTGAAGGAAAAGCTCGCCCGGCTGGAGCGGGAGATCTTCCAGGGGCTTACCCCCTGGCAGCGGGTCCAGCTGGCCCGGGCCCCCGGGCGGCCCACCACCCTCGACGTCGCCGAGGGGATCTTCGAGGCGTACGCCGAACTGAAGGGCGACCGCGCCTTCGCCGACGACCCCGCGGTGGTCGGGGGGGTGGCCCGGCTGGAGGGGCGGCCGGTGGTCTTCGTTGGCCACCAAAAGGGACGAAATACCAAGGAGAACATCGCCCGCAACTTCGGGATGCCCCACCCCGAGGGCTACCGCAAGGCGATGCGGCTGATGGACCTGGCCGACAAGGAGGGGGTGCCCTTCCTGGCCTTCATCGACACCCCCGGCGCCTACCCCGGGATCAGCGCCGAGGAGCGGGGCCAGGCCTGGGTGATCGCCCGCTCGATCCAGCGGATGAGCCGGCTTCGGGTCCCGGCGGTGGCGGTGATCCTGGGCGAGGGGGGCTCCGGGGGGGCGCTGGCGATCGGGGTGGGGAACCGGGTCCTGATCATGGAGAACGCCTGGTACTCGGTGATCAGCCCGGAGTCCTGCGCCGCCATCCTCTGGCACGACGCCAAGGAGGCCGAGCGGGCGGCGGCCGCGCTCAAGCTCACCGCCCGGGACCTCCTGGCCCTGGGGGTGGTGGACCGCGTCGTCCCCGAGCCCGGCGGCGGCGCCCACCGGAACCCCGAGGCGGCCCTGGCCGAGCTCAAGCGGGCGCTGCTGGAGAGCCTCGAGGAGCTCGCCGGCCTCGACCCCGACGCCCTCTGGCAGGACCGCTACCGCCGCTTCCGCGGCCTCGGCGCCTACCAGGAAAGCTGAAGCTTCCTTAAGCCGGCATCACCGGGGTTTTACCGGGAATTGCTTTAGGATGGAGGGGTAAGGAGGTGGGAAGATGAAGCGATTCCTGGCGGTACTCCTGCCGCTCGTTGCCTTCCTGGCCCTGGCCGGGGCCAAGATCACCCCCCAGGGGATCATCGTCAACCCCGTGCCCGGCAAGCTTCGGGTCAAGGTCTGGGTCGACCGCGACCCCGGCAAGACCGGCGCCGCCCGCTACCGGATCGGCGAGCGGATCTACGTCTTTGCCAGCGTCACCGAGGACGCCTACGTCTACCTCTTCGACGTCAAGCCCGACGGCAGCATCGACCTGTTCCTGCCCAACCCCTACGACCCCAACAACCGGCTCCGGGCCGGCGAGGTCCGCCGCTTCCCTCCGCCCGGGGCCCGCTACGCCTTCACCATCGACGGCCCGCCCGGCGAGGAGCTGGTGCTGGCGGTGGCCAGCCGCCGGCCGCTCTCCTCCCGGGAGATCGGCGACCTGAAGCGGGGCGAGGTGCGCGTCCGCGGGCTTCGCACCCTGGCCAAGGCCCTCTCGATCGTGGTCGAGCCCCTGCCCGGGGGCGAGTGGGCCAGCGACTGGGCCCGCTTCACCGTGGTCGGGACCGGGGCGCCCCCGCCGCCCCCGCCGCCGGCCGCCGCCACCCTCGACGTGCGCTCCGACCCCAGCGGGGCCCAGGTCTACCTCGACGGCGCCTATCTCGGGCTCACCCCGCTGGTCGCCGGGACCCAGCCGGGCCGCCACCGGCTGGAGGTCAAGAAGGCCGGCTACCGCCCCTACCGGGCCAGCGTCCGGCTGGGCGCGGGCGAGCGGGTGCGGGTCTTCGCCCGGCTGGTGCCCGAGGTGCAAAACGGCCGGATCTCGGTGCGCTCGGAACCCCAGGGGGCGTCGGTCTACCTCGACGGCGCCTACCGCGGCCGCACCCCGATCACCCTCGAGGTCGCCCCCGGGCGGTACGACCTCCGCCTGGCCCTGCCCGGCTACCGCGACTACCGCACCCGGGTCGAGGTGCGCCCCGGCACCACCGCCTACGTCTACGCCCGGATGGTCGCCGACCGGGCCACCCTGGTGGTGGAGACCGACGTGCGGGCCCGGGTCTTCCTCGACGGCTACGAGCTGGGCTGGACCGAGGTCGGCCGCTTCTCCACCCGGGTGCGCTCGGGCACCCGCTGGCTGGTGGTGATGGCCCCCGGCTACCGGCCCTTCGTGGAGAAGGTGACCCTGAACCCCGGGGAGACCCAGGTGATCCGGGTGCACCTGGCCCGGGTGACCTACTAGCCCGGGGACCGGCGGCCGGGGACCGGCCGGTCCCCGGCCGCTAGACGTCGAGCTCGGCGAAGCGGGCGTTCTCCTCGATGAAGCGGCGCCGGGGGGCGACCTCGGCGCCCATCAGCTCCTCGAAGGTCTCGCTGGCCTCGAGAGCGTCCTCGATCGTCACCCGCTTCAGGATGCGGGTCTCGGGGTTCATGGTGGTCTCCCAGAGCTGCTCGGGGTTCATCTCGCCGAGGCCCTTGAACCGCTGAATCTCGACGTTCTTCCCCTTGAGCTCGGCGAGCCTTCGCTCCAGCGCCTGGTCGTCGTAGACGTACTCGACCTTCTTGCCGCTGCGCAGGCGGTAGAGCGGCGGCTGGGCGATGTAGAGGTAGCCGGCCTCGACCAGCGGCCGCATGTAGCGGTAGAAGAAGGTGAGCAAGAGGGTGCGGATGTGGGAGCCGTCGACGTCGGCGTCGGTCATCAGGATGATCTTCTTGTAGCGGACCGCCTCGAGGTCGAAGTGGGCGTCGTTCCCGGTGCCCTGGATGCCGGCCCCGATCGCCGCCACCATGGCCCGGATCTCGTTGTTCTTGAGGGCCTTCTCCAGGTTGGCCTTCTCGACGTTCAGGATCTTGCCGCGCAGGGGCAGGATCGCCTGGAAGCGGCGGTCGCGGCCCTGCTTGGCCGAGCCCCCGGCGCTGTCGCCCTCGACGATGAAGAGCTCGGCCTCGTCGGGGTCCTCGGTCTGGCAGTCGGCCAGCTTGCCGGGGAGGTCGTCGGACTCCAGGGGGTTTTGCCGCCGCACCAGCTCCCGGGCCTTGCGGGCGGCCTCGCGGGCCTGGGCGGCCCGGCGGGCCTTCTCGTAGATCAGCCGGCCGACCTTGGGGTTTTGCTCCAGGTACTCAAGGAGCTTCTCGTAGACCACCCCGCCCACCGCGGTCTGGGCCTCGGGGTTCAAAAGCTTCCCCTTGGTCTGGCCCTCGAACTGGGGCTGGGGCAGTTTGACGCTGACCACCGCGAAGAGGCCCTCGAGGAGGTCGTCGCCCGAGGGCTTCGGGCCCTTGCCCTTCTCCAGCCCGGCCCGGCGCGCGTACTGGTTCAGCGCCCGGGTGTAGGCCGAACGGAACCCCGAGACGTGGGTGCCGCCGTCCCTGGTCGGGATCAGGTTGGCGTAGGCCAGGATCTCGGCGTTGTAGCCGGCGGTGTGGAGGAGCCCGACCTCGACCTCGATCTCGCCGGCCCTGCCGGCCAGCCGGATGGGCCGCTCGTAGAGGGGCTTCTCCCCCTCGGCGAGGGCGCGGGCGAAGGAGGCCACCCCGCCCTTGTCGAAGAAGGTCTCCTCCTTGCCGGTCCGCTCGTCGACCAGGCGAATCTTGAGCCCGCCGGCGAGGAAGCTGACCTCCCGGAGCCGGCGCCGCACCCGGCGGTAGTCGAAGCTCTGCTCCCCGAAGATCTCGGGGTCGGGCTTGAACCGCACCCGGGTGCCGGTCCGCTTGCCCCGGACCCGCCCGACCTCGCGGAGGGGCTCGGCGACCTCGCCCCGGGCGAACCGCACGCGGTAGCGCTTGCCGTCGCGCAGGACCTCGACCTCGGTCCACTCGGAGAGGGCGTTGACCACGCTGGCCCCCACCCCGTGCAGCCCGCCCGAGACCTTGTAGGCCCCGGCGTCGAACTTGCCGCCGGCGTGGAGCTCGGTGTAGATCACCTCGACCGCCGGCCGGCCCTCGCCCGGCATCACGTCGACCGGGATGCCCCGGCCGTCGTCGGCCACGCTGGCCGAGCCGTCTTGGTGGAGGGTGACCTCGATCGCGCCGGCGTAGCCGGCCAGGGCCTCGTCGACCGCGTTGTCGAGGATCTCGAAGAGCAGCTGGTGGTAGCCGTCGGGGCCCAGGCCGGCGATGTACATCGCCGGGCGCTTGCGGACGCCCTCGAGCCCCTTGAGTACCTTGATGCTGGACGCGTCGTAGCTTTTGGCCATCTTCTCCCCAGAAGAGGGCGGCCCGGGCTGGGCCACCCCGCAAGCCCATTATAGCACAACCGGCCCCGCGCTTTTTGCGATTTCCATCGCTCAGCCGGCGAGTTCGCGGTATAGTTTTTCGTACTCGTTCCGCTCTTTTTCGAAGGGGGCCCCCGGGGCCAGCGGCCCTTGGTAGACCCTTCGGGCCAGCTCGACCAGCCGGGGCTGGCGGGCGCGGGCGGCGGCCCGGAAGACCGCCGCGTCCCACCACACCCCCGGCAGCGGCCGGGCCCGGTAGCCCCCGGCGGTTCGCTCGACCCAGTCCTCGCCGAGGACCCGGCGGAGGTGGTGGACCGCGATCTGGAGCCGTTTGTCGGGGTTCTTGGCGGCGGCGAAGAGGCTCCGGGGGTCGTCGCCGGGCCGGAGCCAGAGAAAGAGCAGCACCCAGGGCTCCTTGCTGGTGGGGAAGCCGAGCGGCCCCTCCCGCTCGATCCGCACCCCCCCGAGGCTCCTCACCCGGGTGGTGCCCCGGCCGAGGGCGAGCTCCTCAAGCAGCGCCCGCCCCGCCGGGCCGGCCTCGGCCGCCCGGGCCCACACCGGCAGGTAGCGGAGGTCGAGGAGGAGGGGAAGGTCCTCCTCCAGGGCGTACCCGGCGGCGTAGAGAGCGGCCTCGTCGCCGGCCGTCCCCAGGAGGACCCGCTCGGCCCGGATGCGGGCCAGCAGCCGCCGGCTCCCGGCCTCGGCGGCCATCGCCTCGGCCTCGGCTAGAAGGGCGGGCGCCCGATCGGGGCAGAGGCGGGCCCGCTCCAGGTACACCTCGGCGAGCTCGGCCGGGCTCCCCCCCTCCTTGAGGGCGGCCTCGGCGGCCTCGAGGAGCCGGAGGGCGCTGGCCGGCGCCCCCTGGCCCCGGCGCACCCGGGCCCGGCCCAGGGCTAGGAGCCCCTCGCCGTAGCGGTCGCCGGTGGGGTGGAGGGCGGCCTCGGCCCGCCGGTAGGCGGCCTCGGCCCGCTCCCACCAGCCGGCGTCGGCGTAGAGGTCGCCGAGGTTGAGGGCGCTGTAGCCCACCGCCCGGTACTCCCGGCTGGCCTCGGCCTTCTCCAGGGCCTCCTTGAGCACCCGGTGGGCCTCCTCGAACCGGCCCAGGAGCCGGAGGGCCTCGCCCATCGAGAGCAGGGTGTTGGCCTGGGTCAGCGGCCCCATCGCCCCCTTCAGGGCCAGGGCCTCGCGGTAGGCGGCCACCGCCTCCTCGAGGTAGCCGGCGTGGTGGCGGGCGATGCCGAGGTTGTGCTGGGCCCGGGCCAGGACCAGGGGGTCCTCGCCGCTCTTGGCGGCGGCCACCGCCCGCTCCAGCACCCCGGCGGCCTGGCGGTAGCGCCCGTCGCGGATCAGCGCCGCCCCCAGTCCGGCGAGCAGCCGGTGACGGCGGTCCTCGGGGGCGCGCTCGAGCGCCAGGGAGAAGGCCCGGGCGGCCTCCCGGTAGCGGCCCAGGAGGATCAGCACGCTGCCCTCGACGTCGCGGGCCTCGACGAAGACCCCGGGGTCGGAGGTCGCCCGCCGGGCCAGGGCCAGGGCCGCCTCCAGCCGCCCCAGGCTGCGCTCGGCCCGGGCCACCAGGAGGGCCCCGCGGGGGGTGCGGGCCTCCTTTGGGAGGCGCCGCCAGAGCCGGACCGCCTTCTCGTAGGCGGCCGAGGCCAGCAGCGCCTCGGCGACCCGCTCGAAGGCCGGCCCGGCCTCCTCCCGGCGGTAGGCGAGGTAGGCCTCGAGGGCCGCCTCGGGGTCGAGCTCCACCGCCGCCGCCACCGCCCCGGCCACCGCCCCCCAGGGCGGCCGGCCCCGGGTGGCGGCGAGGTAACGGGCCGCCGCCGTCCGCACCCCGAGCCTTTCCCCCGGGACCAGCCAGCCGCCGGCCAGGAGGGCGTCGATCGCCGCCCCCGCCCCGGCCCGCCGCCAGGCGGCCTCGGGGAGGGGGAGGGTGAGGGCCCAGAGCGCCTCGGCGAGCGCATCGAGGCGGGCCAGCCAGGCCTCGAGGTAGCCCCGGAGGGGCTCGGCGGCGGGGTTGACCCGGCCGGACTCGAGCCCCCGCCGCACCAAGAGCGGCCAGCCGCCCAGCGAGCGAACGGCCTCCCTGGCGAGCCGGTGCGCCCCCACCCGGCGGGCCAGCTCGGCGACCTCGGCCTCGCCGAAGGCGAGGGCCTCGGGCCCCACCAGCACCGCCCCGTCGGGCTCGGCCGGCCGGGCGGGGAGGGCCACCAGCTGCCCGGGGGCGAGCCCAGGCGGGGGGGCGGCGAGGTCGTAGGCCCCGGGGCCCTCGCCCGGCTCGGTGCGGTAGGGGAGCCCCTCCGCCCGGGCCACCTCCTTTAGAAGGAGGGTCTTGCCAAACCCCGGCGGTCCCCAGACCACCACCGGCGCCTCCTCGAGCCCTTGCCGCACCCGCTCGACCAGCCCCGACCGGTACAAATATCCCGACGCCATAGCCTTAACTTGAGTTTAACCGGGGAGACTCTACCCTGAGGCCGCGGCCCGGAAGGGCGACGGATCACGGCCGCTCGCGTCGGGTGGATGGACGGCCGGTAAGGAGGTGGAACCGATGAAGCCAAGGATGAAGCTCGTGGTCATCGCGTTGCTGGGCCTTTGGGTCCTGCTCTTTGCGGGGTGCAACCAGGGGGCCCCGTCCCCGGGCGGAGGCGGAGGCGGCGGTGGGGGCGGGAACGCCACCGCCCAAGACGTCGGCAAGGTCCTCACCGCCGCCAACGAGCAGCTCTACCGGGTGGAAAGCCCGCTCTCCTTGGCGGGACTCCCGGTCCCCGTCCTTGGCCTCACCCCCTTTAGCGTAGGCCTTATTCCCCAGGACACGGCCAGCTGGAGCTGCACCGACGTCACCGTTACCGGCGACGCCCGCGACCCCGACGGCGACGGCATTCCGGCCAACGCCACCTACAACGGCAAGTGCACCTGGAGCTATAGCGGAAGCGGCGGCAGCGCTTCGGGTTACTGGGAGTACCGAAACGTCAACGTGCAGGACCCGAACAACGCCGACCCCAAGGCCGGGGTCAAGGTGAAGGGGGAGATCGATTGGGGCGTGACCAGCGACACCGGCCATTACACCTCGACCTGGCGGATCGACCGGCACGACCTGGTGCGGTCGGGGGAGAGCTACAGCTTTACCTACCAGGGCCTATGGACGGTTACGATTGAGAACGTCGGAACCTACACAACCGACTACAACCTCAAAGGAACCTGGGCCCCCGACGATCGCGAGCGCCCCTGGTACGCGGGGACCATGAACGCCACCGGCTCGTTTAGCGGCACCGGGCCCAACTGCACTAACGGTTGGCGTGCGAATGTAACCCTCAAAAACGTCCACTACAACGGCACCAAGATCGATGGCGGCACCGCCACCTTCTCCGGCACCGACTGTAATGGAAATAGCGGCAGCCTTACCATTGAGTGGTCGTCTAGCCAGGTTTGCATTAAGATCCCCGAACTGCAGGAGCCTATTTGCAAGGACAACTAAGCAAAGTTGAATGCGGACGTGGCCCCGCGCCTGTGCGCGGGGCCGTTTAACTTCGTCTTAACTTCAACTGTGCTAGGGGTATTCCCGCCAGGAGGTGATGCAAGTGCGATGGCCAAGAGCGATCGGACTTATGGGTCTCCTACTTTTGCTCGCAGCCTGCGCCCCGAGGCCCTCAGTCGAGCTCCGGCCGGCGCCCGGGGTCAAAGTCGCGGTGCCGGTCGAGGCCCCCGCCCCGGCCCCCACCGGGGCGACCGCGGTGGAGAGCGGCAAGAAGGGCGCGGCGCGCGCCCCGGTGATCAAGGTGCTCCCGGGGAACCCCCTTCCCGAGCCCGGCACCGCCTTCAAAGACGACTTTTCCAAGTACCCTACCGGCGCAGTGCTGCCGGTGGTGGCCCCCGAGCGCTACGGCCTGCTGCGCGGCGCCGAGTGGCAGAAGATCGCCGTCGTGGAGGCCTTTGACCCGAGCGGCCGGCTGGACAAGGCGGTGCGGCTCGAAGGGGGCATCGGCGAGGGCTTCCTCACCACCGGGGCGGTGGACTGGCGCAACTACGAGGTTCGCCTCCGGCTCAAGGTGGAAAAGGCCCCGTCGACCGAGAGCGCGGTGCGGTTCCGGCTCTTCCTTAGCGGCGCAGGGGACCGCGCCCTCGAGCTCAGGCTCGGCTACGAGGGCCTGCGCCTCGACAAGCTCGCGGGCGAGCAGCGCTTCACCCTGATCGACCGGCGCGAGCTGGCCGATACCGGGAGCAGCTTCCTGCGCGATCAGAACTGGCACGACCTGCGCTTCGCCCTCGAGGAAAGCGGCCGGGTCCGCTTCTGGCTCGACGGCACCCTGCTCCTCGAGTGGACCGACCCCGACTACCGGGCCGGAGGCTTCGGGGTGGGCCCCATGGCCACCACCTTCTTCCTCGACGACCTCCGGATCGAGCGGCTCCCCGCCCCCGCCGGGGGTTAGCCGGTTCGGTGGTCCTTTTCCTCGCCACCCGCCCCGAGGGGCCCGGCGAGGGGTGGCCCCGGTCGGTTTGCGGGCGGGGGCTGGGCGGTCCGCTCGCGAGCGGACGCTTCCTCCCCGGGCCGGGGCTCGGGCTCTGGGTCCTCTGGGGGCGGCCGGGGCTCCTGCTCGGCTACCGCCCGCCCGGCCGGGGCTACGTCGGGTTGTTTCGCCTGCCCGACGACCTTCCCCCCGGCCGCTGCCTCGACCCTCCGCCGCGGGTGGCCCTCGCCCCCGTGGGGCCGTTCGCCCTGGGTTACCGCGCGATCCCGGGGTTCTGGCGCGGCAGCGACACCGGGGCCCTCCGGGCCTATGCCTCCGGCGGGGGGTTCGTTCTCCTCGGCGAGGCGGTGGCGCTTTGGCTGGAGGGGGCGGAGGCCGCCCGGTAGCCCCCTTTTGGGGTGGCCGCGGGGGGAGTCGGCGGGGCACCCTGGGGTCGTGGGAGGGGCCGCGGGGTCAAAACTCGGTGTATATCTAAGGAAGATGGCGGGGCGCTTTTCCCTACCTTCCGTCGGCGTTCCGGCGAAGGCGTTTTGGGACCGCTACTACTGGTACGCCCAGACGGCGGTGCTCCTGCTCGCCCTGGCCACCCAGTACCCCTGGCCGCCTGGGGACCTGGCGACCGACGGGCTCTTCCTTCTCTGGACCCTGGCCGGATACCTGGCCGCGCGCCGGTACCCCTTCGCCGCCCGCCTGGTCCACGCGCTCGGGGTGCTCCCCATCCTCGCCTTCTACGCCCGCCGCCCCGACACCGCGTTCCCCCCCGAGCTCCACCCCTTCGCCTACCTGCTGCTCGCCTTCTTCCCCATCTACACCGCCACCGCCATGGCGGGGGGGCGGGGGTTCGCGGCCGCCGCCCTGCTGGCCTGGGCCCTCGGTGCGCCGTTTCTCGACCGGGCCGGCTGGGTGGCCCTCGCCTTTTTCTCCTGGAGCCTCACGGGCTTGGTGGCGCTCGGCTACTACCGGCTGGCGGAGCAGATTCGGGTCCATCAGCGCGGCCTCGAGGCCCTGGTTCTGGCCGACCCCCTGACCGGCCTCCGAAACCGGCGCGCCCTCGAGGAGGACTTCGCGCACCTGCAAGCGCTCGCCCGCCGGGAAGGCAAGCCGCTCGTCCTCACCCTCTGGGACGTCAACAACCTCAAGGCGATCAACGACACCTACGGCCACCAGGCCGGCGACCGGGTGCTCAAGAAGTTCGCCCGCGTCCTCAAGGACACGGTGCGCCAAAGCGACAGCCTCTACCGGCTGGGGGGCGACGAGTTCGCCGGCCTCCACATCGGACTGGCGGCCCCCGAGCAGCTGCTGGAACGGGTGCGGCGCCGGTTCCCCTGGGCCTCCGCGGGGTGGATCGACGCCGGCGGGCTCTCCTTTGAGGAGGCCTACCGGCGGGCCGACCGGGCGCTTTACCGCGACAAGGCCCACAAGCCGGACGATCTGGCCCGGCTTACCCGCGAGGAGACCGTCCCCTAGAGCACGGTCCAGCCCCGCCGCCGGGCCTCCCGGGCCAGGCGGGGGTCGGGGTCGACGGCCAGGGCCTGCCCGGCCATCCCAAGGAGCGGGAGGTCGGCGGCGGTGTCGCCGGCCGCGACCGCCGGCGGTCCGCCGAGGAGACGGCGCACCGCCTCGGCCTTGGCCCGGCCCACGTTGATCGGACCGGCCAGCCGGCCGGTGGCGACCCCGTTCCGAAACCGGAGCGGGGTGCCCAGCGCCTCGACCCCTTCCCCGAGCCGCCGGGCGAAGGCCGCGAGCACCGGTTGGTAGGTCCCCGAGGCCAGGACGATCCGGTAGCCCGCATCCCGATAGGCGAGGAGCCGGCGGAGGGTCTTTTCCTTCCGCCCCGGCCAGAGCTCCTCGGCCACCACCCACTCGGCCATCGCCGCCACCGATCCGGCGTCCATGCCGGCGAGCAGCCCGGCGAGGTGCCGCATCCAGCGGCTTTGGTACCAGCGCCGGGGGAGGAGGCCCGCCTTGGTCAAGAGCGCCCCCGGCAGGTGGAGGGCGAAGAAGCGGTCGTAGGCGGCCTTTTTGCCGTGGGTGCGGAGGTAGCGGGCGACGCCCTTCCAGGTTTCGCCGGCGGTGAGGGTGCCCTCGAGGTCGAAGACCGCCGCCGGCGGGTTCATCCCGCCAGCGCCTCCGGCCGGTGCTTTTGCCAGTACCGCACCAGGCCATGCACCGAGTAGGCCGAGGGGTTCGCGAGCTCGTAGCGGGCGATCCCGGCCTCGTCGAGCCCGGCGGAGGCGAGCTCGGCGTGCACCTTGGCCTCGAAGGCGGGGACCAGGGCCTCGGGGTCCCGGCCGGCGCGCAGCCCCTTCCGGATCCAGTCGGCCCAGTCCTTGAGGCGTTCGGCGAGCTCGTCGAGGTGCCGCTCGACGTCCACGTAGGCCCCGAAGTGGGTGAGGTAGAGGGTCTCCGGGGCGAGGGCCCGCACCCGCTCGATCGAGGCCAGCCAGTCCTCGACCTGGATGTCGGGCGGCGGGCAGGGGGGCAGCACCGGGCCGCCGGCCAGCCGCACCCCGGCGACGTCGCCGGTGAAGAGGGCGTCGCCGAGCTGCCAGGCGTGGTGGTGGACGGCGTGGCCCAGGGTCTCGTGGGCGACCAGGGTGAGCCCCCCCACGCTGACCCGGGCGCCGTCCTCGGCGACCGAGAGGCGCCCCTCCGGCACCG
>JALSRQ010000030.1 GCA_026984675.1 Thermaceae bacterium
AGGACGATCGCCACCGCCAGCTTGACCAGCAGGAAAAGCCCCCCGCCCAGGGCGGCGGGGCGGAGCAGCCCCAGGACCCCGGGGCCGGCGAGGACCCCGAAGACCAGCAGGAGGACCAGGGCCGGCAGCCGGTAGCGGTGGGCCAGGAGCTGGGCGAGGATTCCCAAGCCCACCGCGAGGCTGGCCGTGAGCAGGGCGGGGTCGGGGTGCATCGGCTACTCGGGGGCCTCGGCGGCCGCCCCCATCTGGGAGCGGAGCCGCTCGGCGGCGGCCTCGATCTTCTGAACGATCTCCCGGTGCTGCAGCTTCAGGGTGTCGATCTGGGTGGTCAGCCGCTCGAGCTCCTCTTTGAGCGCCTGCCTCTGTTGCTCGGGAAGGGCCTCCAGGCGCCGGGCCAACCCCTCGAGGCCCTCCCCCATGGACCCGAGGCCCTCCTCCAGGGCCTTTTGCAGCTGGGCGCCGGCCTCGCTCTGGCGGGCGAACTCGGCCTCGAGGTACCCCTTGAGCTGGAGGAAGCGCGACTCCTCCTCGTTCTCCAAGAGCTTGCGGGTCTGGTAGAGCTCGCGGGCGTAGCGGCGGACCTCGATCAACGCCGAGGCCTCCACCCCCAGGGAGAAGAGCACGTAGAGCAGGGTCAGGACCAGCACCACCCCGAGCATGACCAGGCCCAGCGGGGCCTGCACCTTGGCGAAGAGCAGGTTGAGGGTGGCGGGGGCGGTGAACGCCGGCCAGTTGAGCCCGGCGAAGAGCCCGAGCAGGACCAGCACGACGATCACGGTGAGGGTGCGGATGTTCATAACCCCTCCTTAAAAGGCACGCCGATTATACCGGCCCCGGCCAGAACCGGGTGCCGGCCCGGCCGGCCAGGGTCTCGGCCAGGGCCCCGGGGGCCCCGGGGGCGATCGCCGCCCAGGGGGCCCCCCGGTCGAGGGCCAGCAGGGCCGCCGCCACCTTGGGCACCATCCCCCCGGCCACCGTACCGGCGGCGATCAGGGCCTCGGCCTCGTCGCGGGCGAGCCGGGGGATGCGGGAGTCGGGGTCGCCGGGGTCGGCCAGCACCCCCGGCACGTCGGTGAGGAAGATCGCCGGGGCCGCCAGCGCCCCGGCCACCGCCGCCGCCGCCAGGTCGGCGTTGACGTTCAGGGCCCCCTCGCGGTCCACCGCGATGGGGGTCACCACCGGGGTCAGGCCGGCCCCAAGGAGGGCGGCGAGCAGGCCGGTCTCCACCGCCTCGATCCGCCCCACCCGACCGAGCCGGACCTCGGCCCGCCCCCGGAGGAAGGCGGCGTCGCGGCCGGAGACCGCCAGCGCCGGCCGGCCCAGGCGGCTGAGCCGGTGGGCGAGCTGCTTACCCAGCCGGGTCAGGACCATCTCCACCGCCTCCAGCTGCTCCGGCGGGGTCACCCGCTCGCCGGCCTCGAACTTGGTGGCGAACCCCAGCCGCTCCAGGAACGCCCCGATCTGGGGGCCGCCGCCGTGCACCAGCACCAGGGGGTCGGGGTGGGCGGCGAGCTCGGCAAGCACCGCCTCGGCCTCCCCCAGCGAGCCCCCCAGCTTGACCAAAAGCCGCGGCCCGGCCATCTCCGTATAGCATAGACGCATGCGCGTCCGCGAGCTGATGACCGCCCACCCCCTCACGGTCGGGGCCGACGACCCCATCACCCGGGCCGCCCGCCTCATGCTGGAAAACCGCTACGGCGGGCTGCCGGTGGTCGACGGCCAGGGACGGCTGGCCGGGGTGCTCGAGGTCGACGACCTCCTCCCCCACCCCGAGCTGATCCCCCACTCCGACGTCGAGGCCCTGAAGCTCTTCGAGGACTGGATCGACCCCGGCGACTACGCCGAGATCTTCCGCCGCTACGAGGGCACCCCGGTCCGGGCGGTGATGCGCCCCGAGCCCCCCACCCTGAACCCCGACGACCGGCTGTGGCACGCCCTCAAGACCCTGGTGGAGAACCAGTTCCGGCGGGTGCCGGTGGTCGACGCCGACGGCCGGGTGGTGGGGATCCTCACCCGCAGCGACTTTTTGCGCCTCTTTCTAAGCCAGGAGGAAGGCTGATGGAGGACGCCGCCCCCACCGTCGCCCAGCTCTTGCTGCAACTTTTCATCCTGGTCACCAGCGTCCAGTTCATGGGCTGGCTCTTCCGCCGCTTCAACCAACCGGCGGTGATCGGCGAGCTGGTGGCCGGGGTGATCATCGGGCCCTCGGTCTTCGGCTGGGTGCACGAGGGCCACACCCTGGAGTTCGTCGCCGAGGTCGGCGTGATCTTCCTGCTCTTCATGGTGGGGCTGGAGACCCGCTTGAAGGACGTCCTCGAGGTCGGCAAGGAGGCCTTCCTGGTGGCGGTGACCGGGGTCATCCTGCCCTTCATCGGGGGCTACTACTTCTCGGTCTTCTCCGGCCACAACACGGTGGCCTCGCTGTTCTTCGGCGCCGCCCTGGTGGCCACCAGCGTGGGGATCACCGCCCGGGTGCTGCAGGAGCTCGGGGTGCTCTCCCGCCCCTACAGCCGGATCATCCTGGGGGCGGCGGTGATCGACGACGTGCTGGGGCTGATCGTCCTCGCCATCGTCTCCGGCATCGCCCAGACCGGCCGGGTGGAGGCGGCGGCGGCGATCCGGCTCACCCTGATCTCGGCGGTCTTCGTGGCGGCGGCGATCGCGGCGGTCCCCCTGGTGCGGCGGATCCCCTTCCGGCGCCTCCCCTTCCAGTCCCCCTACGGCACCGCCACCATCGTCGCCCTGGCGATGGCGGCGCTGGCCAGCGCGATCGGCCTAGCCCCGATCGTGGGGGCCTTCCTGGCCGGGATGATCATGGCCGAGGTCGCCGAGGAACTCGAGCTCCACCCCCCGGTGCAGGCGCTGGAGGGCTTTTTGGCCCCGATCTTCTTCGCCTACATGGGCATCCTCCTGGACCTCCACGCCCTCGGCGGCGGCGACGTGATCGTCGCCGGGCTGATCGTCGGGCTCATCGCCGTCGCCGGCAAGCTGGTCACCTTCGTCCCCGCCCTCACCCAGGGGATCAAGAACGCGGTGGTGGTGGGGGTGGGGATGATCCCCCGAGGCGAGGTCGGCCTGATCGTGGCCGGCATCGGGCTCTCCTCGGGGGCGATCGACGAGGCCCAGTTCGCGGTGGTGATCTTCATGGTGGTGCTCACCACCCTGCTGGCCCCCTTCCTGCTCAAGCCGATCATCCTCTGGGCCGAAGGGGGGCGGCTCCCCGCCGAGGAGGCCTAGGGTGCCCCGGCTGCTCCCGCTCCTGCTCCTTGGGGCCCTTTGGGCCGGGGCCTGGAGCTACCGGGTGCAGCCGGGCGACACCCTCTACGCCCTGGCCCGCCGCTACCGCACCACGGTGGACGCGATCCGGCGGGCGAACGGGCTCGGCGGCGACCTCATCCGGGTCGGCCAGGTGCTGGCGATCCCCGGTCAAGCCCCCGACTTCGCCGCCCTGGTCCGCCCCTACCTGGGGGCCCCCTACCGCTACGGCGGCACCGGGGAAGGCGGCTTCGACTGCTCGGGGCTGGTCCTTCGGGTCTACGCCGGGCTCGGGGTCCGCCTGCCCCGCACCGCCCGGGGGCAGTACGCCGCCCTCCCCCCCGCCCGGGGGCTCCGGCCCGGGGACCTGGTCTTCTTCAGCTTCTCCGGAAAGCGGATCGACCACGTGGGGATCTACCTCGGTCGGGGGCGGTTCGTCCACGCCTCCGACCGGGGGGTGGTGATCGAGGCCCTCGACCTCCCCTGGTACCGGCGGGCCTACCGCGGCGCGCGCCGGGTGCCCCTGGGCTATGATGGGAGAAATGAGCGAGCCCAAGATCACACCCCTGGCGCGGCGCCTCGCTGAGGAGAACGGCATCGACTGGCGCCGCATCGAGGGAACCGGGCCCGAGGGCGAGATCACCGAACGCGACATCCTGAACTTCCTGGCCAAGGTGATGGCCGGGGAGATCACCCTCGAGGGCCCCCCGCCCGGCGAGCCCCCGCCCCCCGAGGGGGAGGCCGACCTGGAGAGCGCCCGCAAGGCGCTGGAGCGGGAGGGGCTGACCCTGGAGGAGCTCATCCCCCAGGCCCCCACCGAGACCGCCGAGTTCGAGCTCGACCTTGACCTGGACGAGGCCGAGGCCGAACCCACCCCCCCGCCGCCGGCCGAGGTCGCCGCCTGGCGGGAGGAGACGATCGTCGAGGAGGTGACCTCGGAGTTCCCCGAGGTCGAGGAGGCCCCCGCCGACGTCACCGCCGAGCTGCCGGTCTTCGAGGAGGAAGCGCCGGCGGAACCTCCCCCGGCCCCCGAACCCCCCGCCAAGGAACCCACCGCCGAACTCCCGGTCTTCGAGGAGCCGGCCGCCCCCGAGCCCGAGCCGAGCACCGACATCA
>JALSRQ010000031.1 GCA_026984675.1 Thermaceae bacterium
CCAGGAACCCCAGCCCGCTCCTCCGCATGGCGCCTAGGAACGCCTCCTCGTCCCGGGCGGCGATCACCCTCCGACCCCGCACCCGGGCGGCGTGGGCGTACTCGCCGAAGCCGGGGCAGAAGACCGCCACCGGCCCCCGGGACGCCGCCACCAGGCGGTGGATGAGCTCGCTGGCTCCGGCCCCCACCGCGACCCGCTCGAGCCCGCCCAAGCGGGCACGGAGTTCGGCGTACTCGGGGTCGGGGTAGCGCCCGATCGGCGCCCGGCGCACCGCCCGCAGCAGGAAGCCCGGCGGCCCCAGGGCGTTCAGGTTGGTCGAGAAGTCGGCCCGGACCCCCGCCGGCGCCCCCCCGTGCGGGATCACCCTCCCACCCCCCAACGCACCGCGCCGGCGGCGAGGATCGTCAGGTAACCGAGCAACCGGGCGGCGGCCAGGCCGCGGGCGAGGTCCCCCGGGGTCGGGGGCCGGCCCCGGGGGTTCAGCAGGTAGACCCCGGGCTTTTCCAGCCGCACCCCCAGGCGCAGGGCCAGGGCCGCCATCGGCCAACCGGCGTTCGGCGAAGGGGTCTTCCCCGCCTCCCGGGCCAGCCGGCCGGGCCCGCCCCGACCCCGCAGGGCAAGGCCGACGATCCGGGCGGGCAGGTAACCCAGGGCGTCGTCGAGGCGGGCGGCGACCCGCCCGAAGTTCCGGTAGCGGGGGTTGGGGTAGCCCCACAGGGCGTCGAGGGTGTTCGCCGCCCGGTAGAGGTAGGCGCCGGGGAGGCCGAGGAGCAGGTAGTAAAGGAGCGGGGCCGCCACCGAGTCCACCAGGTTCTCCGCCAGGGACGAAAGCGCCGCCATCCGAACCCGGGGCGGGTCCAAGCGCCGCACGTCCCGGCTCACGATCCGTCCCACCGCCCGCCGGCCGGCGTCGAGGTCCTCCTGGAGGGCCCGCTCCACCTCGGCCACGGCGGCGAGCAGGGCCGAGAGGGCGAATCCGGGCTTCAAGCAAAGGGCCAAAAGGGGGTAGCGGACCGCCGGGGCGAGCCCGGCGAGGCCCCGGTCGAGGGCGTACCCCACCCCCCCGGCCAGCGCCACCAGCAGCCAGGCGAGCACGCCGCCGACGGCCACCGAATCGCGGTAGAAGCGGGCCTCGAGCCCCCGCGCGAGGGCCCCGAACCAGGCCACCGGGTGGAACCGGTTGGGGGGTTCCCCGAGGCGATCAAGCACGCCCGCCAGCCAGACTTCCACCGCTCGCCTCCAGCATCGCGTAGAGCACCCGGGGGTTCGAAAGCGGGTAGAGGTGCACGAAGCTTGCGTGCACCCGGCCGTCGGTGTGGCCCTCGAGGCCCCCGCCGGAAAGCCGCCACAGGGGCGTCCTCGAGGGCGGCAGGCGGGCGTGGTGGAACTCGTGCCCCCGCACCCGCTCGCCGGGGGCGAAGATCCGGGTGGGACGGAGGGCCTCGACCTCGCGGTAGCCGAGCACCGGACGGTCGGCGACCTCGGCGACCCCGGGGACGAGGCCGACCATCGGGTGGCAGAGCCCCTCGTAGACGAGCCCCCGGGCGAGGTAGAGGTAGCCGCCGCACTCGGCGTAGATCGCCCCGGGGTGGCGACGGACGGCCCGTCGCATCGTTCGGTTCCGGGCCAGCTCGGGGGCGAAGAGCTCGGGGTAGCCGCCCCCCAGCCAGACCAGCCCGGCCTCGGGCGGGGCGGGGTCGGCCAGGGGGCTAAAGGGAACGAGCTCGGCGCCGAGCTCGGCCAGGGCCTCGAGGACCTCCGGGTAGTAGAAGAAGAAGGCCCGGTCCCGGGCGTAGGCGATCCGGGCCCCGGGGTAGCGCCGGTCGGGGTCGTAGGGGGGCGCCGCCCGGCGGGGCCCCCGGGCCCGGCCGGCGGCGGCGAGGAGGGCCGCCAGGTCGAGCCCCCGGGCGGCCCGACGCAGGGCCTCCCGGGGCAGGTCGGCCTCCTCCGGGGGCACCAGGCCGAGGTGGCGCTCGGGGAGGGCCAGGGCGGGGTCCTGGGGGAGGGTACCGAGGAGGGGGATCCCCACCGCCGCCAGGGCCTCCCGGAGGATCGCCGCGTGGCCCGGCCCCGCCACCCGGTTGGCCACCACCCCGGCGAGGTCGAGCCCGGGGTCGTGGTCCCGAAACCCCCGGGCCAGGGCGGCGATCGAGCCGGCCATCGCCCCGGCGTCGACCACCAGCACCACCGGCAGGCCGAGGAGCCGGGCGACCTGGGCGCTGGAGCCCTCCCGGCCCCGGGGGTCCTTGCCGTCGAAGAGCCCCATCGCCCCCTCGACCAGGGCGAACGACGCCCCCGCCGACCGGCTCCGGTAGAGCCAGCCCAGCCCCGCCTCGTCGAGGAAGTAGCCGTCCAGGTTGTAGACCGGCCGGCCGGTGGCGGCGGCGAGGTGAGCGGGGTCGAGGTAGTCGGGTCCGGTCTTGAAGGCCTGGACGGAGCGTCCCCGCTCCCGGAGGGCGAGCGCCAGGGCCAGCGCCACGGTGGTCTTGCCCGCCCCCGAGTGGGCGGCCGCGATCAAGAGCGCCGGCCTCCTCACGACCCCTCCACCCAGGCGTAGTAGGGGGTGAAGACGAAGGGCGGGGGGCCCTCGAGGAACACCGCCACCCCCCCGGCCACCACCGCCCCCTGGCGGTACTCGAAGTCGAGCAGGTCGGCGGCCACCGGGTAGACCAGGGTCTCGCCGGGGGGCAGGCCGTGGCGCAGCAGGCGGGCGGCCAGGTCGGGGCCCGGCGCCCCCCGCACCAGGGCCACGAAGCGGGCCAGCCGGGGGCCCCGCTCGGTGTAGAGCCGCCGCACCTCGCCGAGGTCCACCACCAGGAGCCGTTCGCTAGCCCGCAGCGAGCCCCTCATCCCTCCTCCCAGACCGGCAGCACCACCGGCCCCAGCTCGGAGCCGGCCACCCGGGCCCAGCCGCGGTAGAGCCGGGCGACCTCGGGGAGGACCTCGCGGTAGCCGCCCTCGGCCCGCTTCCGGCCGGCCTCGAGGACCACCACCCGGTCGGCCCCCCGGGCGTGGTTGGGGTCGTGGAGCACGGTGAGCACCCCCAGCCCCCGGTCCCTGAGCTCGGCCAGCAACCGGAGCAGCCGGGCCTGGTGGGCGAGGTCGAGGTGGTTGGTGGGCTCGTCGAGGAAGAGGTAGCGGGGCCGGGCGGCCAGGGCCCGGGCCAGGAAGACCCGCTGGCGCTCGCCGCCGGAGAGGGCGTCGAGGGCGCGGTCGGCGAAGGGCTCGACCCCGGTCACCGCCATCGCCCAGGCCACCGCCTCGCGGTCCTCCGGCCCCTCGCGGCCCAGGAGGCCCTGGTAGGGCAAGCGGCCCAGCGCCACCACCTCGCGGACCCGCATCGCCTCGGGGGTGGGGGTCTCCTGGGGCAGGAAGGCGAGCCGGCGCCCCCGCTCCCAGCTGGAGAGCTCGGCGAGCGGCCGGCCGGAGAGCCGCACCTCGCCGCTTGAGGGCAGGAGCCCCAGGAGCGCCAGCAGCAAGGTGGTCTTCCCCGAGCCGTTGGGGCCCAGCAGGGCCACCCACTCGCCGGGCCGGAGGACGAAGTCGAGCCCGACGATCACCGGCCGGCGGCGGTAGCCGGCGGTGAGGTGCTTAGCCTCGAGCACGCATCCTCCAGAGCAGGTACAGGAAGAAGGGCCCCCCGAGCAGGGTGGTCACCACCCCCACCGGGAGCTCGGCGGGCCGCACCAGCACCCGGGCGACCAGGTCGGCGAAGACCAAGAGCCCGGCGCCCCCCAGGGCCGAGGCCGGGATCAGGAAGCGGTAGTCGCCCCCGCCCAGCCGCCGGAGGGCGTGGGGGACCACCAGTCCCACGAAGCCGATGATGCCGGCCTCGGCCACCGCCCCGGCGGTGACCAGGGTGGCCGCCACCACTAAGACGAGCTTCAACGCCTCCAGCGGCAACCCCATGGTCCGGGCCACGGTCTCCCCCAGCTGCATCGCGTTGAGCACCCGGGCGAGCCCCACCAGCACCGGCAGGGCCACGGCCAGGTACAGCGCCAGCCGGCCCACCTCGGGCCAGCCAAGGAAGGCCAGGTTGCCCAGGGTGTAGGCGAAGACCGCCCGCACCCGGTCGGCGCCGGCCAGCATCAGGTAGGTGGTGAGCCCGGTGAGGACCGAGCCGACCACCACCCCGGAGAGGATCAGCTCGCGGGTGCGGCCCACCCCGCCGGCCAGCACCACCGCCAGGAACACCGCGAAAAGCGCCCCCAAGAAGGCGAAGAACGGCACCGTGAGGCCGCTCCCGACCCGGATCCACTCGGCGTAGGCGGGGCTCAGGCGGCCCTCGAGGACCAGCCCCACCGCCGCCCCGAAGGCGGCCCCGG
>JALSRQ010000032.1 GCA_026984675.1 Thermaceae bacterium
GTTGGGGTTCTCCGCCGCCGCCGCAAACGTGATCGCCGCCGTCAGCGTCGTCTTCCCGTGGTCCACGTGGCCAATCGTCCCCACGTTCACGTGGGGCTTGGTGCGCTTGAACTCCTCCTTCGCCATGCTTCTTCCTCCTTGCAGTCCAAACCCGCCCGCTGGAGGCGGGCGCGGCCTGGACGCTTCGTCCTTGGAGCTCGCGGCCGGACTTGAACCGGCGACCTCTCCCTTACCAAGGGAGTGCTCTACCTGCTGAGCTACGCGAGCCCGTGGAGCGGGAGACGGGACTCGAACCCGCGACCCTCGGCTTGGGAAGCCGATGCTCTACCAACTGAGCTACTCCCGCGCGTGGTGGGCAGGGTGGGACTCGAACCCACGAAGGCATACGCCAACGGTTTTACAGACCGCCCCCTTTGCCACTCGGGACACCTGCCCACGTCTCCTGGAGCCACCCAGGGGAGTCGAACCCCTAACCCCCCGATTACAAGTCGGGTGCTCTGCCGCGTTGAGCTAGGGTGGCACCCTGGGGGCCGGGCCGGGGGTTGGGACCCCTGCCCGAAGAGCCAGCCTAGCACAACCGGAAAAAGGGTGTCAAGCAAGGCTCTTCCCTTCCCTATCGGGCTTTTTACCGGTTCCGGGGCGTTCTCCCCCGGCCGCCCCCCCTCGGCTATCATGGGGGCACCACAGGAGGCCGTATGCAAGGGCAGATGATGCACTCCCCCCTCACCATCGGGCACGTTCTCGAACGGGCCGAGACCCTCTTTCCCAAGGTCGAGGTGGTGAGCCGGCTCCCCGACCGGTCGCTCCACCGCTACACCTACGGCGAGTTCGCGAGCCGGGCGAGGAAGCTGGCGAGCGCCCTCTTGAAGCTCGGGCTGAAGGACGGCGACCGGGTGGGGACGCTGATGTGGAACCACTACGCCCACCTCGAGGCCTACTTCGGGATCCCCATCGCCGGCGGGGTGCTGCACACCCTGAACCTGAGGCTCCACCCCGCCGACCTCGCCTACATCATCGAGCACGCCGGCGACCGGTTCGTCATCGTGGACGACGTCCTCCTTCCCCTCTGGGAAAAGGTCGCCCCCCTGGTCGAGAACGTCGAGCGGGTGATCGTGGTGCCCCTTACCGGCCAGCCGGTGCCCGAGGGCTTCCTCGACTACGAGCAGACGATCGCCCCCGCCCCCGAGCTCGAGGCCTTCCGGATCCAGGGCGAGGAGCAGGCGCTGGGGATGTGCTACACCTCGGGTACCACCGGCCGCCCCAAGGGGGTGGTCTACAGCCACCGGGCGGTGGTGCTCCACTCGCTGGCCTCGGCGCTTCCCGACGCCCTGAACCTCTCGCAGCGCGACGTGCTCCTTCCGGTGGTGCCGATGTTCCACGTGAACGCCTGGGGCCTCCCCTTCACCGCCACCATGACCGGGACCAAGCAGGTCCTCCCCGGCCCCTACCTCGACCCCGAAAGCCTCCTCGACCTCTACGAGCGCGAACGGGTCACCGCCACCGCCGGGGTGCCGACGATCTGGCTCGGCATCCTCCAGGCGCTGGAGAAGGAGCCGGATCGCTGGAACCTGGTGCCGGGGATGCGGATGGTGGTGGGGGGCTCGGCGGCGCCGGAGGCGATGATCCGGGCCTTCGACCGGTTCGGCCTTAGGGTCATCCACGCCTGGGGGATGACCGAAACCACCCCCCTCGGCACCGTGAGCTACCTCAAGAGCTACCTCGAGGCCCTCCCCGAGGACGAGAAGTACCGCCTCCGGGCCAAGCAGGGCCTGCCCGTCCCCCTGGTCGAGGCCCGGGGCTGGGGCGAGGCGGGCGAGATCCCCTGGGACGGCCGCACGATGGGCGAGCTCCAGGTCCGGGGCCCCTGGATCGCCGAACGCTACTACCGCCTCCCCGAGGGGGCCGACAAGTGGACCGAGGACGGCTGGTTCAGGACCGGCGATGTGGTAACCATCGACCCCGAGGGGTACATCGAGATCGTCGACCGCACCAAGGACCTGGTGAAGTCGGGCGGGGAGTGGATCAGCTCGGTGCAGCTGGAGAACGCCCTGATGGGCCACCCGGCGGTGGCCGAGGCGGCGGTGATCGCGGTGCCCCACCCCAAGTGGCAGGAACGGCCGCTGGCGGTGGTGGTCCTCAAGGAGGGGGCGAGCGCCACCGAGGAGGAGCTCAAGGCCTTCCTGGAGCCCAAGTTCGCCAAGTGGTGGATCCCCGACCGCATCGTCTTCGTCGAGGAGATCCCCCGCACCAGCGCCGGCAAGTTCCTGAAGGCGAAGCTCCGGGAGCGGTTCAAGGACTTCCGCTGGGAGGGGTGAGCGGGGGTCCCCTATTCCCCCTCACCGGAAAGGGGTAACCTTGGGCATGCAGGTTTTTTCTCGACCCGGCGCCGGGGACCGGGAGGTGCCGCCGCACCGCTTCCACATCCCCGTGATGGGCACCGCCTTCACCATCGACACCCCGATCAAGGTCGCCAAGTACGGGATCGCCTCGGTGATCTCGATCGTCGACGACGACCTCCTCGAGCGCATGCGCGCCTACTGGAGCCGCCGGAGCGGCCGCGAATACCGCCCCATCCCCAAGGACCCCCTGGCCGATTCCCGGGCCCGGCGGATCGCCGCCTACCTCGACCTGGTGGCGGCGATCGTGCGCCAGGAGTTCGAGGCCCTGAGGCGGGCCCCGCTCCGGGCCGGGAGCGAGATCGTGCGCTACCTCGAGCTCCTGCCCGAGGAGGCCCGGCTCAAGCGGCTCTACCGCCGCTGGCAGGCGACCCGCTCGCCGGCGGTCGAGGCCGCCATCCGCTCGGGGCTCCGCCCCGGCCGCATCGAGGCCAACGTGATGACCAAGGTCGACCAGCCCACCCACCACCGGGGCCGGCCGCTGCCCACCGAGATGAACTACGCCCACGCCGCCGTTCGGGGCTTCGCCGAAAGCGGGCTGGAGGGGGCGCTCTGCCTCTCGGCCGGGATGAACCCCCGGCTCTACTCCTACCTCGCCCGGTTCAAGGACTTCTTCGCCGACGAGGCCGGGCGGATCAAAAAGGAAATTATCCTTAAGGTCTCCGACTTCCGAAGCGCCCTCACCCAGGGCAAGTTCCTGGCCAAGAAGGGGCTCTGGGTGAGCGAGTTCCGCCTCGAGTCGGGGCTGAACTGCGGCGGCCACGCCTTCGCCACCCCCGGGATCCTGATGGGGCCGATCCTCGAGGAGTTCCGCCGGCGGCGCGAGGAGCTGGTCGCGACCCTCTTCGGGATCTACCGCACCGCCCTGAAGAAGCTCGGAAAGCCGGTGCCCGCCGAACCCCCGGCCCAGAGGATCACCGCCCAGGGCGGGGTGGGGAACGCCTTCGAGCAGCGCCTGTTGCTCGAGCGCTATGGCCTCGACTCGGTGGGCTGGGGCTCGCCCTTCCTGCTGGTCCCCGAGGCCACCGTGGTCGACGACGCCACCCGGGCCGACCTCGCCGCGGCCGGTGAGGAGGACCTCGAGCTCTCCGGCGCCTCCCCCCTGGGGGTGCCCTTCAACGTGCTGAAAAAGGCCACCATGGGCCAGCGGATGCACGACTGGTACCGATCGGGCAAACCCGGAAGCCCCTGCCCCAAGGGGTTCTTGGAGTACAACACCGAGTACACCGAGCGCCCCATCTGCACCGCCAGCCGGGCCTACCAGTACCGCAAGATCCGGGAGATCGAGGCGCGCCTTGAGGGCCCCGAGCGGAAGGCCGCGATCGGGCGGGTGTTGGAGCGCCAGTGCCTTTGCGTGGGCCTGGCCGAGCCCGCCCACCTCTCCTTCGAGCTCGAACCCCAGATGAGGGAGCCGGCCGGGGTCTCGGTCTGCCCCGGCCCGAACCTCGCCTACTTCCAGGGGAGCTATTCCCTAGAGGAAATGGTGGACCACATCTACGGCCGCCGCACCCTTCCCCTGGACCCCTCCCGCCCCCACATGTTCGTCAAGGAGCTCAGGCTCTACCGGGACTACCTTAAGGACCTCGAAAGGGGCCGCTTCGGGAGCGAAAAGGAGCAAAGCCCGGCCTACCGCCGGACCTACCTCGAGAACCTCGCCGAAGGGGTGCGGTACTACCTCGCCCACCTGGAGGAGCTCGGCCTCCGCCCCTGGCGGGCCGAGCTCGAGGCCGCCCTGCCGGCCCCCGCGCCCGCCTAGGCCTCGACCCCGAGGGCCTCTAGGAGCAGCCCGCGCACCCGGTCGGGCGGGGCGGTGCCGCGGGTGGCCCGCATCACCTGACCCAAAAGGGCGTTGATCGCTTTCGTCTTCCCGGCCCGGATTTGCTCGACCACCTGGGGGTTCTCGGCGATCACCTTG
>JALSRQ010000033.1 GCA_026984675.1 Thermaceae bacterium
TCGGGGAACCTCGCCGGGGGTCCGGGGGGCTACCGCGGCGCGCTCTCGCTGGCGAGCCCCTGGCTGGGGGGACGGCTCTACGGGCGGGGCCCGGCGGTCTGGGCCGAGTTTGACGGCTACGCCCGGCTCTCTGGCGAGGTCTGGCCCAGACCGGATCTCGCCGGCCAGACCCGGCCGCTGCGGTTCGGTCCGGTCGAGGTGCCCGCCCTCCCCCTCCGGGTGACCCGCGAGCGGGTGGCGCTCGGCGAGGGGGGGTTCGACCTCGCCGGTGGCCGGGGGCGGGCGGTGCTCCCCCTGCGCTACGCCGGCCGCCCCGCCCGCCTGGGGCTTGCCGGCGACCTCCGCTCGGGCCGGCTCTGGCTGGAGTCGAGGGACCTCCGCCTCGCCGGCGAGGGCCCCTGGGCCGACCTCCCGGTGGCCGGGGAGAGCCCCACCCTGGGGCTCCGGGTGCGGGGCCGGCTCGACCTCCCCGGCCTCGGCTACCGGTTCACCCTCACCCACCCGGGGTTCGAGGGCGCGCTCTCGGTCCGGGGCCGGGGGGCCCGGGCCGTCTACGCCGGCGCCCTCCGTTCCGGGGGCGGGTTGCGGCTACGGGGGGCGGGGAGGGAGGCCGAGCTGGTGGCCGAGGGGTTTTCCCTGGCCCCCCTCGGCCTCCCGGTCACCCTCCGGGGCCGGCTCGTCTACCGCGGGGGCCTCGCCGGCCGGCTGGTCGCCGAGAGTCCCTACGGCCGGTTGGTGGCCGAGGGGTCGGGGACCCTCGCCCTCCGCTACGCGGGGCCTGGCCTTGCGGGCACCGGCCGGCTCTCGACCCGGGGGCTCGTCCTCGACCTCCGCTCCCGCCACCCCTGGATCACCGGCCGGGTGCGGCTTGGCCTCGACGCCAAGGGCCTTTGGGCCGGCGGCGAGGGGCGCTACCGGGTGCCCTTCCTGGCCGAACGCCGCTGGTGGTTGAGCCTGAGCGGGGCGAACTGGAGGCTCACCGGCCCCCTTGCGGTCTCGGGGAGGGGGCTCCGCTACCGCGGGCGGGTCGAGTGGGCCAGCCGGCTGGGGCCGGTCCGGGGGACCCTCGAGGGGACCGGGGCCGACCTCACCGCCCGCCTCACCGCCGGCCTGCCCCGGGGGGAGGCCCGCCTCACGCTGGCGACCCGGCCGCTGGCGGTCACCGCCCGCCTCCCCGGGGGCACGCTGGTCTACCGGGCGGGGGGCCTCGAGGCCGGCGCCTTCGACCTCGGCGCCCTGGGTCGGGCGCTGGGGCTCCCGGTCGCGGGAAGGCTGCGGGGTCGGCTGGGGGGCGGGGGGCTTTTGTCCGGCGAGGTCGCCGCCTACGGCTGGGGGGCCCGCTTCGCCTTGCGGGAGGGAGGCGGGCTGGTCTGGCTGCCGGGGCTCGGCGGGGGGCTTCGGCTCCGGTTCGGCGGCGGGGTCGAGCTCGAAGGGCTCGGCCGGCTCGCCGGCCGCGCCCGGCTGGACCGGGAGGGGCTCTCCGGGAACCTTCTTTACCGGGGCGGGGTGGGGGTGCGGCTTGCCCTGGCCGGGACCCTCGGCCGCCCCGAGCTCCGCCTGACCGCCCGGGGGGCGGGGCTTTCGGTCGAGGGGCGGCTCTCCGGCCGGCGCTACCGGGTCGAGGCCCGCTACCGCGGCCCCCTCGCCGAGGGGGCGCTCGTCCTCCGCGGCGAGGGGCTCCGCTACCGGGGCGAGGGCCGGCTCCGCACCCGCCGCGGCCTCCTCCAGGGCGGCCCCCTCCGGATCGAGGGCGAGGGGCTCCGGTGGCGGCTTTCCTGGGCCGCCCCGATGGCGGTCGGCTACCGCGACGGGGTCTGGACGCTGGCCGGGGTGGCCCCCCTCGAGGCCGGCCACCAGCTGGCCGGGGAGCTCCGCTACGGGCCCGGCGGGTTCTCCGGCCGGCTTGCCCTCACCGGGCCCTGGATCCGGGGCCGGGCGGTGGGCACCGGGCCGCTCGTCCTCGACCTGGAGGCGCCCTGGGGCGGGGCCCGGCTCCGGGTGGGGCCGGGGGGCGGGCTCGGCGGCCGGCTGGCCCTGGCCCTTGGGCCCCTGAAGGCCGAGGCCCACCTTGGGGGCCGGCTCCCAGACCCCACCCTGGAGGGCTCCGGGGTCGTCGCCGGGCGGGGCGCGCGGCTGCCCTTCCGCTTCGGCTACCGCCACGGCCCCTGGCTGGTGGCGCGGGGCGGGGGGCTTGGGGTCCGGCTTTCCGGGCGGTTCCTCGAGGCCCACCTCCGGGGCTTCGACCTCGCCCCCTACCTCGGGCTCCCGCTGACCCTCGACCTGGAGGGGGCCGACGCCCTCGCCCGCTTCCGCGCCCCCCTCGCCCTCCGGGGCCCCGGGGTCGCGCTCCTCGGCGCCCTCGACCTGGCCAAGCCCGGCCTCCGCCTGGCCGGCCCGGTGCCGGGGGGGCGGCTCGACCTCTCGGCGAGCCCCCGGGGGGCCCGGCTCGCCCTTGACCACCGCAACCTGAAGGGGGCGCTCGCCTGGCGGCCGGGGGAGGGGCTCTCCGGCGCCCTCGACCTCGACCTGCCCCTCCCCGGCGGCGCCCTTACCGGCCGCTTTCGGGCTGGCGAGGGCCGGCTTTCCCTCGCCGGCCGGGGGCGGCTCTCCGGCCGCCTCGACTACTGGCCGCTCAAGGCGGCGGCCAGCGGGGCGCTCCGCTACCGGGTGCCGGGCCTGGGGGCGGTCGCCCTCGAGGGGCGGGGCCCCCGTCTGGTGCTGGCGGGGGAGGGCGGGCTGGGCCCCCTCTCGGGGTCGGTGGACCTGGTCCGGGGGCGGCTGGTCTGGGGTTGGCGGGGGCCGCTGCCCCGGGGGCTCGGGCGCCTGGAGGCCGGCGGGCGGTTCCCCGGGCGCTGGCTGGAAGGAAAGGCCCGCGTCCTCGGCCAGCGCCTGCGGCTGACCGGCGAGGGAACCGTCCTGACCCTGGCGACCGCCGGGCTCTTCGCCCACCTGACCCCGGCGGGGGCGCGGGTCCTCCTCGCGGGCTACGCCCTCGGGCCCCTTCGCCTGGAGGGCCGCCTCGAGGGCCCCTGGCGGGGGCTCCGGGGGGCCCTGGCCTGGCGGGCGGGGGGCGCCTCCGGGAGGCTTCGCCTGACCTGGGACGGCGCCCTCCGGCTGGCCGCCGAGGGGGACCTCGCCGGCCGCCTGGTGGTCGGGAGGGGGGGCTGGCGGGGACGGCTTACCTTTCCCGGCGGCGAGCTGGGGCTGGGGCCGGGGTTCGCCGCCCGGGGACGGCTCTTCGGCAAGGCCCTCGCCTTCGACCCGGCGGCCGGACGGCTCACCCTGGGGGGGCTCTCGGTCCGCTACCCCTGGGCCTTCGAGGGGCGGGAGGCCTTCGGCCCCCTGGAGGCGGTGGGGGATGGGGGGCGCCTCCGGCTCGCGGCCGGCGGCTTCGTCGTCCGCCTCGACCCCGAGCCCCTCACCCTCGAGCTCGGCTACCGGGGGGGGCGGGGGTCGGTGGTCTACCGGGCCGGGCGCCTGACCGGGCGCTTGGAGGGGCGGACCGGTCCGCTGGACTGGACGCTCGCCGGCCGGGGGGCGACCCTCGCCCTCACCGCCCGCCACCCCGAGCTCGCCGCCCTGCCCTACCCGGCCGGCCGCCTCGAGGCCGCCCTCGGGCTTTCCGGCGCCTGGCGCCTCGCCTACGCCGCCGGTCCCTTCCGGGCCGAGGGCGAGGGGACCGGCCTCGCCGGCGGGGTCCGCCTCCAAAGCCCCTACGGCGGCGGTCGGCTGGAGCTCGCCGCCGGCGGCCCCGGCGGGCGGCTTCGGCTTCGCGACCTGCCGTTGTTCGGCTGGGGGCTCGACCTCGACCTCGAGGGGCGGGGGTTCGCCTTCGCGCTCAAGAGCCCGGCCGGCGAGGTTCGGGGCCGGGGGCGGCTCCGGGGCTGGGCCCTTCCCGACGCCGAGGCCTCCGCCCTCGGGCTCGACCTCGCCAGGCTCCCCGGCCTCTCCGAGCGGCTCCCCTACCTTCGGGGGCGCCTGGCCCTGGCCGCCCGCTACCGGGACGGCGAGGCCTACCTCCAGGCGGGCTCGGCCGACCTCGGGGTCGGCGATCGCCGCCACCCCCTGGCCCTGAGCCTGCGCTACCGGGAGGGGCTTTCCGGCGAGCTCCGCTACGCCGGGCTCGACCTCCGCTTCGCCCGGGGGCGGGGCTGGCGGGCCGAGGGGACGATGGCGGCCTTCCCTCTCGACCTCCCGGTGGCGATGGTCGCCGGCTCCCTGACCGGGCGGGTGCGGCTCACCGGCCGGTTCGCCGGCCGCTGGGACCCGGCCCGCCCCCTGGACGCCTGGTTCGAGCTCTCCGGCGAGCGGCTGGAGGCGACCAGCGGGGACGAGCGCCTCCTCGGCCGGGTGGCCCTGGCGTTTAAGGACCGCACCCTCGAGCTCCGCGCCCTCGACCTGGCGGGGACCGGCCGCTGGCGGGGCGGGGGGCGCTGGCGGCTGGGGGCGGGGGGCGACCTCTGGCTGCGGGCCGAGCGCACCGACTTTACCCCCCTGCTCCGGCTCTGGCCGCCGCTCGCCCGATGGCGTCCCGAGGCCCGGGGCTCGCTCTTCCTGGAGGCCCGGGGCCGCACCCTCACCGCCCAGGGTTCCGCCGCCTTCGCCGTGGCCGGGGTCCAGGGGCGGTTTTGGGGGCTGGGGCTCGCCTACCGCGCCGACGGCACCCTCGACCTCCACCTCGACGGGCAGGTCGAGCGCCCGGTCCAAAGCCGGTTCCGGCTTACCGGCCGGGGCCGGCTCGACGACCTGGTCCTCGCCGCCCGGGGCGACCTCGAGGCCCCCCTGATCGGCCGGCTCGAGGGTCTCAAGGTCGCCCTCCGCTACCCCGCCCTCACCGTCGCCGGCCGGGGTCCCGGCCTCGCCCTCACCGGCCGGCTCCGGCCCCTCGACCTCCGCCTTGAGGGCCGGCTCCCCCTCCGCTACCGGCGCTACTACCTGGAGGGCGGCGAGGCCCGGGTCGACCTCCGGCTCGGCGAGCGGGCCGGGGTCTACCGCCTCGCCGGCGACGTGGCGGTGCTCCGGGCCCTTCTGGCGGTGCCCAAGAAGCGGCCGGTGGTCGAGACCCGGCGGGGGCGGGCCCTGCCGCTCGCCTTCGACCGGGTGCGGATCCACGCCGAGGGAGGGGTGGTGGTCAACGAGCCCCTGGCCCAGGGCGAGCTGGCCGGCGAGGTCTTCCTGGCCGGCACCGCCGCCGACCCCTACCTCGCCGGGGAGGTGCGGACGCTGAGGGGGAACTTCCTGCTTTTGAACCACCGCTTCCGGGTCCTCCTGGGCCGGGCCCGCTTCCTTCCCGCCGCCGGCGTCTACCCCGAGCTCTTCTTGAAGGCCCGGACCGAGGCCGGCGGGGCCCCCGTTTACCTCCTGGCCGAGGGGCGGTTCGCCCGGCGAGGGGAGCGGGCCGAGCTGGTCCTCGACACCTGCCTGAGCACGGTCGACGTGGCCGGCCTCGAGGCCTGCAAGCTCGCCCCCCAGGAGCCGGCCGCCGCCGCCCTTTTGGGGCTGGGGGAGGGCGACCTCGCCGAGCAGGCGGTGGGGGTCGCGGTCAAGAACCTTCTGATCGGCCGGATCGAGAGCGAGCTCGCCCGCTCGCTGGGGCTCGACCTCTTGCAGATCGAAACCCGCGCCTTCGAGGGCGGGGGGCTGGCCTCAACCCAGTTCACCCTGGGCAAGTACCTCTCGCCGGAGTTCTTCGTCGCCTACCGGCTCGACTTCGACCGGGGCTCGCGGGTCTACGCCAGCTACCAGCACGACGGCTTGAAGCTCACCTTCGCCACCGACCTCTCGGCCGAGCCCAGCCCCGAGTTCTCGGTTCGCTACGCGGTCACCGACGACCTGGCGGTGCTCGGGCGGGTGGCTCGGGACGCCTTCTCGATGGGCCTGGAGTGGCGCCCCTGAGGGAACCGGTGGCCGGAACTTAATAAAGGTGCTATCATATCCCTTGAAGGAGGTGGCTAAATGGCGGAGCGGGAGCTGCAACCGGAACTCGAGGCGCTCAAGGAGGACGTGGCCAAGCTGCGCGAGGACCTGGCCCGGCTGAAGGACGCGGTCGCCGAGCTCGGCAAGGGCGAGCTCGGCGAGGCCAGGCGGCGGCTGGAGGGCGAGGCCCGCAGGCTTCTGGAGGAGCTCGAGGCGGCCACCCGCGAGCTTCGGGAAAAGGCCAGGAGCCGGGCCGAGGAGCTCACCCGGGAGGTCGAGGAGCACCCCCTTTTGAGCCTGGCGGCCGCCTTCGGCTTCGGGCTCTTGGTCGGCAGGATCTTCGACCGGAGGTAGCCTTGTCCCAGATCGCCGAGTTCGTCGCCGCCCTCTTCGACTACCTCCGGGCCGAGGGTCGGGCCCTCGGTCGGGCGGTCGGGTCCCTCGTCGGGGCGCTATTGCTCCTTTCGGTGGCGGCGGTGGTGCTGCTCGCCGCCCTGGGGTTCTTCCTGGCCGCCCTCTACCTGGCCCTGCTGGCGGCGATGCCCCCGGCCCTGGCCGCTTTGGTCACCGGGCTGGTGGCCCTGGTGCTGGCGGGAGGGATCGCATGGATCGCAAGGTTGAGCCTGAGGTAGCGGCCGCCCGCGAGCGCCTCTTCGAGGCCGCCCGCGAGGCCGACGCGGCGGTCCGCCGCTGGCCGCTGGAAAAGCTCCTTATCGGGGCCTTCGCCCTGGGGGTGGCCACCGCCCGCTTCCCCGCCGTCCGCTCGCTCCTTCTGGGAGGGCTCCGGTGGTGGCTTCGCGGCCGGTCCTAGAGGCGGTCTCGGTCGCCGGCGAGGCCCTCGCCCGGGCCCCCCGGATCGAGGGGGTCCCCACCGGGGTGCCCGGCCTCGACGAGCTCTTCTTCACCGCCGAGACCCGGGGCGGGAAACTAAGGGTTCGGCCCCTCCCGGGGTTCCCCCGCTACGCCGCGGTCCACGTCACCGGGGTCTCGGACACCGGCAAGAGCCTGCTCGCCGAGCAGTTCGCCCTGGCCCAGGCCGACCGCGGCGAGGGGGTGATCTTCGTCACCGTCGAGAACCCGGCGGCCTTCGTGAGCGTGGGGCTGGAGCAGCGCCGGGCGGCGATGGGCCTGGCCAAGGGGACCCTCGACCGGATCGCCCTGGTCGACGCCGCCCGCCACCCCGAGCTGCGGGAGGACCTCGCCACCCTGGGGGCGACCCTCGACGCCGCCCTCGGCAAGGTCGACGCCCGGCACCTGGTGATCGACTCCCTGACCGGCCTCTACGAGGCCCGCGAGGTCGCCGCCCGGCCCATCGTCCGTTGGATCTACCAGTTTACCAAGGAACGCGGGCTCACCGCCGTGCTGACCTCGCAGAAGCGCTCCAGCCACGAGGAGCTCTCCGCCGAGGCCGCCGGCGGTTTCGTGGTCAGCCACGTCCTGGACGTCACCGTGGTCCTGGCCAAGAAGCTGGTGATGTCGACCGCCCAGGCCCGGGTCTGGCGGGCCCCCCTGGGGGAGGTGGTGCGCTTTATCCGGGTCGACGGCTCCCGCTACTCCGGCCACGACACCCGCACCCACTTCCTCGAGATCACCCCCGCCGGTCTGCTCCGGGTGGGCCCGCCGGTGGGGGCCGGTGGGGAAGGAGGTGAGGCGCAGTGATCGAGGTGACCCCGAGGAAACCCGAGAGCGAGAGCGCGATCGAGGCCACCGTGCTGCGGGTCTTTTTGAAGACGATCGACCTGGTCGGCGGGCCCCGGGCGCTCGCCGAACGCCGCCACCTGACCTGGGCCAACTCGCTGATGGCGGCGTCCTACGCCGTGGTCCTCCACGAGGAGGGGCTTTTGGACGCCGAGGCCATCGCCGCCCGGCTCGGGCTGTCCCGGGCGGCGGTTACGAACATCCTCCGGGCCGACCCCGAGGCGGCCCTAAGGAAGCTCGAGGAGACCGAGGCCGGCGCCGGCCTCCGGGTCCACCTGGCCGGCGGCCTGGCCAAGGCCGCCTACCGTCGGGTGCAGCGGGGCGAGGAGGAGCCCCGGGTGCTCCGCTACTTCCTCGAGCGCTTCGTCGAGCTCTTCGACATCCCCTGGGCCTACCTGGTGCTGAAGGCGATCAAGGGGCTCGATTTCCCGCTCGCCTCGCCCGAACCGCTGGTCGCCCGCTTCGAGGGGCTCCGGCTGGGCGGGCACGACGCCCAGGAGGTGGCCCGGGCCCTCGATTACCCGATCGCGAGCCCCGCCGAGCTCCTCCACCAGATCAAGATGCAGCTCGCCGGCCGGTAGGCGGCTACTTGCCGAGGCAGAAGTTCGCGAAGATCCGGTCGAGGGTGGCCTCGGCCACCGCGGTGCCGGTGACCTCGGCGAGGGCCTCCAGGGCGGCCTCGAGCTCCAGGGCCAGGAGGTCGTCGGGGGCCCCCCGGGCGGCCTCGAGGCGACCGAGGGCCCGCCGGAGGGCCTCGGCCTGGCGGGCGCTGGTGAGCCAGGCCTCGCCCTCCTCGGCGCCCCCCAGCAGGCGGGCGCGGATCGCCGCCTTGAGCGCCTCCAGCCCCGCCCCGGTTCGGGCCGAGACCGGCAGGTAGCGGGGGTCGCGCCAGGCCGGCGGCCGGTCGGCCTTGCTCGCGACCAAGAGCAGCCGTTCGGGGTCGAGGCCGGCCGGCGGCGGCACCTGGGGCCGGCTTTGATCGCTGAGCCAGAGGACCAGGTCGGCGCCCTCGGCGAGTTCCAGCCCGCGGCGCACCCCGGCGGCCTCGACGGGGTCGTTGCTGGTCCGTACCCCGGCGGTGTCGATGGCCTGGACCGGCAGCCCCTCGAGGGCGAGCGGGGCCTCGAGGTAGTCCCGGGTGGTGCCGGGCTCGGGGGCGACCAGCGCCCGCGGGTAGCCGAGCAGGGCGTTTAGGAGGCTCGACTTGCCGGCGTTCGGGGGGCCCAGCAGCACCAGACGGGCCCCTTCCCGGGCGATCCGGCCCGCCCGCTCGGTGGCCAGCAGCGAGCGGAGCTCCCGGGCGGCGGCCTCCAGAGCGGCCTCGACCCGGGGGGGCTCGACCCCCTCCTCGGGGTAGTCGAGGGTGGCCTGGACGTGGGCCAGCAGGTCGAGGAGGGGGGCCTCGGCGGCGGCGATGCGGGCGGTGAGCTCGCGGCCGAGCCCTTTAAGGGCCTGGCGGCGGGCGGTCTCGGTCTCGGCCTCGACCAGGGCCAGCACGCTCTCGGCCTGGGCGAGGTCGAGCCGGCCGTTCAGGTAGGCCCGGAGGGTGAACTCGCCGGGGCGGGCGGGGCGGGCCCCGGCCGCGGTGAGGGCGGCGAGCCCCCGCCGGAGCACCGCCGGCGAGCCGTGGAGCTGAAACTCCAGGGCGTCCTCGCCGGTGTAGGAGCGGGGGGCGCGAAAGACGAGCAGGAGCCCCTCGTCGAGGGTCTCGCCGGTCTCCGGGTCGACCATCCGGCCGTGGCTGAACCGGCCCCCCGCCAGCCTCCGGGGGTCGCGCCCCCGCCAGACCCGGGCCCCGATCGTCAGGGCCTCGGGGCCCGAGAGCCGGAGGATCCCGATCGCCCCCTTCCCCGGCGGGGTGGCGACGGCGGCGATGGTGTCGGAGAGCCCCGTCACGATCTCAGCCGAAGGTGGCCCGCACCGCCGCCACCGTGCGCTCGAGGTCGTCCTCGGTGTGGGCCACCGAGAGGAAGGCGGCCTCGAACCGGCTGGCCGGCCAGTAGACCCCCCGGGCCAGGAGGCCGTGGAAGAAGCGGCGGAAGAGCTCGGGGTCGCTTCGTTCGGCGTCGACGTAGGACGCCACCGGTCCCTCGGCGAAGAAGACCGTGAGCATCGAGCCCACCCGGTTGATGGTGTGGGGCACCCCGGCGGCGCTGAGGGCCTCGGCCAGGCCGGTCTCCAGCCGCTCGCCGAGGGCCTCCAGCCGCCGGTAGAGCCCGGGGTCGCCGGCCAGGATTCCCAGGGTGGCCGCCCCCGCCGCCATCGCCAGCGGGTTCCCGGAGAGCGTGCCGGCCTGGTAGACCGGGCCCAGGGGGGCGAGCCGCTCCATGATCGCGGCCGGGCCCGCGTAGGCCGCCGCCGGCAGGCCGCCGCCCATCACCTTGCCGAGGGTGACCAGGTCGGGCTCCAGGCCAAACCGCTCGGTGGCGCCCCCGAAGGCCAGCCGGAACCCGGTCATCACCTCGTCGACCACCAGCAGGGCGCCGTGGGCCCGGGTGAGGGCGCGGAGCGCCCGCAGGAAGGCCGGGCTTGGGGGAATCACCCCGCTGTTGCCCACCACCGGCTCGAAGATCACCGCCGCGATCGCCTCGCCCCGCTCGCCGAAGAGCCGCGTTAGCCCTTCGACGTCGTTGTACTCGGCGACCAGGGTGAGCCTGGCGCAGTCCTCGGGGACCCCGGCCGAGGAGGGGTGGCCGAAGGTCAGGGCCCCCGAGCCGGCCTCGACCAAAAGGCCGTCGGCGTGGCCGTGGTAGTTGCCCCGGAACTTGACCACGTAGGGGCGGCCGGTGTAGCCCCGGGCCAGCCGGAGCGCGCTCATGGTGGCCTCGGTGCCGGAGTTGACGAACCGCACCCGCTCGGCGAGGGGGTAGGCCTTCCGCACCAGCCGGGCGAGCTCGAGCTCGAGGGGGTGGGGGGCCCCGAAGGAGAGCCCCTTTTCGGCCACCTCCTTCACCGCCGCCACCACCTCGGGGTGGGCGTGGCCGAGGATCAGCGGCCCCCAGGAGAGCACGTAGTCAAGGTAGCGGTTGCCCTCGACGTCCCAGACGTAGGGGCCCTCGCCCCGGACCAGAAACCGCGGGGTGCCGCCCACCGCCCCGAACGCCCGCACCGGGCTGGAGACCCCGCCCGGGAGCAGGGCCTTGGCCTCCTCGAAAAGCGCCTCGTTCCTCACGCAAAGAAGTCTATCCCAACCGCGACCGCCGCCCCTAAACTGGGGGCATGCGCTATACCCGCGAGCGCCTCCTCGAGCTCGAGGACCGCGCCCTGGCCCCCTACGCCACCCGCGCGAGCCGGACCCGGGGCCGGGCGCACCCCGAGGAGGAGTCGGCCTACCGCACCCCCTTCCAGAAGGACCGCGACCGGGTGATCCACACCACCGCCTTCCGGCGCCTGGAGTACAAGACCCAGGTCTTCGTCAACTACGAGGGCGACTACTACCGCACCCGGCTCACCCACACCCTCGAGGTCGCCCAGGTGGCCCGCAGCCTGGCCCGGGCGCTCGGCCTCAACGAGGACCTGGCCGAGACGGTGGCGCTGGCCCACGACCTCGGCCACCCCCCCTTTGGCCACGCCGGCGAGCGGGTCCTCGCCGAGCTGATGACCGACCACGGCGGCTTCGACCACAACGCCCAGTCGCTCCGCATCGTCACCCACCTGGAGCAGCGCTACCCCGGCTTCCGGGGGCTCAACCTCACCTACGAGGTCCGCGAGGGGATCGCCGAGCACGAGACCGCCTACGACGTCCCCGACGCCGGCTTCGGCGAGGGCCGGCCGACCCTCGAGGCCCAGATCGTGAACCTCGCCGACGAGATCGCCTACAACGCCCACGACCTTGACGACGGGCTGCGAAGCGGCCTCCTGGTCCCCGGCCAGCTCGGCGAGGTCGAGCTCCTTTCCGAGGTGGCGGACGCCAGCGGGATCGCGCTTTCCCGGCTGGGCGAGTTCGAGCGGCGGGTCCTGATCCGCGAGCTCCTCGGGGCGATGATCACCGACGTCATCCAGGCCACCGACGCAAACCTCGCCCGCCACGGCATCGAAAGCCTCGAGGACGTGCGCCGCTTCCCCGCTCCCCTGGCCACCTACTCGCCGGCGATGGCCGGGCGGGTCCAGGCGCTCCGGGGCTTCCTCTACCAAAACCTCTACCGCCACTACCGGATCGTCCGCCAGGTGGGGAAGGCCCGCCACGTCCTGGAGCGGCTGTTTGCGGCCTACGTGGGGATGCCCGAGATGCTGCCCCCGACCGTGCAGCGGGCGGCCGACGAGGAGGGGCTCTACCGGGCGGTCTGCGACTACGTGGCGGGGATGACCGACCGGTTCGCCCTCGAGGAGTACGCCCGCCTCTTCGACCCCTACGGCCGGTAGGCGAGCCAAAGGGCCAGGGCCCGGAGGGGGAGCCCGATCTCCAGGGCGCCGGGCTCGGGGGCCAGGCGGTAGATCCGGGGGCTCCCCCGGCGCAGGGCGAAGAGTTCCCCGTCCGGCCCCTCGGCGAGGTCGACCAGGGCGGCGGGGTCCTCGTCGTCGGCGAGGGGCAGGGGGTAGCTTGCCAGGATCCGCCCCTCCGGCGAGAGCCGGCGAACCTTGCGGGCGTCGGCGTCGTAGACGAGGAGGTTGCCCTTGAGGTCCACCCCGATCCCCAGGAGGGTGCGGGGGGTGGGGTCGTCGGCGCTGGTGGCGAAGACGAAGCGGTCCTGGTAATGGCCGTCGAGGTCGAGCCGCTGGACCTGGCGGTTGCCGACGTCGAGGACGAAGAGGTCGTCCCAGGCGGCCAGGGCCCGGGCCTCGGTGAAGGTGCCCCGACCGGGGCCGGCGCCGCCGAAGCGGAGCTCGGCGCGCCCCTCGAGGTCCAGCCGGGTGATCGCCTGGGTCTCGCTGTCGAGGACGAAGACCCGGTCGTTCCGGCTCACCGCCACCGCCACCGGGTTAAAAAACTCCCCCAGCTTCAGGCCGTAGGTCCCCACCGCCAGCACCTCCTGGCCCTCGGGCCGGTAGCGGCGGACCATCCCGCGGTTCCCCGAGAACTCGAAGTAGACCGCCCAGAGGTAGCCCTCGCCGTCGCCGGCGAGGTCGCCCGGGGGCTCGCGCCCGAACGCCCGCACCGGCAGCCCCTCGGCGTTCAACAGCCGGATGCTTCCGGCCCGGGCCTCGACCACCGCGGCCAGCAAAAAGCCGCCGCCGAGCTCACGGGGGCCGGCCTCGGGGGCGCTTTTGAGGGTGGCGATCACCTGCTCCAGGTTGGGGCGCTTCTCCGGCTCCTTCTCCAGCATCCTGAGCACCAGGTCGTTGAGGGCCGGGGGGATCTTAGGGTTCTTCTGGATCGGCGGGACCGGGCGCTCGAAGATCTGCTTCTGGGCCACCTGCTCGAAGTCGCCCTGGAAGGGGGCCTCGCCGGTGAGGGCCTCGTAGAGCACCACCCCCAGGCTGTAGACGTCGCTCTTTTCGTCGAGGGGGCGGCCCCGGGCTTGCTCGGGGCTCATGTAGGTGGGGGTGCCGATCCGGGCCCCCACGGTGGTGAGCCGGGCGAACTCCTTGCCGGCGGCGATCCCGAAGTCCATCAGCCGCACCCCGGCGGGGTCGATCTCGCCGTCCTTGATCGCCGAGCGGTAGATCATGATGTTGCCGGGCTTTAGGTCCCGGTGCAGGAACCCGTGGTCGTGCATGTACTTGAGGGCCTCGGCCACCGGCAGGAGCACCCGCACCGCCAGCTCGGGGTCGAGCCGCCGGTCGGCGATCAGCTCGTCGAGGCCGGGGCCGTCGACCAGTTCCAGGGCCAGGAAGTGGGTCGAGCCCGCCTGGCCGTGCTCGTAGACCTTGACGATGTTGGGGTGGTGGAGCTTTTTGAGCACCTCGGCCTCGCGGTGGAGGCGGCGGAGGAACCGGGGCTCGCTGGCGTAGCGCTCCTGGGGCACCTTGAGGGCGGCCACCAGGCCGTCGGCCCGCCGCTTGGCGCGGTAGACGGTGGCCATCCCGCCGGTGCCCAGCTTGCCGAGGATCTGGTAGCGCTCCTCCAAGGGCTCCTTTTCCGAGGGGGGGAGGAGCCGTCGCCGGCGCCGCCGTCCCAGGCGGGGGGTGATGCGCTCGGCGGGGGTGGCCAGCCCGGCCAGGCCCAGAAGGGCCAGGGCGATCAGCCCGACCGGGCGGTCGCCGAGGCCGAAGAGGAGCCCGACGTCGGCCGCCAGCATGATCACCAGCGAGGAGAGCAACACTCCCGGCTCCAGGCGCAGAAGCAGCGCCAGGGTAAGGAGGAAGAGGGCGGCGGCGAGGAGGGCGGGCGGGAGCACCATGCGTCCCCTCATCTTAAGTCGGTCGGTTATCTGCCACCCCCCCAGAATGGGGGATCGGCTAAGCTGAAGGGCAAGACATGGGGACCGCCCTGCGCCACCCCGCCTTCCGGCGTTTCTTCTTCGCCGCCCTGATCACCCAGTCGGGAAACCAGCTCGAGCGGGTGGCCCTGATGGTGATGGTCTATCAGCTCACCGGGAGCAACGCCACCGTGGCCCTGGTGCTCTCGGCCCAGCTCCTGGTGAGCGCGGTGGTGGCGCCGTTGCTGGCGACCTGGGCGGAGAGCCAGGAGCGGGTCCGGCTGTTGATCCTCTCCCAGCTGGTCCCCGGGGTGCTGGTGCTCTTCCTCCCCTGGCTGGGGGTGCGCTCGCTCCTGCTCTTGTGGCTCCTGGTCTTCGCGATGAACATCTTCCAGCGGCTGGAGTACCCGGTGATCGCCGCCGCCACCCCCGAGCTGGTGCCCGAGGAGGACCTCGACGCCGCCAACGGCCTGGTGGCCTTCGCCAACCGCTTCGCCGAGGTGGCGGTGGTGGGGCTGGCGGGGGTGTTGGTGGCGGCGGTGGGCCCGGCCCTGGCCTTCTACCTCGACAGCCTCAGCTACTTCGTCGCCGCCGGGTTGCTCCTCGGGCTGCCCCGGCTGCCGGGCACCCCGCCCGAGGAGGGGCAGGGCTACTGGGCGCGGGTGCTCGAGGGCTTCCGCCACATCGCCCGAACCCCCCTCCTCCGCCGCAGCATCGGGGCCCTGGTCACCGCCGCCCTGCTCGGTTCGGTGGAGATGGTGCTGGGGGTGGCGCTGGCGATCGGGGTGATGCGGGTGGGCTCGGCGGGGTACGGGGCCATGGAGATGTCGCTGGCCGCCGGGGCGGTGCTGGGGGCGGTGACCATCGCCTACTGGACCCACCGGTTGGGGCGGGGGGCGGTCTTCAGCCTCTCCTTCATCTTCTTCGGCCTGACCCTCTTCGCGGTGGGGGCCTACCCCGTCTTCCTGTGGGTCCTGGCCGCCTACTTCCTGACCGGCTACTTCAACCAGGGCTTCTTGATCCCCTTGCGGAGCCTGCTCCAGGTGGCCACCCCGAAGAAGCTGATCACCCGGGTCTTTGGGGCGGTGGGGGCGACCTCCCAGACCGCCGTCCTCCTCGGGGTGGTGGGGGGCGGGGCGGTGGCCGACCGCATCGGGGTGCCGCCCACCTACCTGCTGGCCGGGCTCGGGGTGGTGACGGTGGGGCTCTACCTGGTGGTCACCGGCGGCCTTCGCGAGGACGGGGCGCTCAGCCGGAAGTGAGCCAGGCGGCGGCCTCCAGGGCGTGGTAGGTGAGAACGAACTGGGCGCCGGCCCGGCGCAGCCCGGTGAGGGCCTCGAGCACCACCCGGCGCTCGTCGATCCAGCCCTTCTGGGCGGCGGCCTTGATCATGCTGTACTCGCCGGAGACCAGGTAGGCCCCCACCGGCTTGGCGAAGCGCTCCTTGAGCAGGCGCACCAGGTCGAGGTAGGCGAGGGCCGGCTTGACCATCAGCAGGTCGGCCCCCTCGGCGTCGTCGAGGGCGGCCTCCCGCAGGGCGTCCCAGGAGCCGGCGGCGGGGTCCATCTGGTAGGTCGAGCGGTCGCCGAAGCTGGGGGCGCTGTCGGCGGCGTCCCGGAAGGGCCCGTAGAAGCTGGAGGCGAACTTCACCGCGTAGGCGAGGATCGGGACCTCCTTGTGGCCGGCGGCGTCGAGGGCCCGGCGGATCGCCGCCACCTGCCCGTCCATCATCGCGCTGGGGGCGACCACGTCGGCCCCCGCCTCGGCCTGGCTCACCGCGGTCTTGGCCAGGAGCTCCAGGGTGGCGTCGTTGTCCACCGTGTCCCCGACCACCACCCCGCAGTGGCCGTGGGCGGTGTACTCGCAGAGGCAGGTGTCGGCGATGACCAGGAGCTCAGGGTAGCGGGCCTTGAGCCGGCGGATCGCCTGCTGCACCACCCCTTCCTCGTGGTAGGCGCCGCCGCCGAGCTCGTCCTTTTGCTCCTGGGGCAGGACCCCAAACAGGATCACCCCGCCGAGGCCGGCCGCCAGCGCCCGCCCGGCGATCTCCTCCAGGCTCTCCAGGCTGTGCCGGTGCTGCCCGGGCATCGAGGGGATCGGTTCGGGATCCGGGGCCAGGTGGACGAAGAGCGGCTGGATGAGGTGGCGGGGTTCGAGGCTCACCTCCCGCACCAGACGGCGGATCGCGGGGGTGCGGCGGAGTCGGCGTGGGCGTTCCATAGCGGTTCGAGTTTACAAAACCCATATACTGAGGGCTCGGAGGGGGCATGAACCTGAAGAAGTTGATGAAGGAGGCCCAGAAAGCCCAGGCCAAGGCGGCCGAGATCCAGGAGCAGCTGGCCCAGGCCCGGGTGGTGGGCCAGGCCGGCGGCGGCCTGGTGCGGGCCGAGGCCGATGGTCACGGCAAGATCGTGGCGCTGGAGATCCGCCCCGAGGCGGTGGACCCCGACGACCCCGAGGCCCTCGCCGACCTGGTGCTGGTGGCGGTGCAGGAGGCCCAGGCCCGGGCCGCCGAGCTCGCCCAGGAGACGATGCAGGGCAGCCTGGGGGGGCTGGGGGGCCTGCTGGGGGGGCTTGGTTGAGGTCCCCCCGGCCGCTCGTCGACCTCGCCCGGGTGCTCGCCGAGCTCCCCGGGGTCGGCCCCAAGACCGCCCAGCGACTGGCCCTCCACCTGGCCCTGGACAAGGGGCTCGCCCGGCGGCTGGCGGAGGCCCTCGAGGCCGCCGAGGCGCGGCTCGGGGTCTGCCGGGTCTGCGGCAACCTCGCCGAGGGCGAGCTCTGCCCGGTCTGCGCCGACCCCGATCGCGACCCCGCCGTGATCGCGGTGGTCGAGACCCCCGCCGACGTGATGGCGATCGAGAAGAGCGGCGAGTTCCGGGGCCGCTACCACGTCCTTGGCGGGGCCCTGAACCCGCTGGAGGGGATCGGCCCCGACGAGCTCCGCGTCGAGGGGCTCCTCAAGCGGTTGGAGGGGGTCCGCGAGGTGCTGGTGGCCACCAGCATGACGGTCGAGGGGGAGGCCACCGCGGTCTACCTGAGCGAGCGGCTGCGGCCCTTCGGGGTCAAGGTCACCCGGCCGGCCTACGGGCTGCCGGCGGGGGGCAACCTGGAGTACGTCGACGAGGTCACCCTGGCCCGGGCGCTGGCCCACCGGCGGCCGGTCGGGGAGTAGGGGAGGCGAGGGTGTGGCTGTTTGACCTGGCCCAGTACCCCAACGTCGAGCGGGCGGTGGTCGCTTCCGGCGACGGGCTGGTGATCGAGGCCGCCGGCCACCGGGGCCCCGACCCCGAGTTCCTGGCCGCCGAGATCGCCGCCCTGGCCCGGGCGATGGACGGCCTGCGCCGTCGGCTCGACGAGCGGCTCCGGCGGTTCGTGGTTACCCTCGACGAGCGCGAGCTTTTGGTGGTCTGCGAGGGGGAGGTCTGCGTCGGGGCCCTGATCCGCCGCGGTCCCGAGCGCAAGCAGGTGGGGCAGGAGCTCTCGCGGCTGGCGGCGCTGATCGCCGAGGAACTGGGAGGTGGCGGGTGAAGGCGTTGGAACGGCTTTCGGAAACCCCGGGGGTGGACGCCTGGGCGCTGGTGGGGGAGGACGGTTTCGTCCTCGAGGCCTACCGCAAGCCCGAGGTCCAGGTCGGCGACCTCTTCGGCGGGCTGGCGACCAGCGTGCTGGCCTCGGCCCGGGCGGTCGCCGAGGAGCTCGATCGGGGCCCCCTCGAGGAGGTCATGGTCGAGTACCCCGAGGGGCCGGTGCTCCTCGTCCCGCTCAAGGGGGGCGCGGTGCTGATGGTGCTGCTCGACCAGGTCGCGAGCCTGGGGCGGGTCCGGCTCGCGCTCCGGAAGGTCCTGCCGGAGGTGATGGAGGGGTTGCCGTGAGCGAGCTGAACCTCGACGTCGACCGGGAAACCGCCAAGGGGCGCTACGCCAACATGGCGGTGATCTCCCATACCCAAAACGAGTTCCTGATCGACTTCGCCCTCCTGCAGCCGCAGGGGGCGGCGGTGGTGGTGGCCCGGGTGCTCACCAGCCCCCGCCACGCCAAGGCCTTCCTCCGCTCGCTGGCCGAGAACATCCGCCGCTACGAGGCGAGCTTCGGCCCGATTGAGGAGGAGGGGGCCCTGCCCCCCACCGGCTGGGGCCAGGCCTAGCCCCGGAGCTCGGGGAGCCCGGCCTCGGGGATCGGGGGGAGCTCCTCCAGGCTGGAGAGCCCGAAGAGCTCCAGGAACCGGGCGGTGGTCAGGTAGCGGCGGGGACGGCCGGGCCGGGCGGCGATCAACCCTCGCTCCAGGAGGCCCTCGATCACCGCCCCCGAGTCCTTGCCCCGGGCGGCGTCGATCTCGGCCTTGGTCACCGGCTGGTGGTAGGCGACGATCGCCAGGACCTCGAGCGCCGCCCGCGAGAGCCGCGGCGGCCGGGGCCGGAGCGCCCGCCGGACCGCCGCCAGGTGGGCGGGGTGGACCACCAGGCGGGCCCCGCCGGCGACCCGTTCCACCGCCACCCCGTGGCCGCCGTCGGCGAGCCGGGCCTCGAGGCCGGCGAGGACCCGGCCGGCCTCCGCCTCGTCGGTGCCCATCCCCCGGGCCAGCTCGGCGAGCCCCACCGCCCGGCCGGCGGCGAAGAGGATCGCCAGCAGGGTGGCCTCCTCGGGGCTCACCGGGCCTCCTCGAGGTAGCGGGCGAGCGCCTCGGCGGGGATCGCCCCCTCCCGCAGCACCCGCCCCCGGGCCAGGTCGAGGACGGTCGAGGCCACCCCCGGGGGCTCGGCCCCGGGGAAGACCAGGTCGGCCCCGAAGGCCTCGGCCTCCCGACGGCTGCCGACCGGCGGCGCCCCCGCCCGGTTCAGGCTGGTCGCCGCCAGGCTGCCGCCGGCGGCCCGGAGCAGGGCCAGGAGCCCGGGGTGGTCGGGCATCCTCAGGCCCAGGGTCCCTTCCCGGCTGATCCAGGGGGGCACCCCCCGCCCGGCCGCCACCAGGGTCAGGGGGCCGGGCCAGAAGGCGGCCGCCAGCCGGAGGAACCGGGGATCGTCGGGGTCCTGGAGCAGGGCGCGGGCCTTCTCCAGGCTCTCGACCAGGACCTGCACGGGCTTATCCTCCCCCCGGCCCTTGAGGGCCCGGAGCCGGGCCACCGCCTCCCGGTTCCGCCAGTCG
>JALSRQ010000034.1 GCA_026984675.1 Thermaceae bacterium
TCCCCAGGGTCCCGCCGGACCTGTCGGTCCCCAAGGTCCCCAGGGCCCCAAGGGCCCCCCCGGACCCCAGGGCCCGCCCGGCCCCGCTGGGCCCCAAGGGCCCATGGGTCCCCAGGGCCCCAAGGGGCCGCCGGGGCCGCCTGGACCGCAGGGCCCTCGGGGTCCCGCCGGTGTCAGTTGCTGGGACCTTAACGGGAACGGGGTAGCGGACAAGGCCGAGGACCTGAACGGCGACGGCAGGGTGGACGCCCGCGACTGCATCGGCCCCCGGGGCCCCCAGGGTCCCCAGGGCCCCAAGGGGCCGCCGGGTCCTCCCGGGCCCCAAGGCCCCACCGGTCCACGGGGTCCCCAGGGGCCGGCCGGACCGGCCGGGCCGCCGGGTCCTCCCGGCCCCACCGGTCCCCAGGGGCCGGCCGGGCCGCCGGGTCCCGCCGGACCCGCCGGCCCCCGGGGGCCCATGGGGCCGCCCGGCATCACCGAGTTCCGGATCGTCACCAACCAGGCCGACAGCGGGCTCGCCTGCCCCTGCAGCCAGCCGGTGAGCGTGAGCGCCACCTGCCCGGCCGGCTTCGTGGTCACCGGGGGCGGCGCCAGCGTGCGCACCGCCAGCGGCGCCTACGACCCCACCATCACCCTTCAGGCCAGCTACCCGCTTTCGAATAACGGTTGGTACGCCCAGGCCGGACGCATGGTCGGCGGTCCCTCGGAAGACTGGACGCTCACCGTCTGGGCGATCTGCGCCAAGCCGCATCCCGCGGTGAAGGCCGAGGGGCGCTAGCCCCTCCGACCGCCGGGCCGGGGGCGATTGCCCCCGGCCCTTTTTAGGCGCTGAAGTAGCGGGCCTCGGGGTGGTGGACCGCGATCCCCGAGGTGCTGGCCTCGGGCACGAGCTGGAAATCCTCGGTGAGGCCGACGCCGATTTGCCCCCAGTCGAGGAGGCGGGCCAGGGTGACCTGGGCCTCGAGGTCGGGCCAGGCGGGGTAGCCGGGGGCGTAGCGGGCCCCCCGGTAGTGCTTTTGGAACAGCTTTTCGACCTCGGGCGCGTCCCCGCCGGCGATGCCCCACTCCAGGCGGAGGCGCTTGTGCCAGTACTCCGCCAGGGCCTCGGCCATCTCGACCACGAAGCCGTGGAGGAAGAGGTAGTCCTGGTAGCGGCCCGAGCGGTAGAGCCGACGGGCCTCGGCGAGCCCCCGCTCGCCCACCGTGACCACGAAGAACACCGCCACGTCCCGGGCCCCGGCCTCTAGGGCTGCCGGCGGCATCCACTCCGCCACCCCGGGGCGGAGGGGGCCGAAGCGCTCGAGGTGGTAGCGGGCGATCGAGAGGCCCTTCGGCGAGACCGGGAAGGGGATCCGGGCGCGCACCGCCCCCTTTTCGTCGAAGACCAAAAGGGCCTCGCCCTCCCGGGCCACCGGGAAGTAGCCGTAGACCGCCCGGGGCTCCAAAAGCTCGCGGGAGCGGGCCAGGAGGTCCGCCAGCACGGGCTCGGCCTCGCGGGCGAGGAGGGCGCGGTACTCGCGTTCGGAGCTCCCGCCCCGCTTGAACCCCCACTGACCGCGGAAGAGGGCCCGCCGGTTCAGGTAGCCGGCGACCTCCGAAAGCGGCAGGTCGTCCGCGTCCAGGGCGCGCACCCCGAAAAACGGCGGGCGGGGCACCGCCTCGGGCGGGGGGATGGGGTTTTCCCGGCCGGGGGCGGCCCTCGGCCGGGGGGGCGGGGGCTTCTTGGCCGCCCCGACGGCCGCCTCCTTCCCGCCCTCGGCCAGGGCGCGCATCAGCGCCAGCCCCTCGAAGGCGTCCTGGGCGTAGTGGGCCTGGGGGTAGACGGCCTTTAGCTCCTCCTCGACGAAGCGGCGGGTGAGGGCGGCCCCGCCCAGGAGGACCGGCAGGCGGTAGCCCCGCTCGGCCATGACCTCGAGGTTTTCCCGCATCACCTGGGTGCTCTTGACCAAGAGGCCGCTCATCCCCACCGCGTCGGGCCGGTGGGCCTCGACCGCCTTCAGGATGTTCTCGATCGGTTGCTTGATGCCCAGGTTGACGACCTCGAAGCCGTTGTTCGAGAGGATGATCTCGACCAGGTTCTTGCCGATGTCGTGGACGTCGCCCTTGACCGTGGCCAGCACGATCTTCCCCCGGCGGGTCCCCTCGACCCGCTCCATGTGGGGCTCGAGGTAGGCGACCGCGGCCTTCATCGCCTCGGCGCTTTTGAGGACGAAGGGGAGCTGCATCTTGCCGGCCCCGAAGAGGTCGCCGACCTCCTGCATGGCGGGGAGCAGGATTTGGTTGACGATGTCCTCCGCCCGGTAGCCGGCGAGGGCCTCGTCGAGGTCGGCCTCCAGCCCCTTTAGCCTTCCCTTCAGGATGGCCGACTTGAGCCGCTCCTCGACCGGGAGGGTTCGGGTCTCGGCGGCCGGGCCGGCCTGGCGGTTTTTCTCGAAGTACTCGAGGAAGGCAAAGAGCGGGTCGTAGCCGGGCCGCCGGCGGTCGTAGACCAGGTCGAGGGCGATCCGGTAGGCCTCCTCGGGGATCTCGGCCACCGGCAGGATCTTGCCGGGGTGGACGATGGCGGCGGTGAGGCCGGCCCGCTGGGCCTCGTGGAGGAACACCGAGTTCAGGACCCGCCGGGCCCGGGGCTTGAGGCCGAACGAGACGTTGGAGACCCCGAGCAGGAAGCCGGCCTCGGGGAACTCGTCCTTAAGGGCGCGGATCGCCTCCAGGGTCCACAGGGCCAGGCGGCGGGTCTCCTCGTCGCCCTGGGTGATCGGGAAGGTGAGCAGGTCGAAGAAGATCTCGCTCTCCAGGAATCCGTGGACCTCGGTGAGGCGCCGGTGCATGCGGCGGGCCAGCGCCACCTTCTCCTCGACGGTCTTGGCCATCCCCCCCTCGCCGATCGTCAGGGCGACGACCAGCGCCCCGTGGGCGCGGGCGAGGCTTGCCACCCGGTCGAACCGCTCCTCGCCGTCTTCGAAGTTGACCGAGTTCACCGCCGGCCGGCCGGGGACGAGCTTTAGGGCGGCCTCGAGGACCTCGGGGCTGGTGGTGTCGATCATGATCGGCACCGGCACCTCGGGGACGATCGCCCGGAGCACCGCCTCCATGTCGGCCCGCTCCTCGCGACCGGTCCAGGCGGTGCTGACGTCGAGCATGTGGGCCCCGCCCTCGACCTGCTCGCGGGCGAGCTCCTTGATGCCCTCGAAATCCCCCTTAAAGAGGAGCTCGCGAAACTTCTTGCTGCCGGTGGCGTTCAAGCGCTCGCCGATCAGGAAGAGGCCGGCCTGGAAGCGGAGCGGCACCGCCTGGTAGAGCCCGGCCGCCGCCGGTCGGCGGGTGGGGCGCTCGGGAAGCCGCACCTGGGGGTGGAAGGCGAGGGCCTCGGCCAGCGCCCGGATGTGCTCGGGGCCGGTGCCGCAGCAGCCGCCCACCACGTTCGCCCCGTACTCGGTCACGAACTTCCTCTGCCAGCGGACGAGCTCCTCGGGGGTAAGGGGGTAGTGGATCCTCCCCGCCCGCTGCTCCGGGAGGCCGGCGTTCGGGAGCACCGAGACGGGGTGGCTGGATTCCCGGGTGAAGGCGCGGACGTGGGGGTCCATCAGGTCGGGGCCGGTGGCGCAGTTCATCCCCACCACGTCGACGTCCAGGGCCTCCAGGGCGGCCAGGGCGGCCTCCGGGTCGGTGCCCACCAGCATCGTCCCGGTGGTCTCGAAGGTCACCTGGGCCTGGATCGGCACCCGGCGGCCGACGTCCTCCATCGCCCGCCGCACCGCCAGCACCGCGGCCTTGATCTGGAGCACGTCCTGGGCGGTCTCGAGGAGGATGAGGTCGACCCCGCCCTTCAAAAGCCCCCGGGCGGCGGTGCGGTAGGACTGGTAGAGGGTGTCCCAGTCGATCTGGCCGAGGCTGATGAGCTTGGTCCCGGGGCCCAGGGACCCGGCGACGAAGCGGGGGCGACCCTCGGTGGCGTATTGGTCCGCCACTTCCCGGGCGAGCCGGGCGGCTTCCTCCGCCAGCGCCTCGGCCTCGGCCGCAAGGCCGTACTCGGCGAGGACGTGGGGCAGGGCCCCGAAGGTGTTGGTCTCGATCGCGTCGGCCCCGGCCTCGAGGTAGCTTTGGTGGATCGCGCGAACGACGTCGGGGCGGGTCCTCACCAGGATCTCGGGGCAGCCCTCGTATTCCGGGCCGCCGTAGTCCTCGGGCTTGAGGTTTCGCTTTTGCAGCTCGGTCCCCATCGCCCCGTCGAAGACCAGGACCCGTTCCTTGAGGGCCTCGAGGTAGGGGGAGGTGCGGGTGGGGGTGGTCTTGGCCGCCAACTTAGCGCCCCATTCTACGAAAGATTCCCCGCCCTGCCCAGGGCTAGGATGGGGCCGTGGACTTCCTCAAGGCGATCGCCAAAGGGCCCCGGCTCGTGCTCGGCCTCGACCCCCGCCCCGAGCGGCACGGGGGCTGGGGGGCCTTCCTCGAGGACGCCCGGGCCCTGCTTCGAGCCCTGGCCGGCCGGGTGGCGGCGGTGAAGCCCCAGCTCGCCTTCTTCGAGGCCGAGGGGCGGCGGGGGATGGCGGGGCTCTTCGACCTGGCCGGGTACGCCCGCGATCTGGGGCTGCCGGTGCTCTTCGACGGAAAGCGCGGCGACGTGCCCTCGACCGCGGCCGCCTACGCCCGGGCCTGGCTTTTCAACTTTCCCGGCTCGGCCCTCACCGTAAATCCGCTTCTTGGAGAGGATAGCCTCCTCCCCTTCTTCGAGGCCGCCGTCGCGAGCGGGGGGATGGTGTTTCTCTTGGTGCGCACCTCGAACCCGGGAGCGCGGGATTTCCTCGAGCTCGAGACCGAAAAAGGCCCCCTCTGGCGGCACCTGCTCGCGCGGGCCGAGGCGTGGAACGGGCGCTTTGAGGGAAGGGTCGGGACGGTGGTCGGGGCCACCCACGCGGGGGGCCTCGAGGCCGCCCGAGCGCGCTTTTCCGGCTGGATCCTGGCCCCCGGGGTGGGGGCCCAGGGGGGGCGGATGCGAAGGCTTGCCCGGGTGCTCTACCCCCTCTCCCGGGGGATCTGGTACCCCGGGGCGCGGTTCGACCTCGAGGCCAGCCTCCGGGCCGCCGAGGCCTACGCCCGCGGGTTGGAGGATGGGCCCGGGGCGGGTTGATCTTGAACCCGCTCCGGGTGAAAACGCGGGGGTGCCCCCCGCTTCCGCCGCCCCCGGCGAGCGGGCCCTGCCGGCTTTGGGCTTTGCCGCGCTCGGCGCCTTGGTCGTAGCCTGGTGGCCGTGGACGTCCTCCAGCGCTACCGCGAGACCGGGGCCCTCTTAGAGGGGCACTTCCTCCTTAAGTCGGGGCTCCACAGCCCCTACTTCCTGCAGTCGGCGGCGGTGTTCCAGTACCCCGAGCACGCCCGGGCGCTGGCCGGGGCGCTCGCCGAGAAGCTCCGGCCCTTCTCGCCCGACTTCGTGATCGGGCCGGCGATCGGCGGGGTGGTGCTCAGCTTTCTGGTCGCCGAGGCCCTCGGGGCCCGGGCGCTCTTCGCCGAGAAGGACGAGGCCGGGGGCATGTTCATCCGGCCGGGCCTGGTCGTCCGCCCCGGCGAGCGCTTCGTCGCGGTGGAGGACGTGGTGACCACCGGAGGATCGGTGAAAAGGACGGTCGCCGCCGCCGCCCGGCGGGGCGCCGAGCTGGCGGCGGTGGGGGCGATCGTCGATCGGAGCCCCGAACCCCCTGACTTTGGCGTCCCCTTCCTCGCCCTCGTCCGCTTCGTCCCCGAGACCTACGCGCCCGAGGCTTGCCCCCTTTGCCGCGCCGGGGTGCCGCTGGAACGGGTGTAGCCGCGGTAGGATGGCCCCGTGCGGCCGGCGGTCCGGGCCCGGGGGCTTAGGCGGCGCTTCGGCGCGATCGAGGCGGTGCGAGGGGTCGACCTCGAGGTCTTCCCCGGCGAGGTCTTCGGCCTGCTCGGCCCCAACGGCGCCGGCAAAACCACCACCGTGCGCATGCTCACCGGGGTGCTCCGCCCCAGCGAGGGGGAGGCCTGGGTGCTGGGGAAGAGCGTGGTCAAGGAACCCGAGGCGGTCAAGGCCACGATCGGCTACGCCACCCAGGAGGCCAGCGTCTACCCCTACCTCACCGCGCGGCAAAACCTGGAGTTCCGGGCCGGCCTCTACCTTCCCCGGAACCAGGTGGCAAACGCGGTCGAGGAAGCCCTTTCGCGCTTCGGGCTCGCCGAGGTGGCCCGGCGAAGCGCCGGGAACCATGCTCAAGGGGCTCGGTCTTTTTGAGCTCTGGCCCTGGCTCCTGGCCCTTATCATCTTTGGCGTGGGTACGCTCTATCTAGCTGCGCGGCGCTTCCCCAGGTCGCTGGCTTAGGAGGGACGATGCGGATCTGGACGCTCTTCCTTTTCCTGGGGCTGGCCCTGGCCCAGAATCCCGGCTCGATCCTCGACCGGGCCAGCGCCTACCTCAAGGCCGCCCCCTTCGTCGCCGAGGTCGAGGGCCGGGTGCGGATGCCGAACGGCGAGCTCGGCGAGGTGGCCTTCGTCCTCAAGTCCCTGCCGGCGAAGAGGATCGTGCGCATCGAGTTCCAAAGGCCCGATTCCCTGGCCGATAACTTCGTGGTCGTCACCCCGAAGAAGGTCTACAACTACCTCTTCTTGACCAACCAGCTGATCGTCTACCCCCGCGAAAAGGCCAGGATCGAGGGGCTCGGGGTCGACTTCCGCCAGCTCGGCGAGCTGGAGCAGTTCCGCGCCGACCCGGGTTTAAAGCTCCGGCTCGGGGGGGAGGCCCGGACCCCGGCGGGGCCGGCCTACCGCCTCGAGGGCGAGCCCGAGGACCCCGAACGCCTGGGGGTGGGCCGCTACCAGCTTTGGATCCTGAAGGACCCGCCCCGTCCCTACCGCCTTCGGGTCTTCGACCTCGAGGGGAACCCGGTGGCCGACCTGGTCTGGAAGCGGTTCGCCCGGGCCAGGCTCGACGAGGCGGCCCTCCTCGCCTACCCCCCGGACGCCGAGGTGATCGAGAAGCGGTGATCCGCCTGGAGGCCGTGACCCAGCGCTACGGGCGCTTTCTGGCGCTCGACGGCCTTACCCTGGCGGTGGCCGCCGGCGAGAGCCTGGCCCTCTTGGGCCCCAACGGCGCCGGCAAGACCACCGCGATCCGGGTACTCACCGGCCAGCTCCGGCCCACCGGGGGCCGGGCCTGGGTGGCGGGTCGCGACGTCTGGCGCGAGCCCATCGCCGCCAAGCGGAGCTTCGGCTACGTCCCCGACCGCCCCTACCTCTACGGCAAGCTCACCGCCGTCGAGCTGCTGCGCTTCGTGGCCGGGCTCTATCGGATCCCGAAGCCCGAGGCCGAGCGGCGGATTGAGGAGGAGCTCGCCCGCTTTCGCCTGACCCGCTACGCCTCGGCGCTCATCGAGACCTACTCCCACGGCATGCGGCAAAAGCTCACCTTCGCCGCCGCCCTCCTCCCCCGGCCCCCGGTCCTGATCGTCGACGAGCCCATGGTCGGCCTCGACCCGGTGGCCGCCCGCACCGTGCGGGGGCTCCTCAAGGACTACCCCCGGCCGGGCCGGGCGGTGCTCTTTTCCACCCACCAGCTGGAGCTCGCCGAGACCGCCGCCGACCGGGTGGCCCTGCTCCACCGCGGCCGGCTGGTGCTGGTGGGCTCGCCGGAGGAGGTGCGCCGGGCCCACCGCTTAAGGAGCCTCGAGGAGGTCTTCCTTCGCCTGACCGAGGACGCCGCCGATGCTCAGGCTCAGGTTCCGGATTCTCTGGCATAGCTTCCGGGCCCGGCCCCTGCCCCGCGCGGCGGCCCTGGTCCTGGCGGCGGCGGCGGCGGTGCTCGTCTACCGCGCCACCCTGGGCTTTCTCGCCTTCCTCTCCGGCTACCCCTTCGCCGCCCCCGCGGTGGAGGCGCGGAGCCTGGAGGGGCTCTTCCTCTTGCTTTCGGCGGCGGTGCTGCTCTCGGCGCTGCCGGGGGCGCTGGCGGTGCTCTACGGCTCGCCCGACCTCGAGCTCCTGCTGGCCTGGCCGATCCCCGCCGGGCGGGTCTTCGCCCAGAAGCTCCTGGAGACCTACGCCGCCACCGCCGGCCTGCCGGCCCTGCTCACCCTGCCGGTGCTCCTCGCCCTGGGCCGCTTCCACCGCGCCCCCGGGGCCTACTACCCCCTGGCGGCGGCGGCCGCCCTCTTGGTCTACGCCCTGCCGGTGGCCCTGGGGGCGGGCCTGGCGCTTTTCTTCCTGCGCTACGCCCCGGCCGGGCGGGCTCGGGAGTGGGCGGCGGCGGGCAGCGCGGTGCTCGGCGGCGCCCTGGTCTACGCCCTCCGGGCGGCGCGGCCCGAGGCCCTCTTCGAGCGGGCCTTCCAGAGCCCCGAAGCGCTCTCCGCCTTCCTCGCCGAGTGGGCCCGTTCGGGGCCGGCCCTCCTGCCCTCGACCTGGGCCGCCCGGGCGGTCGAGGGAGGCCTCGCCGGCGGGGTCTCGCCCGGGCTCTGGTTGCTTTTGGCGCTGGTCCTCCTCGGCTACGGCGGGGCGGCGGCGGCCGCCGCCCGGGCCTACCGGGCCGGCTGGGTGCGGAGCCTGGAGGGCACCTTCGTCGAGCGCCCCCCGGCGCCCCCGGCCCGCTGGGAGGCCTACCGCCCGATGGCGGCCCTTTGGCTCCGCGACCTCAGGCGGTTTTTCCGCGACCCCCACCGGATCGCCGAGCTCCTCCTGGTGCTGGTGCTGGTCTTCCTCTACCTCACCAGCCTGCAGGCGATGCCCCTGGAGGGGCGGCTCTTCCGGCGGGTGGTGGGGTTTTTGCACCTGGCGTTCGAGGGGTTCGTGCTGGTGGCGGTGGGGCTCCGGCTCGCGTTCCCGCTGTTTGGCCTCGAGGGGCGGGGCTACTGGATCGTGGCCACCGCCCCCCTCTCCTGGACCGCGCTGCTCGGCACCCGGTTGGCCTTCGCCCTGGCGCTCATGACCCCGCTGGCCCTGGCCCTGGGTCTTTGGGTGCCGGGAGCGGTCGGCCTCGCCGGCGACCTCCTTGGGGTCTCGGCGGTCAGCGCGCTGGCGGTGGCCCTGGCCGCCTCGGGTCTGGGGGTGGGGCTGGGGGCGCTTTGGCCGGCCGAGGAGGGGGGGCGGGGGCCCGGGGCGGTGCTCGGCTTGGGGGGGCTTTTCTACATGCTGGCGGGGCTCCTCCTGGCCGCCTTGGTGGCCACCCTCGACGCCTACCCGGTCTACCGGGTGCTCTCGGGGCAGGGGTTTTGGGGCACCGCCGGGGCCGGCCTCTGGCTCCTTGGGCTCGCCCTGCTGGCGGGTTCCTTCGCCGCCCTGCCGATGTTTTTCGCCTGGCGGCGGGGGCCTGAACCCGGACATACACATGTGAGACCGGATCGATAAGAATGTGGGGACCACTCCAGGAGAGAGGAGGTCCCCACGGATGCAGCTTACAACGGTTGGCCGGGAGGTATGGCGGGGGGCAAGGAAAGCCTGGGCACTCCAGGAGGCTGGTGCGGGCGATCCCACGGTTCAAGATCGCTTGCGAAAGCTGAGGCAAGTCGAGGCGTTCCGGAAGCACAAGGTGGACTGGCCCGAGATCCCGTCCCTGGTGGGGATCAGCCGGGCCACCTACTACCGCTACAAGCGAAAGCTCCGGGACGAGGGGCTTAAGGGCCTCTTGCCCAAGCCTAAACGACCCAAGCGCCTACGGCGGAAGGTGTACTGGACCTCCGAGTGCCTCATCGCGATCGAGGCCTTGCGGAAACAAAACCCCACCTGGGGCCGCTGGCCCATTTGGCTTGCTCTCCGGAAGCAAGGGTTCACTATCAGCGAGCGCACCGTGGGCCGCATCCTGGCCCACCTGGAAAGCCGGGGAAGGGTGGAAAGCGTGGCTTCCTTCCTGGCCCGCTCCCGGCGGGGGAAGGTGAGGAGAACCAAGCGCCCCTACGCCAAGAGGAAACCCAGGACCCACACCGTTCAAGGACCCGGGGACCTGATCCAGGTGGACACCCTGACCGTCACCCTGGGCCCCGGGGAGGTCATCAAACACTTCTCAGCCATCGACCTTTTCACCCGCCTCTCCCTGGCCGAGGTGCACACCCGGGCCACCGCCAACCTGGCGGCCGGCTTCCTGGCCCACCTCATCACCCACACCCCCTTCCCCGTCCGGGCGATTCAAGTGGATGGGGGCAGCGAGTTCATGGCGGAGTTTGAGGAGACTTGCCAACGCTTAGGTATCGAGCTCTTCGTGCTGCCACCCAAGAGTCCCAAGCTCAATGGTCACGTGGAACGGATGCAGCGGACCTTCCGGGAGGAGTTCTACACCCGGCCCTTACCCACAAAGATCCCTGAGCTCCAAAGGGAGCTTGACGCCTACCTGGAGTACTACAACCGCGAGCGACCACACCGGGCCCTAAACGGCCTCGCGCCCCTGGAGTTCCTGGCTATGATGCAAGCGGAGTCGGTCCCCCAGAGTGTCTCAGATGTGTTGGCCGAGTACAGGGCCTTGAAGCCGGGGCGGGCCCCGCGGTATCCTCAGGCGACCTTTAAACCGGTCCCGTGAGGCCGGAAAGGTGGTGAAAAGGTGAAGGCAAAAACCCGGACAAAGCCAGAGGGGCCCCGCTCGGGGCGCGTTTTTTTGTGGGAGGCCGGCGGTGCGGTTTAAGGCCCGGGTGATGGAGGCGCCGGAGATCGCTCGGGCGCTCTCCCGGATCGCTCACGAGATCCTCGAGGCCACCCAGGGCGGGCGCGACCTCGCCCTGGTGGGGATCCACACCCGGGGCATTCCGCTGGCGGGGCGGCTCGCCGAGCGGATCGAGCGCTTCGAGGGGCGGCGGCCGATGCTCGGGCAGCTCGACATCACCCTCTACCGCGACGACCTCACCGAGCTCGAGCACGCCCCGGTGGTGCGGGAGACGGTGATCCCCTTCGACGTCGCCGGCAAGCGGATCGTGCTGGTCGACGACGTGCTCTTCACCGGTCGCACCGCCCGGGCCGGGCTCGACGCCCTCACCGACCTCGGCCGGCCGGCCCGGGTCTACCTGGCGATCCTGGTCGACCGCGGCCACCGCGAGCTCCCCATCTGCCCGGACTTCGTGGGCAAGAACCTGCCGACCTCGAGGAAAGAGGTGGTCAAGGTCAAGCTGGCGGAGACCGACGGCGAGGACGCCGTCGAGCTTTGGGAGCGGCCATGAGGCACCTGCTCGACTTCAGCGGATGGGACCGCGCCCGGGTGGCGGCGCTCTTCAAGACCGCCCGGGCGATGAAGGAGGTCCTCTCCCGGCCCATCAAGACCGTGCCCACCCTCAAGGGGCGCACGGTGGCGACCGTCTTCTTCGAGCCCTCGACCCGGACCAAGACCTCGTTCGAGCTGGCCGCCAAGCGGCTCTCGGCCGACGTGGTGAGCTTTTCCGGGTCGTCCTCCAGCCTGAAGAAGGGGGAGTCGATCCGCGACACCCTCCTGACCCTGGCCGCCTACGGGGTCGACGCCTTCGTGATCCGCGCCGACGCCGCCGGGGTGCCCCACCAGGCGGCCCGCTGGCTGGACGCCGCGGTGATCAACGCCGGCGACGGCCGCCGGGCCCACCCCACCCAGGCGCTGCTCGACGCCTTCACCCTGGAGGAGGCCCTCGGCGACCTCGAGGGCCGGAAGATCGCCATCGTCGGGGACATCCTCCACTCCCGGGTGGCCCGCTCCAACGCCGAGCTCCTGGGCCTGTTGGGGGCCGAGGTCTGGCTCGCCGGCCCGCCGCCGCTCCTGCCCCGTCGCCCCTTCTTCGGGGCCCGGCTGACCGCGCGCTTGGAGGAGGCGCTCAAGGACGCCGACGCGGTGATGGCCCTCCGGATCCAGAAGGAGCGCCTCTCCGGGGGCCGGCTGCCCAGCGAGGAGGACTACCGGGACGGCTACCAGATCACCGAGGACCGGCTGGCCCTGGCCAAGCCCGGGGCGCCCCTGTTGCACCCGGGGCCTTTGAACCGCGACGTGGAGATCGAGGGGACGCTGGCCGACGGCCCCCGCAGCCTGGTGCTCCGCCAGGTGGAAAACGGCCAGGCGGTGCGGATGGCGGTGCTCTACCACCTGCTGGCGAGGAGGGCGGCGTGAGCCTGCTCATCCGAAACGCCCGGCTGGTCGACGCCCGGGGGGAGCGGGGCGTCGCCGACGTGCTCGTAGCGGACGGGCGGATCGCCTCGCTGGCCGGGGGTGAGGCCGAGCGCAGCATCGAGGCGGGGGGGCGGCTTTTGTTGCCCGCCTTCCTCGACCTCCACGCCCACCTCCGCACCCCCGGCGAGGAGCAAAAGGAGAGCCTCGAGACCGGCCTACGGGCGGCCGCCGCCGGCGGGTTCGCGGCGGTGGTGATGATGCCCAACACCCGTCCGCCGCTCGACGCCCCCGAGGCGGTGCGGGGGGTCCTCCGCCGGGCCCGGGCGGCCGGCGGGGCGCGGGCCCTGGCCGCCGCCGCCCTCACCAAGGGGCAGGAGGGGAGGGCGCTCGCCGAGCTTCGCCTCCTGGCCGAGGCCGGGGCGGTGCTCTTCACCGACGACGGCCGCACCAACGAGGACGCCGGCGTTCTCGCCGACGGCCTCCGCTACGCCGCCGCGCTCGGTCGGCCGGTGGCGGTGCACGCCGAGGACGCCGGGCTAAGGGGGGAAGGGGTGGTCCACGAGTGCCCCCTCACCGAGGCCCTGGGCCTCCCCGGCAACCCGGCCGAGGCCGAGAGCGCGCGGATCGCCCGGGACCTCGAGGTCCTCCGGATGACCGAGGGCCACCTGCACCTCCAGCACCTCTCGACCAAGTCCGGGGTGCGGCTGGTGGCCGAGGCCAAGCGGAGGGGCCGCCGGGTCAGCGCCGAGGCGACCCCCCACCACCTCACCCTTACGGTGGACGCGCTAAAGACCCTCGACCCCCTCTACAAGGTGGCCCCGCCGCTTCGGGAGGCGGCCGACCGGGAGGCCCTGATCGAGGCCCTGGCCGAGGGGGTGGTGGACGTGGTGGCCACCGACCACGCCCCCCACACCGCCGCCGAGAAGGCCGCCGACTTCCTCCGGGCGCCCTTCGGCATCCCGAGCCTCGAGGTCGCCTTCCCCCTGCTCTTTACCGAGCTGGTCGAGAAGCGGGGCGTTCCGCTTGGGCGGCTGGTGGAGGCGATGGCCCGCGCCCCCCGGCGGCTGCTCGGTCTGGAAGGCGGCGTCTTGGAGGAGGGGGCCCCCGCCGACCTGGTGCTGGTGGACCCCCGCGAGCGGCGGGCGGTGGACCCGGCGGGGTTTTTCTCCAAGGCCAAGTACAGCCCCTGGGCCGGCTGGGAGCTCCTCGGCTGGCCGGTGCTGACCCTGGTCGGGGGGGAGGTGGTCCATGCGCGCCTGGGATGACCACCGCCTCCGGCTGGTCGACAAGGAGGTCCGGGGCGAGCGCGGCCTTTTGGTCTTCGACGCCCCCTCCCTGGTCGAGGCGCTTTCGCCCGGGCAGTTTTTGAACCTCGAGGTCCCCGGCCGGCTCCTCCGCCGGCCGATGGCCCCGGCGGTGATGGGGGGGCGGCTCCTGGTCTTCGTGCGGGGGCGGGGGCCGGGGACCCGGGGGCTCCTCGCGCTCCCCGAAGGCGCCGTCTTGCGGGCCCTGGGGCCGCTTGGGAACGCCTTCCCCGAGCCCCGGGGGCGGGCCCTCTTGGTCAGCGGCGGCACCGGGGTGGGGCCGCTCCTCTTCCTCGCCCGGCGCCTGGTCGCGGCCGGGCGCGAGACGGTGCTCTTCCACGGGGCCCGGGACGCCTCCGAGGGGTTCTTGCTCCCCTACCTCCGGGCCACCGGCGCCGAGGTGCGGTTCTTCACCGAGGACGGGAGCCTGGGGGAGCGGGGCTTCCCCACCGAGATGCTGCCCTTCTCCCTCCGCCCCGGCGACACCGTCTACGCGGTCGGGCCCGAGCCCCTGATGCGGGCGGCGGCCCGGGCGGCGGCGACGATGGCGCTTCCCGCCTACGTCTCGCTCGAGGCCCACATGGCCTGCGGGGTGGGCAGCTGCCTCTCCTGCCGGGTGGAGCTAAAGAGCGGTCCGGTGCACGTCTGCCAGGACGGTCCGGTCTTCCCGGCGGAGGAGGTGTTCTTTGCGGAAACTCCGCATGTCAGATAAACTGAAATTATGCCGAAGCGGCTCCTGGTCCAGCTCGGCAAGCGGGGGCAGCTTACCCTCCCTGCCGAGGTCCGGCGGGCCCTCGGGCTCAAGCCCGGGGACGCGCTGGCGGTGCGGCTCGAAGAGGGGCGGGTGGTGCTCGAACCGGCGGTCGTGCTCCCGGTGGAGATTTACGACGAGGAACGGATCCGGGAGTTCGAGGATGCGGCCCGGCTTTCTCCCGAGGAGGCGGAACGGATCCGGAAGCGGTGGAACCTTTAGCGGTTTTCCTCGAGGCCAATGTGCTCTTTCCCGCTGCTCTTGGGGGCGAGGCTTTCGAGTTGATCTGGGCGCTTTCCGAAAAGGGCGTTCTCCGGCTCCTCACCTCGCCCCAGGCCTACCTCGAGGCCGAGCGCAACCTAGCTTTGAAACGCCCCGAAGCGCTTCCCCGGCTTGCCGAGCGCATGCGCCGGGTGCGGTTCGTACCCGAGCCCCGCGATCCCGCGCCGATTTTGGGTCTTCCCCCGGCGGACGCCCGGCTCTACCGCGCGGCCGAAGCCGCCGGGGCCACGGTCTTTCTCACCGGGGACCGGCGCCACTTCGGGCCGTTCATGGAGAGGGGCCTCGCCCCCCGCGTGCGCACGCCCCGGGACTTTCTTCTGGAGCTCGGCCGTGAAGAAGCTTGAGGTGGACTTTTTGGGCGTGCGCTTCCCGAACCCGGTGGTGACCGCCAGCGGCACCTTTAACTTTGGGAAAGAGTACGCCCACCTCTACCCGCTTTCCCGCCTCGGCGCGATCACCACCAAGGGCACCTCGCCCCGCCCCATCCCCGGGGCGCCGCCGCCCCGAATCACCGAGACCGAGAGGGGGATGCTGAACGCGATCGGCCTGGAGAACAAGGGGGTTGAGGCCTACCTTGAAGACGAGCTCCCCTGGCTCAAGGCCCAGGGCGCCCGGGTGATCGTGAACGTCTTCGGCGAAAACCCCGCCGAGTTCGCTCTGGTGGCGGCGAAGGTAAGCCCTTACGCCGACCTGGTGGAGGTGAACCTCTCCTGCCCCAACGTCCACGCCGGCGGCCTCCCCTACGCCCACGACCCGGCCGCCGCCGCCGAGGTGATCCGGGCGGTGAAGGAGGCGACCGACCGTCCGGTGCTCGCCAAGCTGAGCCCGGAGGGGCCCACCCTGCGGGTCGCCGAGGCGGTGGAGGCGGCGGGGGCCGACGGGTTTTCGCTCATCAACACGATCCGGGGGATGCGGATCGACCTCGAGACGAAAAAGCCCGTCCTCGGCCACAGGACCGGCGGCCTTTCCGGCCCGGCGATCCGGCCGATCGCGGTGCGCCTTGTCTACGAGCTTTTCCAAAACACCGACCGGCCGATCCTCGGCATGGGCGGGGTGCGGACGGTGGAGGACGCGCTCGAGCTCGCCCTCGCCGGGGCGCGGATGGTCGCGGTGGGAACCGCCACCTTCGCCGATCCCTACGCCCCCCTCAAGCTGGTTCAGGGGCTTGAAGCTTTCTTCGCTGGCCGCGGGGATACCTGGCTCGACTGGGTGGGCGGGGCCCATCGGTGAGCCTTCAGCCATCGCGCGGCCTCGGCGGCGATGGCGGGGCCGAACCCGGGGAGCGCCATCAGGCCCGCCTCGCCCTTTTCGCGGTGGATCGCGGCCACGTCCCGTTCCAGGTCGTCGAGGGTCCAGGCGGCGCGGTGGTAGGCCTGCGCCCTGAACCCGGGGGCTTCCTCGAGGTCGAGCCGGTAGGCCTTGAGGTGGAGGTATTCGGCGAGTTTCCTGTTTCTGGCTTTGGGCCCCGGAGGTACGTAGCGAGGTAGCCGGTCCTTTAAACCCTCGCGTTCGGCGATTTCCCAGACCTGCCGGCCAAGTCGGGCGGCGTAGCCCCGTGGAGGGGCGTAGGCGGGCCTGGCGCCGTGCCAGCGGTAGAGGTCGCGCCAACGTTCCTCCAGATCGGGGCGGTACTGCCGCAGCGCCTCCAAAGTCCGCACCGCCTGGGGTCCATCCATGGTCAGCGTTCCAGCCAGCACCACCGAGGCGCCGTGGTCGCGAGCGGCCCGGATAAGCGCGGCGAGCGAGGCCGGATCGTCGGAGAGGTAGGGGAAGACGGGCATGAGCGCGAGACCCACCGGAATGCCCTTTTCCGCCAGGGCTTCCATCAACGCCAGACGGCGGGATAGCCCGGGGCTTTTAGGTTCGAAGGCCCGTTTTAACGCAGGGTCCAGGCTGCTGATGCTAATAAGTACGAAGACCCACGACCTCCTCCGAATCTCGACCAGGAGATCGAGATCGCGGGTGAGCAGCGGCGAGCGCTCGATGATCAGGAGGGGAAAACCAAGCTCGAGCACGACCTCCAGCATCTTTCGGGAGAGCCGGTAGCGGCTCTCCGCCGGTTGCTGCCAATCGCCGGCGTGGATCACGTCGGGCTCGAGGCGGGACAGCTCCTTTTTGAGAAGTTCGGGGGCTCCAAGTTTGACCCGGATGTGGGTGTCGAAGCGATCCGGATCTATGAAACGCGCGTAACGGCTGCCCCGCAAATAGCAGAACGTGCAGCCGCTCCGGCACCCGATGTAGGGAAACGCACTGTAGCGGTCCCAAAACCATGGATCCACCCGGCGGTGGACGTTGACCAGACGGCGGGGGCGGTACGCTTCAAAGCGAAGCTCCAAAGCCCCGACCCACCTCCTCCCGCAGGTGTTCCGGCAGGTAAGTGACCGCTTTTCGCAGCATTAAGGCGCGGGGCCGGCGCCCCCTTTGGGCATTGAGCCAGCGGACGGTTTCCTGCGGGTAGTGGCGCCCGAGGGTTTTCAGTCCCCAGCCCACCCCTTTGAGCGCCCCGAGCTCCCGCTCCTCAAAGAGCGGGGACAGGAACTCAAGCAGTGTCGTGGCTTGTTGGGGGGCTTTTCCCTGCGTACGTTTGGCCCAGTAGTGCACCACCACCCCGGCCGCCCGACGCACCCAGGGGTTGGGGTCTTTCCGCCATGGACGGAGCTGTTCGAGCGCGGGTTCAAAGGCCTTGAGCAAAGCGGCCCCGGGAACGCGCTCGCCGAGGATGTCAGGGGCGTACCACACATCCGCCAGGACGATGTAACCGCGAGCGGCCTCGAGAACCGCCTCGAGGTGGCCATTCAGGTGCTCGCGCAGCGCGGCGCCGATGACCACCCAGCCGCCCTCGGTTTTCCTCGCCGCCACCCGGTCCAAAAACCGTTTGGTTTTTGAAAAGGAATCGAGGGCCAGGTGGCGACCGATCTCCTCGAGCAGGGGGAACGGCGTTCGCTGGTCCAACATTGGAAAAAGGAGGGCGAGCGCACCGGCCGTATCGCCGGACGCGAGGGCCTGACGAACCTGGGCCCCGAGCCTCCGGGCTTCCTGCTTCCGCATTCCGGTCCCCGCCCAATATACCATTAGGCGGCGACGGGTCGAATGCTCCGTAGCGCAGGAACGTTGTCTGTGGATCGGCACCGATGTCGTATTCGGCTTTGCGGTGGAGTGCCCGTTTGCAGCCGGGACCTAGGTAGTGGTCTGTACTCCATGCTTGAAATTCCGCGCCCGATGCTTCGGCCCGTTCGTGAGGAGGCCCCGGAGCGCTTGCGTCACCGGCGGAACGACTTCGCGCCCAGGCGGCTCGACCGGCCTGGGGCGCTGGGCCGGGAGCGTTTCACGGATGGGCGCGCGTAGTTCGTGCCGGTGCTCGAGGGGACGAGAACCGTCTTTTCCTCTCTCGATCGCAAGGATACCGGTGCCTTCATCGGCGTCGCCTCACTTGGGAGCGGTTTCGAGAACCGAAGCGCCGGACTTGCCATTTTGACCGCTGAGACCGAAGCCGGGGTTGAACTCGACGCCCAGGAAGGTGATTGCTTGCTGAAAGGCGTGGCGTATACGGCTTACACTGCGGACCGCGGTCGTGCTGTAGGGCCAGTTGTGCGGCCTCACCAGATTGTTCACACCGAGCCCCAACCGCGAGACGGGGGCCTGGTTATTCGGGCGGCTGTGGGGGCGGCGTCGATTGTAGTCGTGAAGCCATTCGGGAAGGCGGGCTTCCCGCTCATCGGAACTCCGGTAAGCGTAGGCGTAGGCCCACGCGTTCAAGAGGCTGCGGATGAAGCATCCCACCTTCCCGTTGGTCCTTGGGGTATAGGGCCGGGTCGCCCTGCGCGCTAGGCCCAGCCACCTTAGCACCTTCTGGAAACCCCCGGACTGGAAGGCCGTGGCGTTGTCGGTCATCACCCCGCTCACCCGAAGGCCCAACCGCCGGTAGCGACGCAGGACGGAGAGCAAAAAGGCGGCGGCGCTCTCCTTCCGCTCGATCTCCTTCACCTCCGCGTAGGCCATCCGGCTGTGAGCGTCCACCGCAGCGAAGACCTACGCCATCCCACCGAACGGTCCCGTGCGCTTCGATCCCCGGTGCCCGGGCCTTTGGAATCGGGCAAGTTTCTTGGTGGCCAGGTGAAGGGGTGCGCCGGGCGCTTCCACTTCAAAGCACCGGAGTGGGGGCTTGGGTCCCAGAACCGAGTGCCGGTCGCGTCCCTCGGCTTTGAGGATGCGCCCCACCGTGCTCCGGGAGGGCCCAGCTTAAAGGCGATGGCATGGTCGGGCCCACATCGTTTTCGGAGCTCGATGACCCGTTGTCCGGGTTCTCCTCTGACTGCGGTGGGGGCTGGAACTGCGGTCAAAAAGACCGGTCTCGCCCTTTTCGCGCTGGATCGCGGTCACCGCGGGCCGAGGGCTTCGCGCAGTGCCTCAGGGATTCCGGCCCGTCTCCTGGGACCCCATCGTGCCGTGTTCCGCGATCCGCCGCGCGTACTTCTTGAG
>JALSRQ010000035.1 GCA_026984675.1 Thermaceae bacterium
ATACCGCCGCCTACGTAGGGTTGGCCCCGATCCGGCTGGGTCTCGGTTTGCTGGCGCCGCTTTTCTTCCTTGCGGGCATGGGGAAATTTGCCTGGACGCCCGCGGGCTTTTTGCAGTCGCTGGAAGGGGCGACGCTGGTCTGGGGATTCTCGCTTTCCTATCGCTGGGCCCGGTTGGGGTCGCGCTGGGCGGTGCTGCCGCTCGGCGTTGCAGCACTTTTTTTCCGGCCGGAGGGCGGGACGCTGGGCCTTCTGCTGTGGGCTGCGGTGGCCCTGGCCTTCGCCAGTCGCAGCCAGGAGCTTGAAAGGGTCGATCGCCGGGCGCTTTTCGCTTTGGGGGTCGCCTTGCTGGTGGCGCTTGCACTGGCGTTCGGAGCGGGCCAGCTACCCGTTCTCCGGTCGTTGGCCGGCGGGTCCCGACCGGCGCCGGTGGCCACCTCGATCGGGCCCGCGCGGCCGGTACCGGCGCCGGCTTCCCCGAATCGAGGGCCGGGGGCGCCCTCGCCGGTGTCGTCACCGGCACGGATCCGTATCCCGGGTTGGTTCCCCGGCGCCCTGCTGGCTTTGGCTTGGCTTGGGGCCCTATGGCTCTTTTTGGCGAGGCCCCGCCCGGGTGGGCGGGTTGCCTCCGGTTCCTCCCGCTGGGAGCTGGCCAAGGTGCTGATGGTCGTGCTGGGCCTCGGTTTCTGGCTGCTGGCGCCGCTCGTTTGGCCCACGCCTTTTGCTGTCCGTGGACCGGGGTTTTTGCTGCCCGGCCGGCCGCGGGTCGTCGGGCCTTCTCCGACTGCTGGCGTTTCCGCTCCCCCGTCCGCGGGGGCGGAATGGGGGTCGCCCACCTCCCGTTCCAGCCCCGACCTTGGCCCGGTCATCCCCGCCTTGGCGGTGCTCTTGCCCGTGCTTTTCCTGGTCGCGGGGGGTGCGCTCAAGGGGTTGACCCGTAAACGGGTCGGTAGGGGCGGGTCGCTCGACGGGCGGCGCCGCTTGGGGGCAAGGGGGGATGGTGCGACGGCGGCCGAGGGGGTACGCCGGGCCTACCGACGGTTTTTGCGGGCGGTGCGCCCGGTGCTCCCGCGGCGACCCTGGGAAACGCCGCGGGAGCACGCCCGACGCTTTTCGAACGCCTACCCCGGGCTGGGCGCAATGGCTTTGGAGCTGGTGGAACTCTACGAGCCGGTGCGCTACGGCGGGAAAACCGGGTTTGCCCAGGCGGGGCGGGCCGAGATCCTGGCGGCGCTATTGGAGGAAGGCATCGGTGATCAAAGAGTGGTACACGAAGGTTAGCGCCAACGTGGCGCGGGTCATGGTGGGTGCCGGGGAGCCTACCCGTCTTCTCCTGGCGGCGTTGGCGGCGGGGGGGCACGTGTTGCTCGACGACGTGCCGGGGACGGGGAAAACCATGCTGGCCAGAAGCGTGGCCCTGAGCCTTGGGCTTTCCTTCAAGCGGGTGCAGTTCACGCCCGACCTCCTGCCCAGTGACCTCACCGGCCTGAATGTTTGGCGGGAGGGGCGCTTCGTCTTTATGCCTGGACCGGTCTTCACCCACGTGCTCTTGGCCGACGAGATCAACCGGGCGACCCCCAAAACCCAAAGCGCCCTGCTCGAGGCCATGGCCGAAGGGCAGGTGACGGTGGACGGGGAGTCCCGGCCGCTGGAGGCCCCGTTCTTCGTGGTTGCCACCCAGAACCCGGTGGAGATGGAGGGCACCTTCCCCCTCCCGGAAGCCCAGCTCGACCGGTTTTTGGTCCGGCTTTCCCTCGGGTACCCCGACCCGGAAGCGGAGCGTGCCCTGCTTACGCGGGTGCGTAGCCGGCACCCCATCGAGACGGTGGAGGCGGTTTCCGGCCCCGAGGAGGTTCGTCGGGTGCAGCGGGCGGTGCGGGAGGTGCGCGTGGGCGACGAGGTGGCCGCCTACGTGGTGGCGCTGGTCCGGGCCACCCGGGAGGCTGAGGGGGTGCGCCTCGGCGCCAGCCCTCGGGCGGCGATCGGCCTTGAGCGGGTGGCGATGGCGCTGGCCGCTTTCGATGGGCGCGATTTTGTGGTGCCCGACGACGTGAAGGAGGCAGCCCGGGTCGTGCTTCCCCACCGGCTGATTTTGGAACCGGAGGCGCGCCTGGAGGGCTTGGGTCCGGAGGCGGTGGTGGCCGCCGTGCTCGAACGCGTGCCGGTGCCCGCCGAACCCTCGCGCTAGCCATGGCGTGGCTGTTCCTGGCCCTCTTGCTTTCCGGCTACTACCTGCTGTTTTGGCGGGTTCCCCTGGCGGGCACGGGGCGTTACCGGGTGACGCCGGCCGAGGGCTTCGCTGGCCGCGACCGCGACCTGGAACTGGAGGTTGAGTTTTTCCTCCCGATTCCGGCTTTCTGGCGGATCGAGGCCTTCGCCCTGGGCCGGGCTGGGGTGCAGCCCCGGACGATGGCCGGCTTCGGTTGGGGCAGGATGCGCCTCCGGCTCCGCAGTCGTGCCCGACCGCTCCGGCGCGGGGAGTACCGCCTGCCCGATCCCGTGCTTTCCATCGAGGACGTCCTCGGGGTTTTTCGTAGGCAATCGACCATCGATACCAACGCCGCCTCCATCGTTGTTTTCCCCCGGCGGTGGCCGGTGCTTTCCCCAGCGCTCAGGCTCACCCTGCTCGGCGAGGGGCCCGAGGTCCGCGGGGTGGGGCTCGAGGACCCCACCCGTTACCGCGGCGCGCGGCCCTACCGCCCGGGCGATCCCCTGCGCCGCATTCACTGGAAGCTAACCGCGCGAGCGGCCGAGCCCATGGTGCGGGAGTACGCTTTCGTGCGGGCCACCGGGGTGTGGCTTTTCATCGATACCGCGGGTGCCCAGGGGGTCTTCGTCGACCACGCCGCCGAGCTGGCTGCCTCCCTGGCGGTGGTGCTCATGGCCGATGGGATGGCGGTGGGCCTGGCCTGGCCGGGAGGTTCGCTTCCGCCCGCGCCCGGTGCCGAGGGTGCGCGCCGGCTGCTTCGGGCGCTGGCCCGCCTGACGCCGTCGCGCCGGGTCGAGGAACCCCCGCTTCCGCCGCCCGGGGTCAATTTGCTGATCCTCACCCAGCATGCGCCCCCCGAGGTTATCGAGGGGGCGCTGCGCGCCCGGGCCCAGGCGGCGGGGGTGACCCTCCTGCTCTTTCCGGAGGGGTTTTTTCTGCGCCCCGGCGAGCGGGGGCGACCGGTCTGGGGCCGGCCGCCGTCGGTGGAGCGGCTTTGGGCCAAGCGTAAGCTGCTCCTTGCCGCCGGTGTTCGCGTAGCGATTGTGCGGGGCAAAGAGCCCTTACACTTCCTGTAGTGGAGGCGGGCGATCGGCTTACCGTCGGGGCGCTGGTGGTCTACCGTGGCCGGCCGGCGGTGATCCGGGGGGTGGGCACCAGGCTCACCGTCCTGACCCCCGAGGGCGAACGCCGGGTGCGGCCCAAGGACGTCCGTTTCCTTCACCCCGGGCCGGTTCCTTGGCCGCTGCCGGAGGGGCCGGCGGTGGACCTGGCCGAGGCCTACGCCCTGCTAGGGGACGAAGGGGAGGTGCCCTTCGCCGACTTCGTCGAGCTGGTGGCCGGTAGCTACACTCCGGAGGCCGCATGGGCGGTCTACCGGGCGCTGGCCGCGGGTCCCTGGTTCGTCCTCGAGGCCGAACGGGTTCGCCCCCGCGACCGTCGGGAGGTGGAGGCCCTCCTGGCCCGGGAAAGGCGGCGGGCGGAGGAGGCCGCCCGCTACCGGGCTGCCCTGGAGCGGTTCCGGCGCGGCGTCTACGCCCCCGAGGACCGGCCCCTGTTGGAGGAGCTGGCGGCGCTGGCCCTGGGCCGGGCCCACGGCGCCCGGGTGCTCCGTGACCTGGGGAGGAAGGAGTCGCCGGAAGAGGCCCACGCCGTGCTCCTTGAGCTCGGCTACTGGACGCCCCTGACGAACCCTTACCCCGAGCGGTACGGGTTGCCCGCCGGGCCGCCCGGGGCCGGCTTTGGCCCGCCCGACGACGCCGGGCGGGTGGACCTCACCCACCTTCCCGCTTACGCCATCGACGACGACCCCGCCTCCGGCGACGCCGACGACGCCCTCGCCTACAGCGACGGCGAGGTCTGGGTCCACGTCGCCGACGTCGCCGCCTGGGTGCGTCCGGACGAGCCCGCCGACCTCGCCGCCCGGGAGCGGGGGAGCGCGGTCTACCTGCCCGAACGGGTGGTGCCGATGCTGCCCCCGGGCCTCCTCGAGGCCGCCGCCCTGGGGGG
>JALSRQ010000036.1 GCA_026984675.1 Thermaceae bacterium
AAGCGGGTTCCGGGCCTGGCCCGCACCGTGCGCGGTCCCAGCATGTCGGCCTTCCCCGGCAAGGTGCGGATCGCCGGCGTGGCCGAGGTGGGCGGCGAAAAGGTCTTCGTGCTGGAGTTCCTCCAGGGCCGCAACCCCGACTGGGTGGGCCGGCCCTTCTTCGCCAAGTACGACGAGAAGGCGGTCTGGCTCGACCAGCTGGAGCCCGCCTTCGGCGAGAAGTTCTTCTACGAGGACGAGCTCGCCGAGATGGTCCAAAAGGGGCTCTCCGGCTAGCCGGGAAGGATCCTTTGGGGGGCCGGGAACCCGGCCCCCCTTTTCGCGTAGGCTAGGGGCATGTGGATCTACGGCAGGCGGCCGGTCCTCGAGGCCATCCGCGAGGGCCGGGCCCGGCGGGTGGTGCTGGCCCGGGGGGTGGAACGCCGGCTGGTGCGGGAGCTCGAGGCCCTGGGGGTGCCGTTCGAGTGGACCAGCCGGGTCGAGCTCGCCGAACGGGTGGGCACCACCCGCCACCAGGGGATCGCCGCCCGCGTCGAGGGGCTCGCCTTCGCCGAGCCCGAGGCCGCCTTCCGCCGGGCCGAGCGGGCCGGCGAGCTCCCCCTCTTGGTCCTCCTCGACGGCCTCACCGATCCCCAGAACTACGGGGCGGTGATCCGCTCCGCCGAGGCCCTGGGGGCCCACGGGGTGGTGAGCGAGGAGCGGCGGAGCGCCCCGCTGTCGCCGGCGGTGGTCAAGGCCAGCGCCGGGGCGGCGGCCCGGATCCCCCTGGTCCGGGTCAAGAACCTGCCCCGCTTCATCGAGGCCTTGAAGGACCGCGGCGTCTGGGTCTACGGCCTGGCCGGGGAGAGCGCGCGGAGCCTGGAGGACGCCGACTACCGGCGGCCCCTGGCCCTCGTGATCGGCTCCGAGGGGAAGGGGATGCGGCGGCTGGTGCGGGAGCGCTGCGACGAACTCCTGGCCATCCCCCTCAAGGGGCGCACCCCCTCGCTGAACGCCAGCGTGGCGGCGGGGATCGCCCTCTACCGGGTCCAGCAGGGGAGGGAGGCGCTGTGATCGACGCCGCCGCCCTCCTCGCCCGGCTGGTCCGGGCCGAGAGCCCCTCGGGGGCGGAGGGGCCGGCCCGGGCGGTGCTCGCGGAGGCCCTGCGGGCGATCGGCCTGGAGCCGGTAGAGGACGAGGCGGGGAACCTCGAGGCCCTCAAACCCGGCACCGGCCCCGAGGTCCTCCTCACCGGCCACCTCGACGTGGTCCCCGCCGGCGACGCGGGCGCCTGGCCGGTGCCGCCCTTTTCCGGCGAGGTCCGGGACGGCTTCCTCTGGGGCCGGGGGGCGGTCGACATGAAGGGGGCCCTGGCCGCCATGGTGGCCGCCACCGCCCGGCTCCTCGAGGCCGGCTTCCCCGGCCCGGTGCGGCTTTTGTTCGTGGCCGCCGAGGAGGTGGGCGGGGCCGGGAGCCGCCACGCGGCCGGCCGGCTGGCCCCGGCGGCGATCGTCCTGGGGGAGCCCTCGGGGCTCCGGCTGATGCGCGGCCACCGGGGGCGGATCGAGCCCCACCTGGTCTTTGCCGGGACCCAGGGCCACGCCGCCCTTACCGGACTCGAAAACCCCCTCTTCGACCTGGGGCGGGCCCTGGCGGACCTTGCCGGGGTGGAGATCGGCGCCGACCCCGAGACCGGCCCGAACACCTGCCAGCCCACCCAGGTTCGGGTGAGCCCCAACGCGATCAACGTGGTGCCCGGCGAGGTCGAGCTCACCCTCGACTGCCGCTACGGCCCCGGGGTGGGGCGCGCCGGGGTGCTCTCGGCGGTGCGGCGGGCCGCCGGCGCGGCCCGGGTCTACGTGCCCGAGCGGGCGGTCCGGACCGGCCGGACGACGGTGACCTACCCCTTCGACTTCCCCCCCTACGCGCTCCCGGCCGACCACCCCCTCCTGTCGGCGGCCCTCGCCGCCCTCGGCCAGGAGGCGGCCGGGCTCTGGCCCTTCACCACCGACGCCCCCTACCTGGCGAGGAGCGGGGCGCCGGTGTTGGGTTACGGCCCCGGCGACCCGGCGCTCGCCCACACCACCGAGGAGCGGCTTTCGCTGGCCGAGCTCGAGGCCGCCGTTGGCGGGTATGCTCACTTGGTGGAGGCGCTCTACCGGGAGGCGAGCAGGTGGAAGCCAGGCTAAGGACGATCGGCGGCAAGCGCTACCGGCTGCTCGGGGTCTACCCCCGGCCGGTGGCCAAGACCTACGACGTGATCCTCCGGGAGGCGGGGATCCCCGCCCACCTCGACGACGTGCTCCCCGAGACCCGGCCCTACGCCGGGCTGGAGCCGATGGGGTTGGAGGTCTACCTCTGGGTGCCGGAGGAGATGCATGGGCGGGCCCGGGAGCTCGTCGGCGACGCTGGGGCTTGACCTCGGCGGCACCAAGATCGCGGCCGGGGTGCTGCTGGGGGAGGAGCTGGTCTCCTTCGTCGAGCGCCCCACCCCCAGGGGCGGGGCGGCGGTGGTGGGGGCCCTGGCCGAGGCCGCCCGGGAGGCCCTTGGGGGCCGTTCGGTGGTCGCCGCCGGGGTGGGGACCCCGGGCCCCCTCGACTTCGACCGGGGGGTGGTGCGGTTCGCCCCCAACCTCCCCGGGCTCAAAAACTTTCCCTTGAGGGCGCGTCTGGAGGCCGCCCTCGGCCTGCCGGTGGTGCTGGAGAACGACGCCAACGCCGCTGCCCTCGCCGAGCACCACCTGGGGGCGGCCCGGGGCGCCCGTCACTCGCTCTTCGTCACCGTCTCCACCGGGATCGGCGGGGGGGTGATCGTCGACGGCCGGGTCCACCGGGGGGCCTTCGGGCAGGGCGGCGAGGTCGGCCACCTCACCGTCCTCCCCGGCGGACCGCTTTGCGGCTGCGGCAACCGGGGGTGTTTGGAGGCGGTGGCCTCGGGGCGGGCGCTGGAGCGCGACGCCGCCTACGCCTACGGCCGCCCGGTCCCGGTTCCCGAGCTGTTCGCCCGCAACGACGCCAAGGCCCGGGCCCTGATCGAGGGGGCCGCCGGCCACCTCGGTCTGGCCCTGGCCAGCCTGCAGCGGGTCTTCGACCCCGAGGTGATCGTGCTCGGGGGCGGGGTGGCGCTGGGGGGCGGGGCCGCCTTCCTGCGGCGGATCGAGGCCGCCTACCGCGGCCACCTCCGGGGCTGGCGGCGGGCCCCCTTGCGGCTCGCGCGCCTGGGGCGCGAGGCCGGGGTCATCGGCGCCGCCCTGGCGGCCCGCACCGCCTAGCGCTCGAGGTGGGCGGCGTCGCCCACCGGGCCGGCCTCGCCGGCCCAGGCGTCGGGGGCCTCGGGGTAGGCGACCCGGGTGAGCGAGGTGTTGGCCAGCCGGATCCGCCAGGGCTGCCCCTCGGCCAGCCCCAGGGCCAGCCACACCGCCACCCGGATCACCCCCGCGTGGGTGACCACCAGGTGCCGGCCCGGCGGCAGCTCGGCCAGGAACTCGAGCAACCGGCGGCGCAGGTCGGAAAGGCTCTCGCCGCCGGGGAGCCGGGTGTTCCAGGGGTCGGCCCGGGTGCGGGCTAGGACCTCGGCGTAGCCGGCGAAGACCTCCTCCCGCGGCCGCCCCGAGAGCTCGCCGACGCAGAGCTCGCGGAGGCGGCGGTCGGCCTTGGGGGCGAGGCCGAGCCGGGCCCCCAGCAGGGCGGCGGTGTCGCGGGCCCGGGACAGGTCGGAGGTGTAAAGGCGGTTGAAGGCCGGGCCGCTTTCCGCCAGCCGCTCGGCCAGCCGCTCGGCCTGGCGGCGGCCGGTGGCCGAGAGCGGGGCGTCCAGCTGGCCCTGCCAGACCCCCGCCCGGTTGAGGTCGGTCTCGCCGTGGCGCACCAGCCAGAGCTCCACGGGGGTAGCATAAGGGCATGCGCGGGCTGCTTGCGATCCTCCTGGCGCTGGGCCTGGCCTCGGCCCAGCGGGTGCCGGTGACCGCCTTCCACCTGGTCCCCGAGGTGCTCTGGCCGGCCCCCACCTACCGCATCCTGGGTCCCGATTGCCAGAACCTCTTGAAACAGGCCCCCCTCCCCCAGGGCCGGACCCTGAAGGACCCCCAGTGCTACCGCATGGCGATCGCCAACCCCGACGACGCCGCCACCTACCTCTACTTCGTGGCCCGGGGCCTCTCCCAGAAGTTCCGGCTGGAGGAGGAGAAGCTCGTCGGCAAGGACGCCCTCCTCCAGCGCTGGAAGGGCAAGCCGGGCACCCTCTTCGTCTACGTCCGGTTCGCCGGCAAGGCCTTCGACCTGGTCGCCGGCTGGTTGGTGGAAACGCCTAAGCCGAGCGGTTCCTAGCCCCGGCCAGCAGGCTCTCGGCCACCTCCTCGGGGGTCTTCTCCCCCCGGGCGACCTGGCGGAGCAGCGGCTCGGCGGCCTCGGAGAGCTTGCGGCCCCACTCCTGGATCACCGCCTGGACCTCGAAGCGCACCCGGGCGAGCCGGTGGGGTTCCAGGGACCCGGTGGCCTCGAGGTGCCGCCGGTGCTCGCGGATCGCTTCCAGCACCTCCCGGGCCCCCTCCCCCCGGCTGGCCACGGTGGTGAGGATGGGGACCTGCCAGCCGGTGGGGTGGGGCGGCGCCAGCTCCAGGGTCGCCTTGAGCTCCTCGACCAGGCGGGGCCCGCCGGGCAGGTCGAACTTGTTGACCACGATCAGGTCGGCGATCTCCATCACCCCGGCCTTGAAGGCCTGGACCGCGTCGCCGGCGGCGGGGGTGAGGACCAGCACGGTGGTGTCGGCGACCCGGGCGATGTCCACCTCGCTCTGGCCCACCCCCACGGTCTCGATGAAGACCCAGTCGAAGCCGAAGGCCTCGAGCAGGGCGAGGGCGGCGACGGTGGCCCCGGCCAGCCCTCCCAGCGCCCCCCGGCTGGCCATCGAGCGGATGAACACCCCCTCGTCGCGGTAGTGGCGCATCATCCGGATGCGGTCGCCGAGCACCGCGCCGCCGGTGAAGGGGCTGGAGGGGTCGACCGCCAGCACCGCCACCGTCTCCCCCGAGCGCCGGGCCTCCTCGATCAGCCGATCGGCCAGGGTGCTCTTGCCCGAGCCAGGGCTGCCGGTGAGGCCCACCACCCGGGCCTCGCCCCGGCCCCGGAACCGCCGGAGGAGCTCGGCCCCGGCGGGGTGGCCGGACTCGACCAGGGTGATCGCCCGGGCCAGGGCCCGGCGGTCGCCGGCCTCGAAGCGGCGGGCGAGCTCGGCGGTCATGGGTGGACGAAGACCGGCCGCCGGGCCTGCTCGATCACCTGCCGGGTCACCGACCCGAGGTAGCGGGCGGTCTTGGACCGGCCGATGAAGACGGCGTCGACCGCCTCCTCCTTGGCGAAGCCGCAGATCACCTCGGCGGGGTGGCCCTCGCGGATCACCGGCACCGCCCCGTAGGGGGCGGCGACCTCGGCCAGCTGCTTGGCCAGCTTCTCCATGTAGTCCTCGCCGAGGATCTCGCTGGGATCGGGCATGTGGACCGGCAGCGGCGGCTCCGGGATGGGCTCGACCGCGTGGAGGAGGGTGATCCGGGCGCCGGCGGCGTCGGCGATTCGCTTGGCCAGGGCCAGCGCCTTGAGCGAGGGCTCGGCCAGGCCGGTGGCGACCAGGAGGTGCCGGAAGGGGCCCACCTCGGCGTTCGCGTTGGTCGCCACCACCGGCTTGCCGGAGAGCTCGATCACCCGCTCGGTGACCGTGCCCAGAAAGCGCTCGATCAACCCCTCGGCGCCGGTGGTGCCCATGGCGACGAGGTCGGCCTCCTGGGCGTGCTTGAGGATGACCTCGAGGGGCTTCCCCTCGTCCAGCCGGTGCTCGGCCCGGGGCTCGAGCTCGGTCAGCTTTTGCTTCAGGTAGCGGATGAGCTCGGCCCGCTTCTCCTCAAAGCTCTTCTCCAGGAGCTCGTCCCAGTAGTCGCCGTAGACCTTGTGGCGGACCGGGTACTCGATCGCGTGGAGGAGGACGAGCTCGGCGGCGAGCAGGTCGCGGAGCTGCCGGGCCACCAGGAGGGCCTTCTCGGAGGCGGCCGAGAAGTCGGTGGGGTGGAGGATCCGCATCAGGCACCCCCCAGCGCGACCGCGGCGACCTCGACCTTGACCCCCTTGGGGAGCTCGGCGACCCCGACCACCGCCCGGGCCGGGTAGGGCTCGGCGAAGAACTCGGCGTAGACCCGGTTGAACGCCTCGAAGCCGGCGATGTCGGTGAGGTAGGCGGTGACCTGGACCACCCGGTCGAGGCCGCTGCCGGCGGCCTCGAGGATGGCCTTGAGGTTGGCCAGCGCTTGCCGCGCCTCCTCGGCGACGGTCCCCTTGACCAGGGTTCCCTCGGGGGTGAGGGGGATCTGGCCGGAGACGAAGACCAGCCCCCCGGCCCGGATCGCCTGGCTGTAGGGGCCGATCGCGGCCGGGGCCTTATCGGTGGCGATCTTCTCCATACTCCTAACTTACCGCAAAGCCCCGGGGCTAGCGCTGGTGGAGGAGGACGTAGGCGAGCAGGAGGATCCAGAGCACCAACAGGACGATCTCGCTGGCGCGGTAGCGGGGCGGTCTTTGGGGGAGGGCGACCGCGGTGTCGCCGCTCCGGGCCCGGATGTAGACCGGTTGTTCGCCGGAGAGGAGGAGGGCGTAGGGCTTCTTCTCGTCGCCCTCGACCCGCTCGGCCCGGACCAGCATGGCGGTGATGTTGTCGGGGCCGCCCCAGGCGTTGGCCAGCTCGATCAGCCGCTGGGGGGCCTCCTCCAGGGGTCCCTCGGAGAGGATCCGGGCGATCGCCTCCTCGCCGATCACCCCGTGGAGGCCGTCGGTCGAGAGGAGGAGGACGTCGCCGGGGCGGAGCCTGAGGCCGAGGAGGTCGACCTCGACCTGAGGAAAGGTGCCGAGGGCGTTGGTGATGACGTTCTTGAACCGGTGGTCGCGGGCCTCCTCGGGGCGAAGGAGCCCCTGGCGCACCCGCTCGGCGACCCAGGAGTGGTCCTGGGTGAGCTGGACCAGGAGCCCGCCGCGGTAGAGGTAGGCCCGGGAGTCGCCGACGTGCCCCACCAGGGCGAAGGGGAAGTCGATGACCAGGGCGGTGGCGGTGGTCCCCATGCCCTCGTGGCGACCCTCCTTGGCCACCGCGAAGATCGTGCGGTTGGCCTCCTCCAGGGCGTCGGCCACCAGCGCCGGCGAGGGGGCCTCCTGGGTGAGCCGCTCCAGCACCGTGTCGACGGCGATCTTGGCGGCCAGGTCGCCGCGGGCGTGGCCGCCCATGCCGTCGGCCACCACGAAGACCCCCCCGAAGGGGGTGAGCTGGTAGCCGTAGGCGTCCTCGTTGCGCTCGCGCTTTTGCCCCGGGTCGCTGGCGGCGGCCACGACCAGGGGCGGGGCGCCCGCGGCTTCGGGCATGGGGCGATTATACGCCCGGGCCCTAGGGGAACTTCTTGAGGGCGTCGGTGATCCGGTCGAGGGCGCCCTCCTGCCCCTCGGCCACCTCGGCGGCGCAGACCGCCACGTACTCCTTTAGGAACATCGCCGCCGCCGACTCCATCGCCCGCTTGGTGGCGGTCATCTGGGTCAGCACCTCGTCGCAGGCCCGGCCCTCGGCGATCATCCGCTGGAGGCCGCGGACCTGGCCTTCGATCCGCCGGAGGCGCTTTTGCAGGGACTCGAGGGTCTTCTCGCCCAGGTCGTGGGTACGCATGCCCCCAGTATACGCGTACCCCCTATGAATCGTTGCTTAAGGGTTCCTCGCCCCAGGCCTTGAGCTCGGCCCGGAAGAGCTCGGCGAGCCGCCGGAGCCGGGGGTCGGCCAGGGGGCCGGCGGCCCCTTCCTCCCGGGCGGGGGGGGCGGCCGCCGCTTCCGGCGGGGGGGCGGGGGGAGGTTCCTCGGCGGGCTCCTCGTCGGCCTCGTCGTGGACCGCCTCGACCCGCTCGGCCCCCAGCCGCTTCTTGGCCAAGGGGGCGAGGGTGGCCAGGGCGGCCCGGGTGCGCTCGTAGTGGAAGCGGTGGGGCTTGGCGAAGCGGAGGACCAAGGCACCCCCCTTGAGGGCGGGGCGGGCCTCCCGGACCACCGCCCGCAGGGTGATCGGCAGGGCCTCGAGGAAGTCGCGCCAGGCGGTCTCGGTGAGCTCGGCCGGGGCCGGCTCCCGGGGGGGCGGCGGGGGCGGTTTTGGGGCCGGCGGGGAGGCAGGGTCCGGCGCTCTGGGCGACGCCGGCGCCGGCCTGGCGGCCCGGTAGGCCCGGAGCAGGGCGAGCTCCAGGGCCAGCGGCCCCTCGTTCCGGGCCAGCACCTCGTCGGCCTCGTCGAGGGCGAGGAGGGCGCTGAGCACGGCCTCGTCGGGCCGTTCCATCAGCCGGTCCCGGAGGTGGCGCTTGAGCTCGGTGACCAGGGTGCGGGGGGCGTAGCCCTCGAGGAACCGTGCCCGGGCCTCCTCCAGGGCGGCCTCGACCTCGCCCGCCAGCAGGCGGTCGGCGATCCCCGCCAGGACCTCCTCGGGGGGCAGGCCCAGGAGCGCCTCGGCGTCGGCCCGGGTAAACGGCGACTTCGCCAGCGCCAGCACCCGCTCAAAGAGGCTCTCGGCGTCGCGCATCGCCCCCTCGGCGGCGCGGGCGATGAGCCGGAGGGCGTCCTCCTCGACCTCGATCCCGGCCTCCTCGGCGATGGCCCGCAGCTTGCCGGCGATCTCCTCCTCACGAAGCCGGCGGAAGCGGAAGTGCTGGGTGCGGCTTTTGATCGTGGCCGGGAGCCGCTCGGGCTCGGTGGTGGCGAAGACGAACAGCACGTGCTCGGGGGGTTCCTCGAGGGTCTTGAGCAGGGCGTTGAAGGCGCTTTTCGACATCATGTGCGCCTCGTCGAGGATCACCACCTTCTTGGGGGCCAGCAGGGGGGCGAGGAGGAGGCGCTCCTTCAAGGCCCGCACGTCGTCGACCGAGTTGTTGCTGGCGGCGTCGATCTCCAGCACGTCGGGGTGGCGCCCCTCGGCGACCCGCCGGCAGTGCTCGCAGGCGCCGCAGGGCCGCTCGGCCGGGGGGGCCTGGCAGCCCACCGCCATGGCCAGGAGCCGGGCCACCGTGGTCTTGCCCACCCCCCGGGGCCCGGAGAACAGGTAGGCCTGGGCCAGCCGGTCCTTCCGGATGGCGTTTTGGAGCACCTCCTTGACGTGCTCCTGGCCGACCACCGCGTCGAAGCGGGTCGGGCGCTTTCGCCGGTAGAGCGCCCCCATCCCCCCCATCATAGGGGCCGGCTAGCGGGGGAGGAGGGTCCTCAAGTAGGCCACCGTGCGGCCGTAGGGGAGCTCGTAGACCGAGCCCGAGGGGGTGGAGAACTCCAGCAGGTCGGGGCCGGGGAGCTTGATGCGGCGGAGCACCAGGACCCCGCCCGGGCTCCAGACCGGGAGCTCGGCGGTGGTGTAGTTGGGCACGTCGTCGGGTTCGTCCTCGAGCTCGCCGGGGGGCATGGTGGGGTAGCCGGGGGCCTCCAGCCGGGCCAGGGCCTCGGCGAGCTCGATCGCCTCGACCACCAGCTCCTCCTCCTGGGCGTCGCCGTAAAACCGCAGGCGGATGCGGTCGGGCCCCAGCCGTTCGGCGACCAGACCGGGAGGCGCGTGGGGTTTCCGCTTCATGGTCCCCTCCCTTCATGAACATTATACGCTCAATTTTCCTAAGCGCGAAGGCCAAGCATGCGGCGGGGGTATAATGCGGGCCCGGAATGCCGCCCCGCGATCGCGTTTTTTTACTCTTGCTCGGGTTGGTGCTGGCCGCTTGCGGGGGTCGGCCCGACTACCGGGTGGTGCACACCGGTTCCTGGAACGGCCGGGTGCCCCCGCCCCGGGGCCCGGTGGTGGTCACCGTGGTCACCCCCAAGGGGCGCTACCCCCTGGACGAGGCGGCGCTCCGGCGGCTGACCTGGGTCCGCCTCACCACCAAGTACCACCCCGACGAGAGGAAGAACAAGGTGGCCACCTTCGAGGGGGTGCGGTTTTCCGACCTGTTTCGGGAGCTCGGGGTGCCGCGACCCCGGCGGGTGCGGTTCGAGGCCCGCGACGGCTACCGCATCGCCGCCGACTGGCGCAGGATCGGGGCCTTCGACCCCATGCTGGCCCTCCGCATGAACGGCCGACCGCTGCCCCCCCTCTTCGCCCCGGCCTGGGTGGTCTTCCCCTACCGCCGGCTCAAGCCCGACCCGGTGGCCTACAATTCCTACTGGGTGTGGAAGCTCAAGACGATCGTCGTCGAACCCTAAAGCCCCCGCCCGGCCGCTGGGCGGGCTACCTCCTCCTCGGGCTGATCGTGGCCTACGGGGGCTACGCCCTCCTCACCCTGGTCGGCCTGGACCGGGCCCTCGACGAGGCCCAGCAGGCCGACACCGCCTACCAGTACAGCCAGGTGGTGCGCTTCCTCTACCGGGCGGCGGAGGGCTGCCACCGGGGGCGGCTGTCCCCGGAGGACCTGCGGGCGGTGGCCGACCGCGTCTACCTGGCCGAGAACAGCGCCAACTGGAACCTCCTGTCCCCCGAGTCCCGCGAGACCCTCCTGAGGCTCAAGAAGGCCCTGCCCGGGATCGGGGCCGTCGGCGACTGCGCCGCCCTGGCCGCCTGGGCCGAGCGGGTCTTCCCGGTGCAGGTCGAGGCGGTGACCGTGGCCAACCGGCTCCGGGCCGAGATCAAGGCCCGGATCCGGAGCACCGCCAGGACGCTGCTGTTTGGCCTCGGCCTGCTCCTACTGGCGGCCGCCCTGATCCTCTACTTCCAGGACCAGCTCCGGCAGGCCCAGGCCGAGCGGATCGCCCGGCTGGAGGACGAGAGCGCCTTCAAGTCGCGGCTTTTGGGGCTGGTGGCCCACGAGCTCAAGACCCCCCTGGCGGCGGTGGCCGGCTTCGCCGAGCTGGCCGCCCGGGCCCCCGACGAGGCCAGCCGCCGCCGGCACCTGGCCAGCCTCTCCCGGGCCAGCCAGCGGATGAAGACCGCCCTCGCCACCTTCCTCGACCTCCACCAGCTGGAGACCCGCGGCGGCATCGCCACCGAGCCCGCCCCGACCGACCTCGCCCGGGTCGGGCGGGGGGCGTTGGAGATCGCCCAAGGGGCGTTCCCCAAGACCGCGTTCCGGGCCGAGCTCCCCGAGGCCGGGCCGGTGGCGGTGGTCGACCCCAACCGGCTGGCCCACGCCCTTCTCAACCTCCTGGAGAACGCCGCCAAGTACGGCGGCGGCCGGGTCGCCCTTCGGCTGGTGGTCGAGGGCGAGCGGGCCCGGTTCGAGGTGGAGAGCCCGGGGAGCCTCGACCCCAAGGCGGCCGAGCGGCTGTTTGCCCCCTTCGCCCGGCTCCCCGAGCACCGCGGGCTGGAGGGCTGGGGGCTCGGCCTCTCGCTGGTGCGGGAGGTCGCCGAGGCCCACGGGGGCCGGGCCGGCTACCGCGGGGAGGGGGGGCGGATCGTCTTCTTCGTCGAGCTGCCGCTCAGCCCCGGGCGCCCAGAAGGTCGAGCAGCTCCAGCGGGCTGAAGGGCTTGGTCAGGTAGGCGTCGGCCCCCGAGGCCCGCCCCTTGGCCCGGCTCTCGGGGTCCTCGAGGGCGGTGAGGAGCACCACGAAGGCGTCCCGGTAGGGGGAGGCCTTGATGCGGCGGGCGACCTCGAACCCGTCGCTTTGGCTTCCGAAGAGCAGAACGTCGAGCACCACCAGGTCGGGGTCGTGGCGCTCCATCAGGGCCTCGATCTCGTCCCCGGTGGGGCTGTAGACGACCTCGTGGCCCAGGGGCTCGAGGGTGGCCCGCAAAAGGTCCTCCATCAGGGGCTCGTCCTCAATCACCAGAACCCGCATGCGCCTCCAGCCAGCGGTAGTTCTCGAAGAGCTCCTCGAGGGGCAACCCCAGGAAGGCCTCGACCAGCCGGGGGTCGAGTTGCCGCCCGGCCAGCTCGCCGAGCCGCTTTCGAACCCCGGCGAGCGAGAGCGGCCGGGCCAGGCGGGTGTAGAACTCCATCACCTCGGCCACCGCCAGCACCCGTGCCCCCAGCGGGATCGCCTCGCCGGCCAGCCCCTCGGGCTTCCCGCTCCCGTCCCAGCGCTCGTGGTGGTGGCGGATCCAGGGGAGGAAGGGGCGGAAGGCCTCGACCGGGGTCAGCATCCGGGCCCCCAGCTCGGCGTGCTGGAAGAGGTGGGCTGCCCCCGCCCCCTCGGTGCTCCGGGCCCGGGCGGCGGCGGCCAGCCAGCCGGCGACCTCGCGGTCGGGCTGGGCCAGGAAACCGATGTCGTGGAGCCAGGCCGCCCGCCGGAGCTCGCGAGCGGGGAGCGGCGCCGGGAGGACCTGGTTGAGCCGCTCGGTCCAGTAGACGACCCGGGCGGCGTGGCCCCGGAGCGGGGGGATCTTGGCCTCGAGGAGCCCCACCCAGGCGGCCAGGATCTGGTCCAGGGTCCGCTCGGTTTCGGCGTAGACGCGGGCCAGGTCCTCGGCGTAGCGGACGAGCTGCTCCGAGAGCGCCACCCTTCCAATCTACCAGCGAACCCAGCGACGCGGGGGGAGAAACGACCGAACCGTAAGGGCCCCGAACGCGAACCCCCCGAGGTGGGCCCAGAAGGCGATTCCCGGGACGCCCATCAGGGCCTCGACGAACTGCAGGAAGGCCCAGTAGCCGAGGTAGAACCAGGCCGGCAGGTAGAAGAAGACCGGGTAGATGACGAGCAGCACCATGGTCAGCACCGGGGCGCGGGGGAAGAGGACGATGTAGCCCCCGAGCACCGCGCTGATCGCCCCCGAGGCCCCGATCATGGGGGCGGCGGCGTGGGGCAGGAGGAGGCCCTGGCTGAGGGCGGCGACCACCCCGCCGATCAGGTAGAAGAGCAGGAACCGCCCGCCTCCCAGCCGGTCCTCGACGTTGTCCCCGAAGACCCAGAGGAACCACATGTTGCCCAGGATGTGGGCCACCCCGCCGTGGAGGAACATGCTGGTGAGGAGGGTGTAGGCCCGCCCCGCCGGGTCCTCCCAAAAGAGCCGGGGTACGAAGCCGTAAGTAAGGAAGAGCGTTTGCAGCTCGGAACGGGGCAGGGTGAGCTCGAAGAGGAAGACCAGGACGTTGGCCGCCACCAACAGCTTGACCCAGACCACCGGTCGGCGGGCGCGGTTGATGTCGGCCACCGGGAACATGCCCGCATTGTCCCCGGCCGGCCGGGGCTTTTGCAAGCGTAGACTGGGTCCATGCGGGTTCTGGTCACCAACGACGACGGGATCTTCTCCCCCGGGATCAAGGCGCTGGCCCGGGCGATGCGGGGATTCGGCGAGGTGGTGGTGGTCGCCCCCGACATCGAGCAATCGGCGGTGGGGCACGGGATCACCCTGCGCCGGCCCCTGCGGTTCAAGCACACCGCCAGCGCCGGGCTCGACCCCATCCCCGCCTACCGGGTCGACGGCACCCCGGCCGACTGCGTGGTGCTCGGCGTCCACCTGCAGGGACCCTTCGACCTGGTGGTCTCGGGGATCAACCTGGGGGTCAACCTGGGGCTCGACATCACCAGCTCGGGGACGGTGGCCGGGGCGATGGAGGGGGTGAGCCTGGGCTTGCCGGCGGTGGCGGTGAGCCTCGACACCGTGCGGATGGAGGAGCTCGACTTTACCCACGCCGCCCGGGCGGCCCAGCGGGTGGTGGCCTGGGTCGTCGAGCACGGGCTGCCCGGCAAGGTGCTGCTCAACGTCAACGTGCCGGCGCGGCCCCCCCGGGGGATCCGGGTGGTCGGCCTGGTCGAGCGCTACTTCGAGGACCAGGTCATCGAGCGGACCGACCCCAGCGGGGTCCCCTACTACTGGATCGCCGGCGAGCCCGCCCGCCGGGCCGAGCCGGGCACCGACCTCTGGGCGATCGAGGAGGGCTACGTGGCGGTGACCCCGATCAACCTCGACTTCGCCGACCCCGCCCTCATGCCGGCGTTGCGAGCCGAACTGGAAGGCCCGCTCTGAGGCCGAGGGCCTCCCGGGCCGAGCCGTCCCGGACGGCGACCTCGAGGAGCCCCGAGGAACCCAGGTAGCAAAGCGGCTCGCCGGGGGCGACGTCGGCGAAGGTGGTGCGGCAGGCGAGCCGCCGGCCGGCGATCTCGAGCGCGGCCCCCGGGGGCGCCGGCCCCCGCAGGGTGGTGATCGCGTTGCCGAAGCGGTCGAAGGTGAGGACCTCGCCCTCGGGGCCGGGGCCGAGGGCGAGGGGGAGCCGCACCAGGCCGGAGGGATCGAGCGGGTCCCCGAGCTCGGCGAGCCCCGCCCCCGCCGCCAGCGCCGCCGCCGCCGGGGCGAAGACGTCGCGCCCGTGGAAGGTGGCGCTGGCCCCCGGGGGCACCGGCAGGGCGACCGCCGCCCGGGGCGGGTCCTCGGCCAGGACCAGGGTCAACAGGCCGTTGTCGGGGGCCACGTAAAGGAGCCGTCCGGTGGCCACCGCCACCGCCCGCCGGCGGCTCCCCACCCCGGGGTCGACCACCGCCAGCACCACCGCCCCCGGGGGCAGGTAGGGGGCGGCGGCGTAGAGGGCGTGGGCCCCCCGCCGGAGATCGCCGGGGGGGAGGTCGTGGGCGAGGTCGAGGAGGGCCGCCCCGGGGGCCCGGGCGTGGAGCACCGCCCGCACCACCCCGGCGTAGGGGTCGGCGTTGCCGAAGTCGGAGAGGAAGAAGACCGGCGGCATGCCCGTATTATGGGGGCATGTACCGGCGGATTCTGGTGCCCACCGACGGCAGCCCCTGCGCCCAGAAGGCGGTCGAGGAGGCGCTCCGGCTGGCCAAGGCCACCGGGGGCGAGGTGACCTTCCTCCACGTGGTGGAAAACCCCAGCACCCTGGTCCCCACCCCCGCCCTGCCCGACGCCCTCAACTACGAGCTGGCCAAGAACCTCGAGCGGCTGGCCGACGAGGCCCTCGAGGCCGCCCTCAAACAGGCCCGGGAGGCGGGGGTTTCCGCCCGGGCCCAGCTCCGCCGGGGCGACGACGTCGGCTACGAGATCGCCGAGGCCGCCGGCGAGTTCGACGCGGTGGTGATGGCCACCCACGGCCGGGGGCTCCGCCGCTTCTTCATGGGCTCGGTGACCCAGGGGGTGCTGGCCCGCTGCCCGGTGCCGGTGCTGGTGATCCGCTGCCCGGTAGAATAGAGGCGTGGCCCGTCTCAGGATCGCCGAGGGCGACCTCACCGAGTTCGCCGGCGACGCCGTGGTCAACGCCGCCAACAACTGGCTCAAGCTGGGGGCCGGGGTGGCGGGGGCGATTCGAAGAAAGGGCGGCCCCGAGATCCAGGCCGAGTGCGACCGGATCGGCCCCATCCGGGTGGGCGAAGCGGCGATCACCACCGCCGGCCGGTTGCCCGCGAAGTACGTCATCCACGCGGCGGTGATGGGGGACGAGCCTGCGAGCTACGAGAGCGTGCGGCGGGCGACCGAGAGCGCCCTAAAACTCGCGGTGGAAAAGGGCCTGAAGACGATTGCCTTCCCCCTCCTCGGCACCGGCGTCGGCGGCCTCGACAAGGAGCGGGTGGCCAGGATCATGATCGAGGCGATCCGGGCGGCCCCCGACACCCTCGAGGTCACCCTCTACGGCTACACCCGGGAGGACGCCGAGCTCCTCCGCCGGGCCCTCTAGCCCATGCGGTTGGTCCGCTTCGCCCAGCGGGGGTTCCGCAACCTGGCCGAGGGCGAGCTCGTGCTGGCGCCCGGGCTCACCGCGGTGGTGGGACCCAACGCCGCCGGCAAGACCAACCTCCTCGAGGCCCTCTACCTCGCCACCGGCGGCGAGGTGAGGGGGCCGCTGGCCGACCGGGTGGCCTTCGGGGCCCGGGAGGCCTGGCTGTTGGTCGAGGTCGAGGCCGCCGCCGGGCGGTTCCGCGTCGAGACCCGGATCGGCCCCGAGGGCCGGCGGGTCTGGCTGAACCGCGCCCCGGTGGGCCTAAAGGAGCTGGCCTCGGTGCCGGGGGCGGTCTGGCTCCGCCCCGAGGACCTCTTCGTGGTCAAGGGGCCGCCCGAGGAGCGCCGGCGCTTCCTCGACGCCCTGATCGCCCGCTTCTCCCCCCGCTACCGGGCGCTCCTGGCCGCCTACGAGCGGACCCTCCGCCAGCGGAACGCCGCCCTCAAGGAGGGGGGGCGGGCGATCGCCGCCTGGGACGAACGGCTCGCCGCCTACGGCGCCGAGATCCTGACCTTCCGCCGGCGGGTGCTGGCCCGGCTCGCCCCCCTGGCCGACGAGCTCCACCGCGCCCTCGCCCTCGGCGGCCTCGATCTGCGGCCGGTGGAGACCGCGGCCCCCGAGCGGCTTTTGGAGAAGCTCCGGGAGCGGCTCCCGGAGGAGCTCGAGCGGGGGGTCACCCTCTCCGGGCCCCACCGCGACGACCTGGCGATTCTCCTGGAGGGCCGCGACGCGGTCCGCTTCGCCAGCCGGGGCGAGGCCCGCACCGTCGCCCTGGTCCTCCGCCTGGCCGAGCACCGGTTGCTGGAGCGGCACCACCAGGACGCCCCCCTGCTCCTCCTCGACGACGTGGTCGCCGAGCTCGACGGGGCCCGGCAGCGGGCCCTTTTGGCCTACGTCGGCGGCCTGCCCCAGGCGGTGGTCACCGCCACCGAGCCGCCGCCCGGGGTCGAGCGACGGGTCGAGCTGGCCGCCGGGACCTGGCGGGTGAGGGCCGGTGCGTAAGGGCCGCCCGGTGCCCCTCGGCGAGGTGCTCGGCGAGCTCCTCCGCCGCCCGGCGATCCGCCGGGGGCTCAAGAAGGGGCGGGTGCTCGCCCTCTGGCCCCGGGTGGTGGGCCCCGAGCTCGCCCGCCTGACCCGGCCCTTCCGCCTGACCGGCGGCACCCTGTGGGTGGCGGTGCGGGACCATCTGCTCGCCCACCAGCTCACCTACCAGCGGGGGCTGCTGCTCGCCCGCTACGCCCACGAGCTGGGCGCGGGGACGGTGCGGGAGATCCGTTTCGTGGTCGCCCCCGACCTCCGCCCCGAGCCGCCCCGGCGCGAGCCCCCCCACGAACCCCCGCCCCCCCTCGACCCCGCCGCCGAGGGCTGGCTGCTCCAGACGATCCGTCCCCTCCCCGAGGGGCTCCGCCGGCCCGCCCTGGGACTTGGCCGGGCGGTGCTCGGCGCCCTGGCCGCCGCCCCCCGCTGCCCGGTCTGCCGGGGTCCGAGCCCGGAGGGCGGGCCCTGCCCCAGCTGCCGGATGCGGATGGCGCTGCCGGCGGTCGCGCGCGAGGCCGAGCGGCTCTTGGCGGGGGCCCCGCCCCGGCTGGAGGGGGACCTCCTGGCCGCCGCCCGCTACCGGGCCGAGGCCCAGGCCCGGGCCCGCCTGGAGGCCCTGGCCCCCCGAGCGGCGGCCGAACCCGATCGGGTCCCCGAGCTGCTCGACGCCGCCCTCGCCCTGCTCCGGGTGCGCCTCGGCCGCGAGCCCAGCCCGGCCGACCTCGAGGACCTCCCCCCCGCGGTGGCGGGGCTTTTGCGCCGGCACCTGGGCGACCGGTCATAATGGGGACATGGCTTCGGGCGATAGCAAAATCCAAGCGGGCTACATCTGGATGAACGGCCGCTTCGTTCCCCAGGAGGAGGCCACCGCCAGCGTCCTCTCCCACGCCTTGCACTACGGCACCAGCGTCTTCGAGGGGATCCGGGCCTACGCCACCGAGCGGGGCCCGGCGGTCTTCCGGCTGAGGGAGCACATCGAGCGGTTCTTCGCCTCGGCCAAGGCGATCCTGCTCGAGATCCCCTACAGCCCGGAGGAGATCGAGCGGGCGATCCTCGACACCATCCGGAAGAACGGCTGGAAGTCCTGCTACATCCGCCCGCTGGCCTGGTACGGCGACCACTCGCTGGGGGTGAACCCGCTTCCCAACAACCCCGCCGAGGTGATGATCGCCACCTGGGAGTGGGGGGCCTACCTCGGCGAGGAGGCGGTGCGCAAGGGGGCGCGCCTCATCACCAGCTCCTGGCGCCGCTTCCCCGGCGACGTGATGCCGGGCAAGGCCAAGGTCGGCGGCAACTACGTGAACTCGGCGCTGGCCAAGATGGAGGCCCTGAAGGCCGGGGCCGACGAGGCGATCCTCCTCGACGCCCAGGGCTTCGTCGCCGAGGGCTCGGGGGAGAACATCTTCTTCGTCCGGAATGGGGTGATCTTCGCGCTGGAGGCCTCGGTGACGCTGCCCGGGATCACCCGCGACGCGGTGATCCGGATCGCCGGCGACCTCGG
>JALSRQ010000037.1 GCA_026984675.1 Thermaceae bacterium
TTTTGATCCCGGTGGCCGGCGGCGCCCTCTACCCGGTCTTCGGTCTGCTGCTGAACCCGATGCTGGCGGCGGGGGCGATGAGCCTCTCCAGCATCTTCGTGCTCACCAACTCCCTGAGGTTGGCCCGGCTTCGCCTAAGCTAAGGGCGTGCGCCGGGTTCTCGCGCTCCTGCTCCTATGGGGCCTGGCCGCCGCCCGGCCGGTGGCGGTGGCCACCCTTCCCCCCTACGCCTGGCTCGCCGGCCAGGTGCTGGGACCGGGCTGGCAGGTCCGGGCCCTGGTCCCGCCGGGGGCCAACCCCCACGTCTACGCCCCCCGCCCCAGCGACCTGAAGGCGGTGATGGGGGCCCGGCTGGTGGTGATGAACGGGCTCGGCCTCGACGACTGGATGGTCGAGAAGATCGTCCGCCCCAACGCCCTCAAGGCGACCCTGGTCCGGGCCGAGGAGAGCGCCGAGGGGAAGGTCCTCCGGCTCCCGAACGGGGAGCCCGACCCCCACCTCTGGACCGACCCCTGGATCCTGGCGGCGTTCGCCCGCGACCTGGCGGCGGCGGCGGCCGGGCTCGACCCCAAAGGGGCCCCGGGCTACCGGGAGCGGGGGGCGGCGGTGGCCCGCCGCCTGGTCGCCTTCGGCGAGGCCGAGCGGGCGGCCTTCGCTAAGCTCCCCGGCCGCCGCTTCGTGGCCTACAAGAACCCCTTTTCCTACCTGGTCGCCCGCTACCGCCTGGAGCGGGTCTACCTGATCGGCAAGGCGGTGAACGCCGAGCCCAGCCCCCGGGAGCTCGCCGAGGCCGCCCGGGTCCTCCACGCCTACCGGCTTCCGGCCCTGGTGGCGCCCGGGATCCTGGCCCGGGAGGCCCGGCGGGTGGCCGCCAACCTGGGGGTCGGGGTGGTCGCGATCGACCTCCTCGACCGCGCCGACCCCGACTACCTGGCGACCTGGCGGGAAAACCTCGCCGCCCTTCGGGGCGCCCTCCGCTAGAGCCGGTAGAGGGCGCCGAACTTGGCCTCGAGGTACTCCCCGAGGTAGCGGGCGGTGGGCGGCTCGCCGGTGGCCCGCTCGATAAGCTCGGCGGGCAGGTAGCGGCGGCCGTGGCGGTGGACGTGCGCCCTCAACCAGTCGAGCAGCGGGGCGAAGGCGCCCTCGGCGAACCGCTCCTCCAAGGGCCCCAGCTCCCGCTCGGCGGCGGCGAAGAGCTGGGCGGCGTAGACGTTGCCCAGGGTGTAGGTGGGGAAGTAGCCGAACGAGCCCCCGCTCCAGTGCACGTCCTGCATCACCCCCTCGGCGGGGTCCTTGGGCTCCAGCCCGAGGTAGGCCCGCATCCGCTCGTTCCAGGCCTGGGGCAGGTCCTCGGGGGCGAGCTCGCCGCGGAACAGGGCGAGCTCGAGCTCGAAGCGCAGCAGCACGTGGAGGTTGTAGGTCACCTCGTCGGCCTCGATGCGGATCGGCGAGGGCCGGACCTCGTTGACCGCGAAGACGAAGTCCTCAAGCCCGACGTCCCGGAGGGCCTCGAAGCGGGCCTGGGCCCGGGGGAAGAAGCGCCGCCAGAACCCCCGCGACCGCCCGACCAGGTTCTCCCACATCCGCGACTGGCTCTCGTGGATCCCCAGGCTCACCGACTCCCCCAGCGGGGTGCCCCAGTGCTCCTCGGGGAGGCCCTGCTCGTACATCGCGTGGCCGGCCTCGTGGACCGAGCCGAAGAAGGCGGGGTTGAAGAAGTCCTCGAAGTAGCGGGTGGTGATGCGGACGTCGCCGGGGTGGATGCGGATCGCGAAGGGGTGGAGGGTGGGGTCGAGCCGCCCGGCCGTTAGGTCGTAGCCGAGCTCGGGCAGGACCTCGAGGACGAACGCCTCCTGCGCCGCCCTGGGGTAGGTCCGGTGGAGGATCTCGACCGGCGGCCGCTCGGGGGAGGCCTGGATGCGGGCCAGGAGGTCGAGGGCCTGGGGCTTGAGCTCGGCGAAGAGCCGCTCGACCTCGCGGGCGGTGAGGCCGGGCTCGTAGTCCTCGAGGAGGGCGTCGTAGGGCTCCTCCTCGTACCCCACCGCCTCGGCGTAGGCCCGCCGCAGCTCGATGACCCGCTTCAAAAAGGGCAAAAACCCTTCCCAGTCGTTCCGGTCCCGCTTCTCGGCCCAGGCGCTCTCGCCGGCGCTGGCGGCCTCGGCGAGCTCCACCGCCAGCCGCTCGGGGACCCGGGTGGCGCGGTCGTAGTCGCGCCGCCAGCGGGTCACGTTGGCCCGCACGTCGGGGTCCTCGACCAGCCCCGAGTCCTCGACGGCGGCGAGGAGCCGGCCGAACTCGGGGTCGGTGACCTTCCGGTGGAGCACCCCGGTGAGGGCGGCCAGGGCCTTGGCCCGGTGGGGGTGGCCCCGCCGGGGGATGTAGGTGCGCTGGTCCCAGCCGGCCAGCGCCCCGAGGGCGTGGAGGTAGGCGATCTCCTGGCCGCGGCGAACGAGTTCCTGGTAGGCGTGCTTGGGGTCCATGCCCCGAGTCTAATCCTGAACGACCGGTCAGTCGCCTCCCCGCCCGGGGGCGGGGTATCCTGGGCGCGATGACCGAACCCCGCGTGCTGCTCATCGCCGGCGGCCGCTCGGGCGAGCACGAGGTCTCGCTCAAGTCGGCCGAGGGGGTGCTGGCCGCGAGCCCCTTCGCCACCGACCTGGCGGTGATCGCCCGGGACGGGCGCTGGCTCCTGGGCGAAGCGGCCCTGGCGGCGATGCGGGCGGGGCGGGCCGAGACCGGCCCCCACCCCTTCCCGCCGCCGGTCGAGTGGTCGGCCTACCAGGTCGCCTTTCCCCTCCTCCACGGCCGCTACGGCGAGGACGGGACGATCCAGGGCTTCTTCGAGATGCTGGGCCTGCCCTACGTCGGGGCCGGGGTGGCGGCCAGCGCGGTGGCCATGGACAAGGATCTCACCAAGCGGGTGGTGCGGGCCGAGGGGGTGCCGGTGCTCCCCTGGGCGGTGGTGCGGCCGGGCGAGCCCCCGCTGGTGCCCTTCGACCCCCCCTACTTCGTCAAGCCGGCCAACACCGGGAGCTCGCTGGGGGTCGCCCGGGTCGAGCGGGCGCTGGACCTCGAGGCCGCCCTCGCCGAGGCCTTCCGCTACGACGACAAGGCGGTGGTCGAGCCCGCCCTCACCGGCGCCCGCGAGCTCGAGGTCGGCCTGATCGGCGGCCGCCGCGTCGAGGCCAGCGTGGTCGGCGAGATCCGCTACCGGGCGGCCTTCTACGACTACCGGACCAAGTACACCCCGGGGGCCGCCGAGCTCGACATCCCGGCCAGCCTCGACCCCGGCACCCAGGAGACCCTGCAGGAGACCGCCGTCAAGGCCTACCGCGCCCTGGGGGTTTCCGGCTACGCCCGGGCCGACTTCTTCCTCGCCGAGGACGGCGAGCTCTACTTCAACGAGATCAACACCATCCCCGGCTTCACGCCCACCAGCATGTTCCCCCGGCTCTGGCTGGCCAGCGGCCTCGATTACCCGGGGCTGATCCGCCGGTTGGTCGAGCTCGCCCTCGCGCGATGAACCGCTACGGCGTCCTGGCCGCCCTGAACCCGCTCCTTTACGCGGCGATCTTTTACCTGGTCAACGCCCTCTTCGCCCTGGACTGGCGGGGCCTCAGCCCCCCGACCGCCGCCCTCCTTCGCTCCCTGGCCGGGGTCCTCGCCTTCGGGACCTGGGACCGGGCGGCCTTCCGAAGCCCCGCCGCCTTCCTCCTCTACGGCGCCTACGCCGGCGCGGTGCTGGAGCAAAGCGGCCTTCTGGGGGCGGCGGTGGGGGCGCTTTTGGCCCTCCTCCTGCTCCCCTTCTGGAGGGTCGCCGAGCGCCAGCGCCGTCCGCTTCACCGGTTTTTCCTGGCCCTCGCCTACGTGTTCCTCGCCACCCTGGTGTTCACCGTCCCCCTCCTGATCCTGGGCCGGACCACCGGGTGGCTCCTGCCGTTGGTGCTGCTTCTGTCGGGGTTCCTCGAGGGCTACGCCTTCGACCTACACCCCCAGCGCGGCGAAGACCAGCAGCAACAGGTTCAGCCCCACGAT
>JALSRQ010000038.1 GCA_026984675.1 Thermaceae bacterium
AGTTCTGGCCGAGCCCGGTCATTCCGCTCGCCGGGTCGCCGAACCAGGCCTTGGCAAACGAGGCCAACGAGAGGTGCGCGGGCAGGCGCCACATCGCCTCCACGCTGACCTCCCGGTAGTCCTTGAGAGCGTTGACCACCAGCACGTAGATCGGGACCAGGTAGAAGACCGCCAGCAGCGAAAGCGCCAGGTAGACGAGGAGCCAGAAAAACGGCCGCCGCCTCATTCGGCCACCTCCCGCCGCAGGCTCCAGTAGAGGTAGGGGATGACAAGGAAGCTCACCAGCACCAACAGCACGATCGAGATCGCCGCCCCCTGGGCGAAGCGGTTGGCCTGGAAGGTGGTGACGAACATGAACAGGGCGGGCACGTCGGAGCTGAAGGCGGGGCCCCCGCTGATCCCGGCGATCGCGATCACCAGGTCGAAGATCTTAAGCGAGATGTGCCCGAGCACGATCACCGCGCTCAGGGTCACCGGGGTCAAAAGCGGCAGGGTGATGTAGCGAAAGGCCTGCCAGGGGCTGGCCCCGTCCACCTCGGCGGCCTCGTAGAACACCTGTGGGATCGCCCGCAACCCGGCGAGGTAGAGGGCCATGGTGTAGCCGGAGAGCTGCCAGACCGCCGCCAGGGCCACCGCCTTGATCCCCACCGCCGGGTCGGTGTACCAACCGCTCTTCAAAAACCCCAGGCCCAACGCGTCGAAGATCAGGTTGAGCCCGCTGGTGGGGTTCATCAGCCAGCGCCAGGCCACCCCGGTGACGATGAACGAAAGCGCCATCGGCATCAGGAAGACGGTGCGAAAAAGCCCCTCGGCCCGCACCCCGGTGTTGAGGAGGAGCGCCCCCACCAGGCCCAACACCAGCGAGCCGGGGATGAAGATCAGGCTGAAGGTGAGGGTGTTCTTGAGGTCGATCAAAAACCGCGGGTGGTGAAAGAGGCGCAGGTAGTTGGAAAGCCCCACGAACCGGACGTGGGGGACGAAGAGGTCGTTTTGGTTGGTAAGCGAAAGCCAACCGGTCCAGGCGATGAAGCCGTAGACGAAGAGGGCGATAAGGAGCAGCGAGGGGGCGAGCAGGAGGAACGCGACCCGTCGGTATCGTCGCACCCGGTACCTCCCAAAGGGCCCCCGGGGAACCCCCCGGGGGCCGGCCTTCTACACCGCTGCCTCCATGGTTAGCGGGTGCAGACCCCGGCGTCCACGCAGGCCTGGGCCAGCATGTTCTGGGCCTGGGCGACGTTCCGGTTGGTCACGAAGAGGCTCATGGTGTCGTTGATCGCCGCCAGCCAGCTCTCCTTGGCCGCCGCCCCGTGGGCCAGCGAGGGCACGATGGTGTCGGTCTTCCACCGCTGCATGGCCCACTGCAGGTAGGGGTTGAAGAGCTTGGGGTCGCAGTCGGTCCGGGCGCAGATCGAGCCCTTCAAGGGGTTAAACGCCTCCTGCCCCTCCTTGGAGCCCACCAGCTCCAGCCACCAGATCGCCTCCTTCCGGTGGGGCGCCTTCTTGGGCAGGCCGAAGGTGTCGGAGAGAGCGTCGTAGACCCCGTAGTTGCCGGGGGCCGGGGCCCAGCCGTAGCCGGAGAACTTCTTGGCCAGGTAGTCGGCGTTCACCCAGTCGCCGTGGATGTACATTGCCGCCTTGCCCTGAATGATCAGGTCGTTGGCCTGATCCCAGCTGCGGGCGGCGTGGTCGGGGTTGACGTAGTCGAGCATCCGGGCGAAGGTCTCCAGGGCCTTCTTGACCCCGGGGCCCCGCCAGTCGGTCCGACCGGTCCAAAGGCCCTTGTAGCCCTCGGGGCCAAGGGTGCCGATCAGCACCGTCTCGAAGAGGTGGGTGCTGGCCCAGATCCCGTTGTCGCCCAGGGCCAGGGGGATGATGCCGTCCTTCTTCAGCTTCTCGGCGATCGAGAAGAACTCCTCGTAGGTCTTGGGGGGCTTGAGCCCGTACTTCTCAAAGATCGCCTTGTTGTACCAGAGCACGTTGGCCCGGTGGATGTTGGCCGGGACCGACCAGTAGTGCCCGTTCCACTTGAGGAGCTCGAGCACCCCCTGGGGGAAGACCTTCTCCCAGCCGTACTCCCGGTAGAGCTGGTCCAGCGGCTCCATGAACCCGGTGGTGACCCAGGTGTCGATGAGCTCGTGGCCCATGTGGACCTGGAAGGAGTCGGGCGGGTCGCCGCCCAACATCCGGGTCTTGAGCACCGCCTTGGCGTTGGAACCGGCGCCCCCGGCCACCGCCGCGTTGATGATCTCGACCCCGGGGTGCTTTTGCTTGTAGATCTCGAAGAGCTTAAAGAGCCCGGCCGCCTCGCCGCCGGTCGTCCACCACGAGAAGATCTCCAACTTGCCCCCCTGGGCGAGGGCCAACCCCGCCAGGGCGAACCCCAGCAGCACGCCTGCGATCCACCTGCCTGCCTTCATAACCTCGCCTCCCTTTCCTCCGAGTCCGACGCGAGGGTTTGCGACGTTCAATCCCACTCTACGGCGGGCGCCGACACTTGTCAACGCTTTCGTTTAAGGGTTTTTGACCCAAGAACGCAATCTATCGTAACCTAGGACGCAAGGGGACCCGATGCGCCGCTTCGTCTTCACCAAGGCCGACGGCCGGAAGCTCCTCCTCTACGCCCACACCGGGCGACCGGGGCCGCCGCTTCCCGACCGGCTCAGGGGGCACCCGGGCCCGGTGCACCTGCGCCGGCATCCGCTCCTCGACGAATGGGTGATCTACGCCCCCGAGCGGCAGGAGCGGACCTACCACCCGCCGGCCGGGGCCTGCCCCTTTTGCCCCGGCGGCGAGGTGCCCTTCGCCGAGTTCGAGATCGCCGTCTTGGAAAACCGTTTTCCCGCCCTCCGCGAGGACCCCGGCGAACCCCCCAGACTGCCGGTCGTCGCCGCCCCGGCGAGGGGGCGGGCCGAGGTGGTGATCTACACCCCCGAGCACGAGGGCTCGCTGGCCACCCTCCCGCAGGACCGAAGGCGCCTACTGGCCCGGGTCTGGAACGACCGCTACCGGGAGCTCCTGGCCCTCCCCGAGGTGCGCTACGTCTTCCCCTTCGAAAACCGGGGAGAAGCGGTGGGGGTGACCCTCGCCCACCCCCACGGGCAGATCTACGCCTACCCCTTCGTGCCCCCGATTCCCCAGCGGGAGGCCCGGGCCTTCGCCGAAAGGGCGGTGCTGGCCGAACTCTGGCCGGACCTCGAGGCCTACCGGGTGGCCGCCCGACCGGGCTTTCTCGCCTTCGTCCCCCCCTTCGCCCGCTACCCCTACGAGGTCTGGGTCGCCCCCGAGGCCCCCCACCCCGGGCCCTGGAGCTTCTCCGACGCCGAGCTCGACGCCTTCGCCGACCTCCTCGGCGAGGTGGTGGCCCGGCTCGACGCCCTCTTCGAGCGCCCGATGCCCTACGTGATGGCCTTCCACGCCGCCCCCAAGGGGATCGAGCGGTTCCACTTCCACGTCGAGTTCCAGCCCCGGCTCCGGGCCAAAGACCGCCTTAAGTACCTGGCCGGGACCGAGCTCGGGGCCGGCGCCTTCACCGCCGACGTCCTCCCCGAGGCGGCCGCCCGGGCGCTCCGGGGGGTGCGGCCGTGAGGCGGGGGGTGGGCCGGGCCCCGGCCCGGGTCAACCTGATCGGCGAGCACACCGACTACAACCAGGGTTTCGTCCTCCCCGCCGGGCTGGCCTACTTCACCGAGGTCGAGGCCGAGGCGGGCGAGGGGGTGGCGGCCTGGTCCGAGACCTTCGGCGAGGAGCTGAGACGCCCGCTCGATGGCCCCCGGGGCGACTGGCTCGACTACCTGGCGGGGGTCCTTTGGGCCCTCCGGGAGGCGGGTCTGGCGGTTTCGGGGGCGCGGTTTCGGATTCGGAGCACGGTGCCGGTGGGGGTGGGGCTCGCCAGCTCGGCGGCGCTGGAGGTGGCCGCGCTCAAGGCCCTGCGGGCGCTCTACGACCTGCCGCTCGACGACCTACGGCTCGCCCAGCTGGCCCAGCGGGCCGAGGCGGAGTACGTGGGGGTCCGCTGCGGGATCATGGACCA
>JALSRQ010000039.1 GCA_026984675.1 Thermaceae bacterium
CTCCAGCCAGGCGGGGAGGTCCTTTTTTGAAAGCCCCCCGGCCCAGGCCGCGATCTGGGCGCGGCCGCGGTCCAGCAGCAGGCTGCCGAAAAACCAGGGGGCGGCGGCCTCGGCGAAGGCGGCGGCGCCCCCGAGCCGGTGGGCCAGGGTCAGGGCCGAGACCCGGGCGACGAGGGCGGCGTCGGCCCGGAAGAAGGGGGAAAAGAGCACCAGGCTCCGCGCCTCCACCTCGGGGGCGATCGCCACCGCCGCGATCGCCGCCTCGCCGAACGCCACCAGGTGGGCCCCCGGGGGAACCCGACCGCGCCAGGCGTCGGCGGCCTCGTCGGGGGTGGGGCGGGGCTCGGCCTCGAGGAGGCGGTAGCCGGAAAACGCCTCCCTGAAGGCGGAAAACCCCGCCGGGGGGCTCAGGTAGCCGGGGAGGAAGACCACGGTCTCCACGCCCCCATCCTGGCACAGCCGGCCGCTTGGGGGTAAGAATCGGGGCATGACCGGCGGCCTGGGCGCGACCCTGAAGATCGCCTTCGAAACCCTGGAGCCCGACCGGGTGGTGGCCACCATGCCGATCACCGAGGGCCACCTCCAGCCCTTCGGCTTCCTCCACGGCGGGGCCACCGCCGCCCTTGCCGAGCACGTGGCCAGCTTCGGCGCCAACCTCAACCTGGCCCCCGGCGAGGCCGCCTTCGGCCTGGAGATCCACGCCACCCACCTGCGCAAGAAGCGGGGCGGCACCCTCACCGCCACCGCCACCCCGGTCCACCGGGGGCGGCGGATCCAGGTCTGGCGGATCGAGATCGAGGACGAGGAGGGCCGCCGGGTGGCGGTGGCCCAGTGCACCCTGGCGGTGGTCCCGCTTGACAGCCGGGGGCCGGGGGCATAACTTTGCACCATGAACGCCGAACGCGAGGGGGGTGGGCGCGTGGAGGATGGGTATCCCCGCCGCCGGACCCCTGCCCGCGGCGAAGGCTGATCCGACCCCGTACGAAAAGCGAGGTTCACCATGCTGGTGGTTTTGAAAAAGCAAGCCGACGCGTCCGCTTTGGACGAGCTCATCCGTGAGCTCGACCGCTTTGGTTTCAAGGCCCACGTCTCCCAGGGGGTCGAGACCACCCTGGTGGGGGCGGTGGGCAAGGGCCCCACCCCCGAGATCATGGAGCACTTCCGGGCCCTGCCCTACGTGGCCGAGGTCATCCGGATCTCGAAGCCGTACAAGCTCGCGAGCCTCGAGGTCCACCCCCTCCCCACCGTGCTCCGCTTCCCCACCGGGGCCACCGGGGGCGGGCACTTCCTGGTCGCCGCCGGCCCCTGCGGCGTCGAGTCCCGGGAACAGACCCTCACCGCCGCCCGCTACGTCAAGAAGCACGGGGGGCGGATGCTCCGGGGCGGGGCCTACAAGCCCCGCACCAGCCCCTACTCCTTCCAGGGGCTCGGCGAGGAGGGGCTCAAGATCCTGGCCGAGGCCCGCAGGGAGACCGGCCTGCCGGTGGTCACCGAGGTGACCAGCCCCCACCTGGTCGAGCCGGTGGCGGAGTACGCCGACGTCCTCCAGATCGGCGCCCGCAACGCCCAGAACTTCGCCCTCCTCAAGGAGGTCGGCCGGTCGGGGAAGCCGGTCCTCCTGAAGCGGGGGATGAGCATGACCCTCGAGGAGTTCCTGATGAGCGCCGAGTACGTCCTCTCCGAGGGGAACGACCAGGTCATCCTGGTCGAGCGGGGGATCCGCACCTTCGAGAAGGCCACCCGCTTCACCCTCGACGTCTCGGCGGTGCCGGTGCTCAAGGGGTGGACCCACCTCCCGGTCTGGGTGGACCCCAGCCACGCGGCCGGCAAGCGGGAGTACGTCACCCCGCTGGCGCTGGCGGGGATCGCCGCCGGGGCCGACGGCCTCATCGTCGAGACCCATCCCCGCCCCGAGGAGGCCCGCTCCGACGCCGCCCAGCAGCTCAACGAGGAGGAGTTCGCCGAGTTCATGAGCCGGGTCAAGGCCCTCCTGCCGGCGGTGGGCAAGGCGCTCGATGCAGCCGCTCTACGCTAAGGTCGGGATCTTCGGCGTCGGCCTCTTGGGGGGCTCGGTGGCCCTGGGGCTGCGCTCGCGGTTCCTGGCCGGCGAGGTCCACGCCTACGACCCCGAGCCCCGGGCCCTCGAGGCCGCCCAGGGACTCGGGGTCGCCACCCACGTCCACCCCGAGCTCGGCGAGTGGGTGGGCGAGCTCGACCTCGCGATCCTGGCCGCCCCGGTGGGGGCGATCCCCGGGCTGGTCGAGGCCCTCGCCCCCTTGGCCGGCCCCGGCACCCTCTTCACCGACGTCGGCAGCGTCAAGGCCCCGGTGGTCGCCGCCGCCCGGGGGCGGCTCCCCCGGTTCGTCGGCGGCCACCCGATGGCGGGGAGCGAGCGGGCCGGGGTCGAGAACGCCCACGCCGGGCTCTTGGAGAACGCGGTCTGGGTGCTCACCCCCACCGAGGGGACCCCATCGGCCGACCTCGAGGAGCTCGAGACCCTGGTCGGCGAGCTCGGCGCCTACCCCCTGGTGGTGCCCCCCGAGCTCCACGATCGGCTGGTGGCCCGGGTCAGCCACCTCCCCTACCTGCTGGCGGTGGCCCTCAACCTGCTGGTCGCCGAGGACGAGCGCCGGGACCTCCTGATGTTCCTGGCCGCCGGGGGGTTCCGCGACCTCACCCGGGTGGCCTCGGGCAGCCCCCGGATGAGCCGGGACATGGTGGCGGAAAACCGCCGGGCGGTGCGGGCCGCGCTGGCCGACCTCAAACGGCAACTCGGGCGGCTGGAGGCGGCCCTCGACGACCCCGAGGCGCTCCTCCGCCTGGCCGAGGCCGCCAAGCGCACCCGCGACGCCCTGCCGGTGGTCAAGCGGAGCCTCCTGCCGGTCCGCCACGAGCTGGTGGTCCAGGTGCCCGACCGGCCCGGCGAGCTGGCCCGGATCACCACCGCCCTGGGCGAGGCCGGGGTCAACATCAAGGACATCGAAGTCCTCTCGATCCGCGACGCCGGGGGCGCGATCCGGCTGGGCTTCGGCGAGGCCGAGGAGCGGGCGGCGGCCCGCCGGGTCCTCTCGGCGATCGGCTACCGGGTGGTCTGAGCCCGGTAGAATCGGCCCGTGAACGACGTCCTTCTCCGCGCCCTCGCCGGCGAGCCCACCCCCTACACCCCGGTCTGGTTCATGCGCCAGGCCGGGCGCTACCAAGCGGAGTACCGAAGGCTCCGGGAGCGCTACACCCTGCCCGAGATCGTGCGCGAACCCGAGCTGGCGGCACGGGTCACCCTGCTTCCGGTCCAAAACCTCGGGGTCGACGCCGCCATCCTCTTCGCCGACCTCACCACCCCCCTGCCCGGCATGGGGGTGGCGGTCGAGCTGGTGGAGGGTAAGGGACCGGTGATCGGGCAACCGATCCGGAGCCGGGACGACCTCGGCCGGCTCCGCCCCCTGGAACCCGAGCGCGACGTGCCCTTCGTCCTCGAGGCGATCCGCCTCCTAAAAAAGGAGCTCGACGTCCCCCTGATCGCCTTCGCCGGGGCCCCCTTCACCCTGGCCTCCTACCTGGTCGAGGGGGGGGCGTCCCGCCGCTACCTCGAGGTCAAGCGCTTCCTCTACCACGACCCCGAGGGGTTCGCCCGGCTGCTGGAGCGCCTGGCCGAGGGCATGGCGGCCTACCTCAAGGCCCAGGCGGCGGCCGGGGCCGACGTCCTGATGGTCTTCGACTCCTGGGTCGGGCAGCTGACCCGCCGCGACTACCGCCGCCACGCCCTGCCCGCCACCCGCCGGCTCTTCGCCGAGCTGGAGGCCACCGGCCGGCCCACCCTCTACTTCGGTACCGGCGCCATGCACCTTCTGGAGCTGATGCACCAGGCCGGCCCGCGGGCCCTGGGGATCGACGCCGCCACCCCGCTGGCCTGGGCCCGGGAGCGGCTCGGGGCCACCCCGGTCCAGGGCAACCTCGACCCCGCCTACCTCTTCGCCCCGAAGCCGCGGCTCTTGGCCGAGGTGGACGCCATCCTGGAGGAGAACATGGGCCGGCCCGGCCACGTCTTCAACCTCGGCCACGGCATCCTGCCGGGGACCCCGGAGGCGCAGGTTCGGGCCGTGGTCGAACGGGTGCACGAAAGGACGGGAGCATGACCGACGTCCTCCTGATGTACTACGGGACCCCCTACCGCGAGGAGGAGATCCTTCCCTACTACACCGACATCCGCCACGGCCACCCCCCGCCCGAGGCGCTCCTCTCCGAGCTGGTGGAGCGCTACCGGGCGATCGGCAAGAGCCCCCTAAACGAGATCACCTTCGCCCTGGCCGGCCGCCTCGAGGCCTACCTCCGGCTCGCCGCCCCCCGCTTCCCCGCCGGGCTGGCCGCCCCCCCGCCCCCTCGCAGCGAGGCCGGCCTCCCCCGGGTGTTCGTGGGGGCCAAGCACGCCCGCCCCACCGTCGCCGAGGCGGTGCGGGCGATGGCCGAGGCCGGCTGCCAGCGGGCGGTGGGGCTGGTCGCCGCCCCCCACTACTCGGCCCGCTCGATCGCCGAGTACGAGGAGCGCGCCCGCGCCGCCCTCGCCGAGCTCGGCGAGCCCTTCGCCTTCCGGATGGTGCCGAGCTACGCCGAGCACCCCGCCTACCTGGCGGCCCAGGCCGAGCGGGTCCTCGAGGGCCTCTGGCGGCTCCGGGACCCGGGCGCGGCCACGGTGCTCTTTACCGCCCACTCGGTCCCCCTGCGCTCGGTGGAGGCCGACGGCGGGGTCTACCCCCGCCAACTCGAGGCCACCGCCCGGGGGGTCGCCGCCCGGCTGGGGCTCTCCCGCTGGCAGCTCGCCTACCAGTCGGCCGGCCGCACCGAAGAGGCCTGGCTCGGCCCCGACGTCAACCGGGTGATCGAGGAGCTCGCCGACCGGGGCGTCCGCGAGGTCCTGGTGGCGGCGATCGGGTTCCCCGCCGATCACCTCGAGGTCTTCTACGACCTCGACCTCGAGGCCCGGGCGACCGCCGAGCGGGTGGGGATCCGGCTGGTCCGGGCCCCCTCGCTGAACGCCCGGCCCGACTACGCCCGCGCCCTAGCCCAGATCGTCGAGGAGGCGGCCCTCGCGTGGTCGACCTGATCGTCGTCGGCGGCGGCCTGGCGGGGCTGGCGGCGGGGTACGAGGCCAGGAAGCGGGGGCTCTCGGTGCGGGTGCTGGAGGCCGCCCGCCGCCCCGGCGGCAAGGTGGGCACCGTGCGGGAGGCGGGGTTCGTGGTCGAGACCGGCCCCGACGCGGTGGTGCGCTACAAGCCCTGGGCCCTCGCCCTGGCCGACGAGCTCGGGCTGGGGGGGGCGGTGGTGGGCACCCGGCCGGCCCGCCCGGCCGCCTACATCCACGTCGGCGGCCGGGCCCACCCGATCCCCGAGGGGCTGAACGTGGTGATCCCCTCGCGGCTCGGCCCGCTGGTGCGAACCCCCCTCCTCTCCCCCTGGGGCAAGGCCCGGGCCGCCCTCGACCTGGTCCTCCCCCGGGGCCCGGCGGGCGACGAGGCCTTCGGGGCCTTCGTCCGGCGCCGGCTGGGCCGGGAGGTCTGGACCCGGCTCGCCGCCCCCCTCACCGGCGGCATCTACGGCGGCGACCCCGAGGCGCTCTCGCTGCTGGCCGCCTTCCCCCAGCTGAAGGCCCTGGAGCAAAAGCACCGGAGCCTGATCCTGGGCTCGCTGAAGACCCTTCGAAGGCGGCGGTCGAGCCGCGAGGGAGGCTCGCTGTTCGCCTCCTTTCAGGGCGGCCTGGGGGCGCTGGTCGAGGCGCTGGCGGGAGCGCTGGGCCCGGCCCTCACCCCCGGGGTCCGGGTCGAGGGGCTTAGGCGCACCGCCACCGGCTGGCGGGTCGCGACCGCGGCCGGCGCGCTCGAGGCCCCCAGGGTGGTCCTCGCCGTCCCCGCCCCCGCGGCCCTCCGGCTCCTGGAGCCGACCGGCTTTCCCGCCCTGGAGGCCCTGGCCAAGATCCCCTACCACTCGGCCGCCACCGTCACCCTGGCCTTCCCCACCCTGGGGCTGCCCCCCCGCCAAGGCCACGGCGTCCTCTTCGCCGAGGGCGAGGGGTTCGCCGCCCGGGGGTTCACCTGGCTCGACCAGAAGTGGCCGGGCCGGGCCCCCGAGGGGGCGGCGCTGGCCCGGGCCTACTTCTCGGGGCCGGCGGCCGAGGCCGAGGAGGAGGAGCTCCTGGCCCTCGCGCTGGCCGACCTCAGGCGGCTCCTCGGCGAGCTTCCAAGGCCCGAGCGCGCCTGGGTCGGGCGCTTTCCCCAGGGCATGCCGGCCTACACCGTCGGCCACCTCGAGCGCCTGCGCGCGATCGAGGCCGCCGAGCGGGAGCTTCCCGGTCTGGCCCTGGCCGGCGCCGCCTACCGCGGGGTGGGGCTCCCCGAGGTCGTCCGGGACGGGCGGGAGGCGGTGGCCCGGCTCGCCGGCGATTCTTAGGACATCCCTCCCGAAACCGCCGCGTTAGGCTCGGCCCAACCCGAGAACGGCGGTTTTGGATCTTGGGTTTTGGAGGTGCGTTCGATGCCACGATACCGGATGACCGCAGGACCGGCCCTCCTCGCGCTCGGCCTCCTGGCCGCCGGGTGCAACCTCATCGCCGGCCAAACCCCCGCCCCGGCGGGCCCCCATAGCTTCGTATCGGGAGAAACGCTCACCCTCGAGGGCCGGCTGGCCTACTGGCCCAGCGGGCAGACCGGCCGGATCCAAAACCTGAGCCCGAACCCCTCCGCGAGGGGGATTTACAGCACCGATGTGGCCGCCGACGGCAGCTTCCGCCTGATCGCGGGGCCGCCCCCCAACCAAGCCCTCGGGGACTTTGGCGCGTGCCAAAACCAGCTCTCCATTCGTCCCTCCAACCCCGCCATCCTGGCCCTCAGCTTGGGCGCCAGCCAGGGGGGGACCTTCGCCGGATACGTGGAGGAAACCGAGGGCGGAAGTCGGGACGAGGTCGAAGGACGAAGGCAGATCGACTACCTTTTCAACGGCGGGGCGGGAACCTGGGTCAAGGGCACCTGCCGACGCACCATCACCGCCGGCGCCTTTACCCAAACCTTCCAGGTCACCTACCAGGACGTCTACCTCTACCCCGGGTGGAACGCCCTGGTCCTCCGCCTCGACACCTACCAGCGGGGCACCAACACCTTGACCGAGGCCTACACCGCCAAGGTGGCGCAGGACGAAGTGGGCTTTTCCTGGGTCTTCGAGGACTTCAACCGCAACTAGGGGACCAAACCGGGTAAACTCGCCCCGGTGCCGATGAACTTCGCCGACCTCGCCAAGGTACCGGGGCCCGCCTCGGAGTGGGTGCTCCGGGAGGAGCTCGAGGAGACCGGGCTGGAACGGGGGTTCGTCCTCGAGGTCATGCGGGACCGCCTCCGGGTGATGCGGGAGGCGATCGAACGGGGGCTCCAAAGCGACGCGCCCAGCGTCGCCGGCATGGTGGGCTGGAACGCCAAGACCCTCTGGGAGGCCGAGGACCCCCTACGGGCGCCGCTTTTGAAGCGGGTCCAGGCCTACGCCATGGCGGTGAACGAGGAGAACGCCCGTATGGGCAAGATCGTCGCCGCCCCCACCGCCGGAAGCGCCGGCACCGTGCCCGGCGCTCTCTTTGGGGTCGCCGACCACCTCGGGCTTCCCGACGAGCGGCTGGTGATGCCGCTGGTCCTGGCCGGAGGGGTGGCCAAGATCATCAGCCGGCAGGTCTACATCGCCGGCGCCTCGGGCGGCTGCCAGAACGAGATCGGCTCCAGCGCCGCCATGGCGGCGGCGGCGGTGACCGAGCTGCTGGGGGGCAGCCCCGAGGCCAGCGTCCACGCCGCCGCCCTGGCCCTCCAGAACACCCTCGGCCTGGTCTGCGACCCGGTGGGGGGCTACGTCGAGGTCCCCTGCGTGATGCGGAACGGGTTCTTCAGCGTGCACGCGGTGAGCGCGGCCCAGCAGGCGCTGGCCGGCGTCCGGAGCTTCATCCCCCCCGACGAGGTGGTGCTGGCGATGGCCAAGATCGGCCGGCTCCTGCCCCCCGAGCTCAAGGAGACCGGCCGGGGCGGCCTGGCCTGCACCCCCACCGCCCGCCGAACGGTGGCCCGGTTGGGCGGAACCCCTCCCGACTGCGACGACCCCCCCGATGGGGGTTAGAATACCCCGGTGCCTAGAGCAGTTCTGCTTTTTCTCCTGCTGTTGACCGGCTGCCGGGCCCCGGCGCCGGCGGAGCAGTCGGTGCGGCCCGACCCCCTCCCCCTCGCCGCGCCCCTTCCCAACCCCGAGCGGGGCTTTTACCGGACCGACCTCAACCCCTTCGACCCCGACCCCGAAGCGCTGGCGGCGATGAGCAGCGAGGTGCGGCTGGTCTACCCCTACCAGGGCTGGCTGCCGCGGGACCGCCCGCTCCGCCAGGAGGAGCTCGCCGGCCTCCGGAGGACCTTCCGGCTGGTGCGGGAAAACGGGCTCAAGCTGGTCCTCCGCTTTCGCTACGGCGAGGACGGCGACGCCGACTGGGGGGTAATCGAAACCCACCTCGACCAGCTCCTCCCCATCGTCCGGGAAAACGCCGATCTGGTCTACGTTTTCCAGGCCGGCTTCCTGGGACGCTGGGGCGAGGGGCACTGCTGGCGGGCCACCGCGGTGTGCCACGACGATTGGAACAGCAAGCGAAGGCTCCTCGACCGCCTGCTTTCGGAGCTGCCCGCCGAGCTCCCGATCGCGGTGCGCTACCCGCTCGACAAAGCCCGCTACCTCGCCGGCCGGCCCCCTCCGGCCCCGCCCGTCCCCCTCGACCACCCCCCGTCGGGCGCCGCCGGGGCCGAGCGGCTCGCCCACTTCAACGATTGCTTCCTCTCCTCGGCCACCGATGTCGGCACCTACCCCGAGGAGAACCCCGGCACCTGGCGGGCCTACGTCTACGCCGAGAACGACTTCCTTCCTTTTGGCGGCGAGACCTGCGCCCCCACCGACCGGGACGACCCCGGCCGCACCCGGCCGCCCCGGGTGCTCGAGGAACTGGCCGCCGCCCACCCCGATTACCTCAACGCCGAGTACCACCCCGAGATGCTCCGGGCTTGGCGGGAAGCGGGCGTCCTCGAGGAGGTGGCGGCCCGGCTCGGCTACCGCCTGGAGCTCCTCGAGGCCCGGTGGCCGGCGGCGGTCCCGGCCCGGGGAGGGGCGGTCCTCGAGCTCGTCCTCCGAAACCGGGGGTTCGCCCGGCCCAAGCGGCGTCGGCCGGCCTACCTGGTGGTTTCGCGGGGGGGTCGGGGGCGGCCCTACCCCCTGGCCCTCGACCTCCGCCGGCTGGCCCCCGGCGAGGTCGTCCGCACCCGGATCGCCGTCGAGCTTGACGAAGCCCCCGGCCGCGCCGAACTGGGGCTATGGTTTCCCGACCCCTCCCGGCGGCTCCGATCCGACCCCCGCTACGCCCTCCGCCTGGCCAGCGACCTCCCCTTCCGGGAGGGGGTCCACCGCCTCGGCGAGATCGAGCTCCGCTAGGCGGGGTGGGAGAATAGGGCATGGACCTTGGCGTGCGCTTTTCCGATGTCCTCCGGGCCCGCCCCCGGGTCTACCGCCACCTCCCCCGCACCCCGCTCTACCGCTACCCCGCCCTCGACGCCGCCACCGGCCTGCGGCTCTGGGTCAAGCACGAAAACCACCAACCGGTGGGGGCCTTCAAGGTGCGGGGCGGGGTCAACTTGCTGGCGGCCCTCGACGAAGACGAGCGGCGGGGTGGAGTGGTGGCCGCCAGCACCGGCAACCACGGGCAATCGGTGGCCTACGCCGCCCGGCTCTACGGGGTCCCGGCGGTGGTCTTCGTGCCCGAGGGGGCGAACCCCGCCAAGGTGGCGGCGATGCGGGGCCTTGGGGCCGAGGTCGTCGCCCGGGGGCGGGACTTCGACGCCGCCCGGCGGGCGGCCGAGGCCCACGCCCGGGATCGGGGGATGCGCTTCATCGACTCCGGCGACGAGCCGCTCCTCATCGCCGGGGTGGCGACCTACGCCCTGGAGATCCTCGAGGACAACCCCGAGATCGAGGTCGTCCTGGTCCCGGTTGGGGGCGGCAGCGGGGCCGCGGGGACCGCGATCGTGATCAAGACCCTGGCCCCCCAGGTCGAGGTGATCGGGGTCCAGTCGGAAGCGGCCCCGGCCGCCTATCTCTCCTGGAAGGAGGGGCGCGCGGTCGAGGTGCCGCCCCGGACCTTCGCCGAGGGGCTCGCCACCGGCAGTCCCTTCGCGCTTCCCCAGCGGATCCTGCGGGCTTTGCTCGACGACTTCCTGCTGGTTCCCGAAGACGCGATCGCGGCAGCGATCCGGCTCTACCTCGCCCACGCCCATAGCCTGGCCGAAGGTGCCGGGGCCGCTGCCCTGGCGGCGGCGGTGCACCACCGCCAACGCTTTCTCGGGCGGCGGGTGGCGGTGGTGCTCTCGGGCGGCAACCTCAGCCTGACGCAGCTCCGGCGCCTACTCGACGTCGGGGGGACCTAGCTCGCTCCCGAAGAGTTCGTCGCCGGCGATACCCGCGCACCACGCCGCCGCCGCCTCCGCCTCGAAACGCACCCGGATCTCGGCGCCACGCTCGCCGTAGAGACCCCCCTCGACGCGGTAGGGGTAATCCCCGGCGAGCAGCCGATCGGCAATGCGCTCGACCGCCGGCCGGGGCCCTCGAACCGTAACCGCGGTGCCGTCCACGCGAACCTCGGGTTTCATAACCCAAGCCTAGCGCGGCCGGCCGGGCCGATGGTCCCGGACCGGGCGGATGCCGCGGTGGGTCTCCTCGCCCTCGGGCTCCACGTGGACGGTCACCTCGGTTCCGGGACGCACCCGGCGGACCGCCTCCTCGATCCGGGTGGCGATCCGGTGGGCCTCCTCCACCGTCATGGAGCCGGGGACCACCAGGTGGAGCTCGACGAAGGCCCGGCGGCCGGCCCGGCGGGTCCTGAGGTCGTGGACCTCGATCGCCCCCGCCATCGCCCCGGCAACCGCGGCCTCGATCGCCCGCCGGCTCTCGGGGTCGAGGGCCTCGTCGAGCAGGCCGCCGACCGAACGGCGCACGATCCTGAGCCCGATCCAGAGCACGTGAACCGCCACCAGCAGGGCCACCAGGGGGTCGATCCAGGGCAGGCCGGTGAACCAGGCCAGGGTGACCCCGGCCATCACCCCCAGGGAGGTCGCGGCGTCGGCCAGCAGGTGCCAGCCGTCGGCCTCCAGCGCCGCCGAGGCCAGCGCCCGCCCCCGGCGGACCAGGTAGGCCGCCCAGCCGCCGTTGGCCAGCGCCGCCAGGGCGAGCCAAAACAGCCCCTCCGCGGGCCGGGCGATCGCCAGCGGGTGCCCCAGCCGCGCCAGGGCGGAGCGGAAGATCGCCCCCGCCGCCAGCACCACCAGCACCCCCTCGACCACCGCCGAGAGGTACTCGGCCTTGGTGTGGCCGAAGGGGTGGCTGGCGTCGGGGGGACGGCTGGCGTAGCCGATGGCGAGGAGCATCCCCAGGGCCGCGGCCAGGTTGACCAGCGATTCCAGCGCGTCGGAGAACACCGCCACCGAGCCGGTGAGGCGAAAGGCCAGGAGCTTAAAGAGCAAGGAAAGGACCCCCACCAGGAGGGTCCAGACCGCGATCCGCTGAGCGGCCACCGGCTAGCCCCCCGGGGCCTCCGCCGGTTCGGCCTGGCGTGGCCTTAGGAGGGGGAAGAGCAGGACGTCCCGGATCGTCGGCTGGTCGGTGAGGATCATGGTCAGCCGGTCGATTCCCAGGCCCATTCCCCCGGCCGGGGGCATGCCGTACTCCAGGGCGGTGAGGAAGTCCTCGTCGAGCTCGGCGGCCTCCTCGTCGCCGGCGGCGCGGCGGCGGGCCTGCTCCTCGAAGCGCTCGCGCTGGTCAAGGGGATCGTTGAGCTCGGAGTAGGCGGGGGCCAGCTCGAGGCCGGCGACGTAGAGGTCCCAGCGCTCGGTAAGGCGGGGATCCCGCCGGTGCTTCTTGGCCAGCGGGCTGATCACCAACGGGAAGTCGTAGACGAAGGTGGGGTCTTGGAGCTCGGGCTCGACGTAGAGCCCGAAGAGCTTATCGAGCAGCTTGTAGGAGGGCACCTCGGCCAGCTCGGGGTGCTTGGCGTCGGCCCAGATGCGGAGCCGTTCCAGGTCCAGGGGGTCGAAATCGAGCCCGGCCTTCTCCTTAAGCGCCTCGACGAAGCGGATCCGGCGGAAGGGCGGGGTGAAGTCGAGGGTCTTGCCCTGGTAGGGCACCCGGTAGGACCCGAAGAGCTCCTGGGCGAGCCCCGAGAGCAACTCCTCGACCAGCCGGGCGACGTCGTCATAGTCGGCGTAGGCCCAGTAGGCCTCGAGCATGGTGAACTCGGGGTTGTGCTGGGCGTCGATCCCCTCGTTGCGGAAGACCCGACCGAGCTCGAAGACCCGCTCGTAGCCCCCCACCAGGAGCTTCTTGAGGGGCAGCTCGAGGGCGATCCTGAGGTAGAACGCCCGTCCCAGGGCGTTGTGGTAGGTGACGAAGGGGCGGGCCTCGGCCCCGGCGGCGGTGGGCTGGATCACCGGGGTCTCGACCTCCAAAAAGCCCTTCTCCTCGAAGAAGCGCCGCACCCAGGCGACGATCCGGGCCCTTTTGCGAAAGACCTCGCGGACCTCGGGGTTGACGATGAGGTCGAGGTAGCGCTGGCGGTAGCGGACCTCCTTCTCCTTGATCCCGTGCCACTTGTCGGGCAAGGGGTGGAGGCTTTTAACCAGCGGCTGCCAGCGCTCGACCCGGACCGTGAGCTCGCCGGTCTTGGTGACGAAGACCGTGCCCTCGACCCCGATCAGGTCGCCGACGTCGAGCTTCTTGACCAGGGGGTAGCGCTCGGTGGCGTCCCGGGAAAAGAAGAGCTGGATCCGGTCGGTGGCGTCCAAGAGGTGGGCGAAGCTCGCCTTGCCCATGCGCCTTAGCGCCACCAACCGGCCGGCCAGACGGACCCGCTCCTCCGGCCACTCCTGACCGGGCTCGGGGTCGGGGTGGCGGGCCTTGAGCTGGGCGGCGTCGGTGTCCTTATCGAACCGGTAGGGGTAGGGCTCGAAGCCGGCCTCGACCAGGGCCTCGAGGTTCCTAAGGCGCTCCTTGGTCTGCTCGCTCCATTCCGGCACGGACTACTCCAGGATCGAGAGCACGCGGTACTCCTTGATCTCGCCGCCGGGGACCTCGACCTTGAAGGTGTCGCCGGGCCGCTTGCCGAGGGCGGCCGAGCCCACCGGGCTCTCGTCGGAGATCTTCATCGGGTCCTCGAGGACGCTGGCCTCGGCCGGGGCCACGATGCGGACCTCGTAGCTCTCGCCGCTGCCGGTGTCCTGCAGCACCAGGGTGCTGCCCAGCCCCACCTTGCCCTTGGCCTCGGCGCCCTCGATCACCTTGGCCCGGGCCAGGACGTCCTCGAGCTGGGCGATGGCGGCCTCGATGCGGGCCTTCTCCCGCTTGGCGTCCTCCAGGCCGGAGTCGTCGTAGTCGTCGGAGGACTCCATGAGCTCCTGGAGGATCAGGGTGATCTCCTCGAGCTTGGCCTGCCACTTCTCCAGCTCGGCTTTGAGCCGCTGGTAGCCTTCCTTGGTCAGCCTTACCTCACGCGCCATACCGCCTCCAATTAGCGAAGTATACCCTTGCGAAGGATCCGCCTCAAAACCTCGGGGCGGGCCCGCTCGCGGCAGGCCTCGGTGTCCTCGCAGAGGACCACGTAGCGGTAGACCTCCTCGGGGCCCCGGCCCGGCACCCGGAGGCGGAAGAAGCGGGCGTAGGCGCCGCCCAGCGGACGACCGCAGGCCTCGCAGATCGCCGGCCGGGGGAGCGCCGGCCGGGGCAAGGGGAAAAGCTCCACCCGGAAGGGGGCCTCCTCGATCACCACCCGCTCCCCCTCGCGGTAGTAGAGCACCTCCCCAGGGGGGAGGAGTTCGGGGTCGGTGCCGGGAAAGAGCGTTAGGATCAGCTCGCGTTCGTCCACCGCCACGCGCCCATCATACGCCGGCGAAATGGGGGCCAAACCCGACTTTTGCCCCAGGCTTTGGGGGTATTCTCTAGGGGATATGCTGACCGAGGCCCAGGTACTGGAAGCGCTCAGGAAGGTCATCGACCCCGACTTCAAGAAGGACATCGTGACCCTGGGGTTCGTCCAGGACCTCAAGATCGAGGGGAACCGGGTGGCCTTCACCCTGAAGCTCACCACCCCCGCCTGCCCCCTCAAGGACCAGCTCACCCGCGAGGCCGAGGAGGCCCTGAAGGCGATCGGGGCCGGCGAGGTCGCGATCACCCAGACCGCCGAGAGCCCCATCCAGCAAAAGCCCCTGCCCGGCGTCGACCACGTGATCGCGGTGGTGGCCGGCAAGGGCGGGGTGGGCAAGAGCACCACCGCGGTCAACCTGGCGGTGGGCCTCACCCAGCTGGGGGCCAAGGTGGGGCTCTTCGACGCCGACGCCTTCGGCCCCAACGCCCCCCGGATGCTGGGGGCGCTGGGCCGGCCGCTCATGACCCGGGGCGGCAAGATCGTCCCCATCGAGGCCCACGGGATCAAGCTGGTGAGCCTGGGCCTGGTGGTCCCCGACGGGCAGCCGATCGTGTGGCGGGGGTCGCTGCAGCACTCCTTCGTGCGGGACTTCGTCACCAAGACCGAGTGGGGCGAGCTCGACTACGTGGTGGTGGACATGCCGCCGGGCACCGGCGACATCCCGCTCTCGGTGATGCAGCTGGTGCCGCTCACCGGGGCGATCGTGGTGGGAACCCCCCAGGAGGTGGCCTTGGAGGACGTGCGCCGGGCGGTCAGCATGCTGGAGAAGCTCGAGGTCGAGCTGCTCGGCTTCGTCGAGAACATGAGCTACTTCGTCTGCCCCTCCTGCGGGGAGAAGCACGACATCTTCGGCTCCGGGGGCCTGGCCGCCTACGCCGAGAAGGTCGGCCGGCCCCTGCTGGGGACCATCCCCATCGAGCCCAGGATCCGCAAGGGCGGCGACGTCGGCTTCCCCGCCGCCCTCGAGGCCGGCCCCCTGGGCGAGGCCTACCGCGAACTGGCCGAGAACGTCGCCCGCCGGGTGGCGGTGGCCGCCAGCCAGCAAAAACCCCGGGAGACCCCGCACCAAAAGCCCTTCCTCAACATCCCGCTTAAGAAGTAGGAGGTGGCGGCGAGGCTCCCCCCGGCGGTTCGGCCCTACGGCGGCTACCGCGCCTGGTTGGAGGCGACCGAGGGCTACGCCGGCCAGGTCGCCTACGCCGAGCTCCTCCGCGCCGAGCCCTTAAGGCCGGTGCCCTACCGGGGGCTCTACGCCGGGGTGCTCGAGGCCCTCGGCCTCCAGCCCTACCCCCACCAGGCCGAGGCCTTCGGGGCACTGGAGGCGGGGGCCCACGTGGTCCTCGCCACCCCCACCGCCAGCGGCAAGAGCCTGGTCTACCAGGCGCCGGCGCTCAAGGCCGCCTTGGAGGACGGCACCGCCCTCCTGGTCTTCCCCACCAAGGCGCTCGCCCGCGACCAGGAAAAGCGGCTCCTCGCCCTGGAGCGGGCCCTGGGCTTGGAGGAGCGGGCGAGCTACACCTACGACGGCGACACCCCCTCGGAAAAGCGCCGGCGGGCCCGGACGCGGGGCCGGATCCTCCTCACCAACCCCGACATGCTCCACTACGGCCTCCTCCCCCGCCACCCCGACTGGGCGGGGTTTTTGGGGCGGCTTGGCTACCTGGTGGTCGACGAGCTCCACTACTACCGCGGGGTTTTCGGCAGCCACGCGGGGATGATCTTCCAGCGGCTGTTGCGCCTGGCCGGCTACTACCGCGCCCGGCCCCAGGTGATCGCCGCCTCGGCGACGATCGCGAACCCCGCCGAGCACGCCGGGCGGCTCTTCGGCCTCGCCTTCCAGGAGATCCGGCGAAGGGGGGCGCTCACTGAACGGGAGTTCGTGCTCTGGCGGCCCAAGGCCCTCGACCGAACCGGCGAGCACCGCCGCAGCCCCAACATCGAGGCCGCCCTGTTGGCCGAGCACGCCGCTTTGGCGGGGTTGAAGACCCTGATCTTCGCGGGGGCCCGCCGCAGCGTCGAGCTGATCGGCAAGTACACCCGCGGCTCGCCGGCCGCCGACCGCATCCGCACCTACCGCGCCGGCTACACCGCCGGCGAACGCCGGAAGATCGAGGAGGCCTTCAAGGCCGGCGCGATCACCGTGCTGGTCTCGACCAACGCCCTGGAGCTGGGGATCGACATCGGCGACCTCGACGCCGTCGTCTTGGTGGGGTTTCCCGGCTCGATCATGAGCTTTTGGCAGCGGGCCGGGCGGGCCGGGCGGGCGGGCAACCGGGCCCTGGCCCTTTGGATCCCCCGCGAGGACCCGCTCGACGCCTACTACGAGGACCACCCCGAGCGGCTCTTAGGCGGGGCGGTCGAGGCCGCGGTCGCCGACCCCTTCAACCCCTACCTCTACCCCCTCCACCTCCACGCCGCCGCCCGCGAGCTCCCCCTCCGCCCCGACGAGCCCCTCTACCGCCCCGAGCTCGCCGGCGAGGGCTTCGTCGAGCGGGGGGGCCGGATCCACACCACCGTCAGGAACCCCCACCGGAGGATCACCCTCCGGGGGTCGGGGCCGAGCTTCCGCCTGAAGGACGCCTTCGGCCGCACCCTGGGAACCCTCGACGAGCGCCAGGCCTACTGGGAGGCCCACCCCGGGGCGGTGTTCCTCCACATGGGCGAGAGCTACCTGGTCAAGCGCTTCGACGTCGAGCGGCGGGAGATCGAGCTGCTCCCCAGCCTCGAGGACTACTACACCCAGCCCCTGGCCACCACCGAGATCCTGGTGAACGCCGGCGAGGAGGTCCGGGAAGGGGTCTGGCTCGGCAAGGTCGAGCTGGTGGAGCAGGTGGTCGGCTACGTCAAGAAGCGCTACGTCACCGAGGCGGTCCTCGAGGAGGTCCCGCTGGCGATGCCGGAGATCCGCTACGCCACCGAAGCGGTCTGGTTCCACGTCGAGCCCGGCTGGCTGGCCGAGGAAAAGGACCTGGCCCTGGCCATGGAGGCCCTCTTGCCCTCGGGGATCCACGCCCTGGAGCACGCGATGATCGGGATGCTGCCGCTTTTCGTCCTGGCCGAGCGGGCCGACCTCGGCGGGGTTTCCTACCCCGCCTACCCCCACCCCCTGCCCTCCGGCGGGGGCCGGCCCACGATCTTCATCTACGACGGCCACCCCGGCGGGGTCGGCTACGTCCGCGAGGGGGCCCGGCGCTTCCCCGAGTGGATCGCCGCCACCCGGGACCGGCTGGCGGGCTGCCCCTGCGAGGCCGGCTGCCCCCGCTGCGTCCTCTCCCCCAAGTGCGGCAACCAAAACCGCTACCTCGACAAGGGCGCGGCGCTCAGGCTGGCCGAGGCGCTGGCCGCCCGCCACCCGCTCTAGCGGCGCACCACCGGCCAAAGCCCCACGCTGGGCAGGTGGCCGCCGATCGCCCGCTGCACCCCCTCGACGGTGACGAAGGCCCGGGGGGCGTGGCGGCGGATGGTGGCGAGCACCGCCTCGGCCCGGCGGCGGGGCACCACCACGAAGAGGATCGGCACCTCGCCGGCCCGGCCCTCCCCGTGCACCACGGTGACCCCGTAGCCCTCGGCGCGGAGGTCGGCGACCAGGGCCTCGGCGCCCTCACGCACGATCGCCCGGATCAGCACCTGGCCGGGGGCGAACCAGGCCTCGAGGGTCATCCCCAAGGCGGTGCCGCTGGCGAAACCGGCGGCGAAGGCCAGCATGTTGAGGGGGGCGTCGAGGTGGGCGAAGACCCGGCTGATCGCGGTGATCCAGACCAGCGACTCGAAGAAGGCGAGGAGGGTGGCGACCCGCCGCTGCCCCCGCACCATCATCACGATACGAACGGTGGAGAGCGGCACGTCGACGAGCCGCAGGAGGAAGATGAAGAGGGCGGTGAGGAGGGCCTCCATCCCCCTACCTTAGCGCAGGGCGGGGCGGTTCCAGTCCTTGAGCTGACGGAGCACCGGC
>JALSRQ010000040.1 GCA_026984675.1 Thermaceae bacterium
TCCAGCCCCAGTTCGGGTTCACCGGGACCCTTTCGCTCAGCCTCGAGGGCGCCCCTTCAGGGGTGACGCTGAGCCCCACCCAGGTCACGGTGAGCGGAAAGCAGCCGGTGAACCAGACCCTCACCCTGTCCGCCAGTATGAGCGCGACGCCGGGGAACTACACCGCCCAGATCGTCGCCTCCAAGGGCGCGCTCCGCCACCAGCGTTCGTTCTCGCTAAACCTTCTGCCCCCGGCCGGGACCCTCGATGCCGGCTTCGGCGATCACGGGGTGACGGTGGTGACCGACCTGCTCCAGGCCCAGGGCGCCAACGACGCCGGCTACTCGCTGGCGATCGACGGTTCCGGTCGCATCCTGGTCCTGGGCGAGAGCGAAGACAGCGGCGGGCAAAAAAGGCTGGTCGTGATCCGCTTGGGTAAAAACGGTGCCCTGGACAGCGGTTTTGGCCCTGTTAACCTCGCCCCTCTCGGTAGCGACCTCCTCCCCGATCTCGATCGGGCGATCCAGGTCCTGCCCCTAAGCGGAAAAATCCTCGTAGCCGGCTACACCAACGCCGGTCTTCACAACCAGGACGCCCTGCTGGCCCGGCTGAACCCCGACGGCACGCTGGACACGGGGTTTGGCTCGAACGGATTCTTTGACTGGGACGGCGGGGTGGGCAACGACCGGGCCTACTCGCTGGCCCTGGACGACGACGGCAAGATCGTCTTCGCCGGGTTCACCACCCAAAGCGGGGGGAACGTCGACGCCTACCTGGCCCGCATCCGGGCCGACGGTTCCGGCTTCGACACCGGCTTCGGCACGGGCGGCGTCTTCGCCGGCGGGGGAAGCGGCTACGATGCCGCCTACAGCGTCGCCCCCACCGCCTTCGGGTACGTGGTCGCGGGCACCACAACCGACGACCAAGGCCATTACAACTTTGCCGTGGGCGGGATCGGGCCCAACGGCTCCCCCTACTCCGGCTTTAACGACAGCGACCCGGTCACCTTCTCGGGGCTCGCCGGGGGCGACTCCCTTGGCCAGAAGGACGACCGGGCCTACTCGGTGGCGGTGGACGACCGGGGGCGGATCGTGGCCGTTGGTATGTCGCTGGGCGCTTCCGGCTACGACCTGGTGGTGCTCCGTCTGAACGCCGACGGGAGCCTGGACACCGGCTTTGGGAACGGCGGGAAGCTCGTTCTCGATGGCCTGGGAGGCGGCCCGTCCAGCGGCACCGACGTGGGCTACTCGGTGGCCCTCGACGGCGAGGGGCGCATCCTGGTGGCCGGTTACACCTTCGTCTCTGGACACGGGTTCGACCTGTTCGTCCTCCGGCTCCTCCCCGACGGATCTCGGGACACGAGCTTCGGGGATAACGGAGTCTTCGTGTGGGACGGCGGTCACGGCGACGACCGCGCCTACGAGGTGGCCCTGGACGACCAGGGGCGGATCCTGGTGACCGGTTCCACCGAGAGCGCCGACGGCGACACCGACCTGGTCGTCCTGCGGCTGGTCCCCTAGGTCCTAGACGTCGAGCACGACCGAGGCGGCGAAGCCCGCCTCGGTTTTTTCCACTCGGAGCCCGTGGTAGGTGGCGCTCTTGACCTCGCCGAGGAAGCGGTCGGCGACCCGGTCGAAGGGGACGGTGGCGAGCTCGGCGGCAAGGCGGCAGCCCTCGGGGGAGCGGGCGGTCTGGATCCGGAGGGCCACCGGCACCCGGCCCCGGGTTTGGACGAGGTAGAGGAGCTCGTTCAGAAAGCGGACCAGGAGGGTCTCCCGGTCGGGGGCGGTGAGCTCGACCCGGGCCCGGCCCTCGCCGGCCTTGGGAAGGGCTTCGAAGAGCGTCGCTAAAAGCCCCCGGGCGGCCCAGTAGAGGAGGCCAGGGAAGCTCTTGGCCCGGACCCGGAAGCCCACGTCGGCGGTGTGGCTGAGCTCCTCGAGGTGCCTCATTGCATGGTGTTATCCCCACATTTATCCACAGGTATGCATAGGGGAAGCTTTGCGTTCATAACGGGGCTCATCCGCTTTTCCACAAAGTTCTCCACAGCCTATCCACAGCCTTCCACAGCCCGCAGGAAAGCCCGCACCCGGTCGCGATCCTTTACCCCCGGGCGGGCCTCGACCCCGGAGGAGACGTCGACGGCGTAGGGGCGGAAGCGCTGCAACAAGCCGCAAACGTTCTCGGGGGCGAGCCCCCCGGCCACCACCACCCGCGCCCCCGCCGGCACCGACGCCAGCCAGCCCCAGTCGAAGGCGGTGCCGCTGCCGGGGCGGGGGCCGTCGAGCAGGAGGGCGTCGGCGGGGTAGCGGAAGATCGCGGGGTCGGGCGCCCCCCGCACCCGGAAGGCCTTGATCACCGGGTAGCGGCGCCCCAGCCGGCGGGCGACCTGGGGGGGCTCGTCGCCGTGGAGCTGGAGGGCGGTGAGGCGGGCGGCCTCGGCGACCTCGAGGACCTCCTCCGGGGGGGCGTCGACGAAGACCCCCACCCGGGCCACCATCGGCCCCAGGGCGGCGGCGATCCCCGCCGCCTCCTCGGGGGTGACCCGCCGCCGCGAGGGGGCGAAGACGAACCCGACCGCGTGGACCCCCAGCGCCTCGAGCATCCGCGCGTCCTCCCGGCGGGTGACCCCGCAGACCTTCACCCGGACCACGGGGCCATCTTAGCTGAGGGCGGCTTCAGCCGGGGCTCAGCCTGGCGGGGCGGGGCTGGGGCATACTGGATTCGGTGCTGCCCTGGTTCTTGACGCTTATGCTCCTGGCCGTGCCGCTCCCCGGCGTGCCCCGGCTGGGGGCGGGCTCGGAGATCCGGGTGGCCACCCCGGACCTCCGGGTGGTCTACCTCGCCCTGAGGGTCACCGACCGCGGCCTGGCGGTGATCCGCCCGCCCCGGGCCTTCGTCCCCGGCCAGCCGGTGGCGGTGCTGGTGCGGGTGGGGCGGCGGGTCTTCGTCTTCCCCGGGCGGGCGGCCCGGGGCGACGTGGTGCTCTTCCTCCCCCAGGGGCGGGCCTCGCTGAAGCGCATCCTGGCCGAGGTCTACCGCCTCTACTGGCGGGAGGACGGGCCGGTGTTCCGAAGCCGCGAGCGAAGGCGGGAGGTGCCGGGTGCCCCGCGTCCTGGTCATCGAAGACGACCCTGACCTCGGCCGCATCCTCAAGGCCAGCCTGGAGCGGGCCGGGTTTCCCGCCCGCTGGGAGCGAAACGGGGTGGCCGGGCTCACCGCCCTCCGCGAGGACCCCCCGGACCTCCTGGTCCTCGACCTGGGGCTTCCCGACCTCGACGGCGACGAGATCCTGGCCCGGGTGCGGGCGACCGGCGACGTGCCGGTCCTCATCCTCACCGCCACCCGCGACCTCGAGCGCAAGGTGACCCTGCTCCGCGAGGGGGCCGACGACTACCTGGAAAAGCCCTTCCACCCCGAGGAGCTCTTCGCCCGGCTGGAGGCGCTGTGGCGGCGCAAGGTGGCGGGCCGCCGCTACCGGGTGGGGGGGCTGTTGGTCGACCGCGAGGCCCAGCGGGCCTTCTTCGGCGAGCGGCCGCTGGCGCTCTCGCCCACCGAGCTCGAGCTGTTGGCCCTGCTGGCCCGGCGGCCGGGGCGGGTGTTCTCGCGGGAGGAGATCGTCGCCGCGGTCTGGCCGGGGGACCCGCCGCGGTCGAACGCCCTCGAGGTCCACATGGCCAAGCTCCGGGCCAAGCTGGCCCGGGCCGGGGCCCGGGGCTACCTCCGCACCGTCCGCGGCCACGGCTACGCCCTGGTGGAGCCCCGCGAATGAGGCTCGGCTTCGGCGCCCGCCTGGCCCTCTCGTTCGGCCTGCTCTGGGCGGTGCTCTGGGGGATCGGGGTGGGCCTCGGCTGGCTGGCGGTGGACCGCGGGCTGCAGGGCTACCTCGCCCGCCAGCTCCTCCTCGACGCCGCCCGGGTGGCCCGGTTCTACCGCCAGGGGGAGACCGGGCAGGTGGCCGCCACCGGCGGCACCGAGATCACCCTCTACGACTACCAGGGCGAGCCGATCCTCCCCCCCGACCCCCTCTACCCCGTGCCCCCCGAGGTGGTCCGGACCGCCCCCAAGGCCCCCGTCCTCTACCGCGGCCGGGGGTTTCTGGCCGCCTACGCCGACGCCGGGGTGGGGGTGATCGCGGTGGCCCAGGGGACCGGCTTCGTCGCCGCCCTGGCCACCGGCACCGCCCGGGTCCTGTTCGGGCTGTTTTGGGTCGGGCTCCTCCTCGGGGGGGCGGCGGTCCTGCTGGTGAGCCGCCGGGCCAGCGCCCCCCTGGCCGCCGCCGCCGAGGAGGTCGGCCGGCGGGGCTGGGACGACCTGCGGCCGATCCCCTACCGCGGGCCCGACGACGAGCTCGCCCGCATCGTCCACCGGTTCAACGCCCTTTTGGTCGAGCTGGCCGAGGCCCGGCGCCGCGAGCGCGACTTTTTGAACGAGGTCGCCCACGAGCTCTTCACCCCGATGAGCGTCCTCCTGGCCGAGGTCGAGCGGGGCGACTGCCGCTCGGCCCGCCAGAGCGCCCGCCACCTGGTCCGCCTGGCCGAGGACCTTTTGGCCCTGGCCCGGGGAGCGAGCGCCCGCGACCTCGAGCTCCACATCACCGACCTGGGGGCGATCGCCCGCCGGGTGGCCGGGGAGTTTCCCGGGGTGGCGGTGGCGGCGCCCCCGGGTCCGGTCGAGGTCCTCGGCGACCCCGACCGGCTGGCCCAGCTGGTGCGCAACCTGGTCCATAACGCGGTGCGGGCCGCCGGCCCCGAGGGGGTGACGGTGGCGGTGGCGGCGGAGGGGGGGCGGGCGCGCCTTTGGGTCCGGGACCGGGGTCCCGGCATCCCCGCCGAGCTCCTCCCCCGCCTCTTCGAGCGCTACGCCAAGGGCCGGGGCGGGCGCCTGGGGCTAGGGCTCGCGATCGCCAAGCAGATCGTCGAGGCGCACGGCGGCGAGATCCGGGTGCGCTCGCAGCCGGGGGAGACGGTCTTCGAGGTCGAGCTGCCCGGCCTCGAGGAGGAGTAGGGCGGCCTTGCGCCAGGGGGCGGGGCCGTAGCCCCCCAGCCGGCCGTCGGCGCGGATCACCCGGTGGCAGGGGACGAAGAGGGGCAGGGGGTTTTGGGCCATGGCGGCGGCCACCGCCCGGGCCGCCCGGGGGTTCCCCACCCGGGCGGCGAGCTCGCCGTAGGTCGTCACCTCGCTGGGGGCGCTCGCGGCCAGCGTGCGCCAGACCCGCTGGAAGAAGGGCGGACCCTTGGGGTCGAGGGGGAGGGCGGGGAGGGGCCGGCCCGCCTCGAAGTAGGCCCGGAGGGCGTCGGCCACCGCCCGCTCGGCGGGGGTGGCCGGGGCCGAGCCCAGGGGGGCGAAGCCGCTTTGGACCGGCCGGCCGTCCTCGAGGCCCACGAAGAAGGGGCCGAGGGGGGTGGCGACCGCGATCCGCCGCACCCTAGCGCCCGAGGATCTGGTTCAAAAGCCTTTGGGCCCGCTCCTGCTCGTAGCGGTCGCGGGCGTCCTTAGGGGCCAGGCTGAGGGCCACCTGGAGCTGGGCCAGGGCGGCCTTTCGCTTCCCCATCCGGGCCAGCGCGCCGGCGTACTCGACCCGATGGATGATCGCCTTGGGCTCCAGCCGGATGGCCTTTTCGAAAAGCGGCACCACCCGGCCGATGCGGGCCCCGTACAGCCAGCCCACCCCCTTTTGGGCGAGCTCCAGGTTCCAAAGCGCCAGGGCCACCAGAGCCCCGGCGTGGTCGGGTTTGAGGGCCAGGGCCTTGTTGAGGTTGTCGCGCACCGCCGAGGCCAGCGAGAGGCTCTGGAGGATGCCCCGGTACTGGGCCAACCGGCCCAGCGCCCGGGCCAGCTCGAAGTAGCCCTCGGGGTCGTTGGGGTCGGCCTGGATCGCCTTGCGGGCGGCCTTTTCCGCCCGGTCGAACCAGGCCTCCTTCTCCTTTCGGTCCTGGGCCTGGTACAGGGCGTAAAAGCTCGCCGCCCGGGCGGCCAGGACGTACTGCCCGGCGTCGAGGGCCTCCCGATAGGCGGCCTGGTAGGCCCCCTCCTTCAGGAGCTCCGCCGGGTTCGCCAGGGCCACCGCCAGGACCCAGGCGAGTGCCACCAGGTAGCGCATACCCACCTCCTTGCCGCGATTCTACCCGGGGCCGGTTTGTGATGTTTAGATGCGCAACCTAGTTGACAATAGCCTTGTCAAGCGCTAGGCTGGACCTGAAGGAGGCGGCGATGTGGGATGCCTGGTTGGGGGGTTTGTCCGAGCCAAAGCGCAGGTTGCTCCTTAGGGTGCTCGCCGAGCGGTACCAGGACGAGGTCCGCGACAAGGCCCTGGTCGAGCAGGCGGCCCAGGACCTCCCGGTCGAGCCGCTGAGGGAGGTGCTCCGGCGGATCGCCCGGCGGGAGGCCGAGCACGCCGCCCTCCTGGCCCAGAAGATCCGCGACCTGGGGGGCGAGGTGCCGCCCCCGCCCGAGGTCAAGAAGGAGGCCACCTGGCGCGAGCTGCTCGCCGCCCTGGAGTCGGAGAAGGCCGACCGGGTGGCCTACCTCGAGGAGGCCTACGGGCTCGGCGACCCCGGGATCCGGGACCTCTTCGCCCGGATCAAAGAGGAGGAGGAGCAGAACTACCGCGAGCTGCTCGAGGTCCTCTCCCGCATCGACCCCTACGCCGAGGGGGCCTAGAAGGGAGGCGGCATGCTGGGCAAGGAGGCGATTCGGTCGGTGCGGCGGCTGGCCGAGCGGCCGGCGCCGGTGCTCTCGCTCTACGTCCTCACCAACCCCGCCGACCCCGACGTCAGCCAGCACACCTTCGACTTCAAGCAAAAGCCCTACGTGATCCGGGCCAAGGACACGCTGAAGGCCCTGGGGGTGCCGGCGGCGATCCAGAAGCGGGTGCTCGACCGCCTGGAGCACGACGCCCCCCAGGCGGTGACCCGGGCGATCTTCGCCGGCGACGACTTCCTCGAGGTCTACGACCTGGGCGCCGAGCTGCCGGTGGTCGACCTCGCCAGCGGGCTGGTCGAGGCCCGCTGGGGCGAGCCCTACCTCGCCCCCCTGCTCTTCGCCCTCGACGAGTACGAACGCTACGGGGTGGTCTATCTCGACCGCGAGCGCTGGCGGCTCTTCGAGGTCTTCATGAACCAGATCGCCGAGGTCGAGGACGCCTTCCGGGCGGTGTCCCCCGAGGAGTGGCGGCGGATGAGCGAGTCGCGCACCTCGGCCCCCCGCAACCTGGCCGGTTACGCCGCCGCCGCCCGGGGCGGCACCGCCAAGGACCGCTTCGACCGCCGGCTGTTGGCCTGGACCCACCGCTTCTATAAGGACCGGGCCGCCGAGCTGGCCCGCCACCTCGCCGAGCGGGGCATCGCCCGGCTCATCCTGATGGGCCCGGAGGAGGACACCCGCTACTTCGAGAGCTTTTTGCCCAAGGGCTTCCCCGCCCAGGTGGTGACCCGGCTGCCCTCCCCCGGGCATCCCCGGGTCGGTCCCGGCGAGGTCCTCCTCAGGGTGCGGCCGGCGATCGAGGCGATCGAGCGCCAGGAGGAGCAAAGGCTCCTGGACCGCGTCCGCGAGGAGGGGATCTGGGGGGCCGAGCGGGTCCTCGACGCCCTGATGGTGGGGCGGGTCTACCTCTGGGTGCTCCCCTGGCGGCTCGACCTCGAGGCCTTCTACTGCCCCGACGAGCGGTTCGCGGCCGCCAGCCCGGAAGCCGCCCGGGCGGTCTGCCCCGAGCCCCAGCGGCGGAACCTGAAGGACCTCGTCGCCGAACTGGCCGAGGCCTACGGGGCCCGGATCGAGTTCCTGCGCGGCGAGGCTGAGCGTCGTCTCCAGGACGAGTTCGGCGGCATGGCCGGGCTCGTGCGCTGGTAGAGGAGGTGGGAAGGATGATGCGTTGGGATCCCTTCAAGGAGATCGAGGAGCTGCAGGAGCGGTTGCAGAGGGTCATGGGCGCCCCCGCGGCGCGGGGCGGCGAGGGCCGCACCTTCGCCCCCCTGGTCGACGTCTTCGAGGACGAGGCCGGGCTGCACTTCGCGGTCTACCTCCCCGGGGTCGAGCCCGAGAAGGTCGACGTCACCGCCGAGGACGAGACCCTCACGGTGCGGGCCGAGCGCCCCTTCGAGGAGAAGGAGGGGGTGACCTGGCACCGGGTCGAGGGCCCCTACGGGACCTTCATCCGTAGCTTCGCGGTGCCGGCCACCTTCGACCTGGCCCGGGTGCGGGCCCGGTTCAAGCACGGCGTGCTCCTGCTCGACGTGCCCCGGGCCGAGGAGGCCAAGCCCAAGAAGATCGCGGTCGAGGTCGAGCCGTAGGCCGGGGGGCCCAAGGCCCCCCTTTTCCCTCAAAGGAGGTGGTACGGGGTGTTGATGGCGGTTTCCCAGTTCGAACGGCTCTTCCGTCAGGCGGCCTCGCTCGACGTGGACAAAAACGACCTCAAGCGGGTCTCCGACTTCCTGGCCGGCAAGATCCACGACCTCTTGGTGGTGGCCGAGAAGCACGCCAAGTACAACGGCCGCGACGTGATCTACCGGCCCGACCTCCCGATCACCCGGGGGCTGGAGGAGACGATCCGGGACTTCGAGGGGATGGACGTGGCCCTCTCGCTGCAGCCGGTGCTTGACCGGCTGGCCGGGCTGCCGCCCTTGGACCTCGAGGTCGGCGACGACGTCCGCGAGCTCCTGCCCAAGCTGGCCGGCGCCCTGGTGGTGGCCCTGGCCCGGGTCCTGAAGACCCTCGACCCCGATCTCAAGAACCCCCAGACCGAGCACTGGGAGCGGGCCGAGGCGATCTTCAACCTGCTGATCTAAGCTGGGGACGTGCAGGAGGCGATCACCCGCTTCTACCGCCTGAGCGTTCAGCTCGCCTTCAACATCGTCGTGCTGGTGTTGGTGCTGGGGCTCTTCGTGGGGGTGGTGCGCCTCCTCTTGGGCCTCGGCGAGACCCTCGGCGGCCACGACCTCGCCGAGGGCTTCCACCAGCTGATCTCCAACGCCCTCACCCTGGTGGTGGTGATCGAGCTGGTCCGCACCTTCGTCGACTACTTCGAGTGGCAGCGGGTGCGGATCCACGTCCTGCTGGACGCCGGGGCGGTCTTCCTGCTCCGGGAGCTCTTCATCGGCCTCCACGACCAGGCCCTCACCGCCACCGGGGTGCTGCTTTGGGCCGGCGGGGTGCTGGTCTTGGTGGCGGCCCGCACGCTGGCGATCCGCTATCGCCCCGAGGCGCCGGAGAACCCGGTATAACGGGGGCATGGCGCGGGGCGAGGTGGCGATCGGGTGGCTTTTGGCCGCCGACCTGCGCGACCCCGAGCTGCTTTCCGCCTACCAGGAGGCCCGCGAGCGCTTTAGGGCCCTCCTCGCCGAGCTCTTCCCCGAGTACGACTGGCGCGCCCCCTACGCCGAGCGCCGGGTCCACCTGCCCCGCGGCGGGCTCGATCCGGTGGGGCTGTTGGAGCTCGGGGTCGACGAGAAGCTCCACCGCCGCTGGGACTACGCGTTGGTGATCGTTCCCAACGAGCTTTTGGCCCGCCACCGCCCCTACGCCCTGGCGGTCTCCAGCCAGGCGCTGGAGGTGGGGGTGCTCTCCACCTCGCGGCTGGCCTCGGGGGCGCGGCTGGTCGAGCAGATCGTGGCGCTCGCCCTCCACCTGCTGGGCCACCTCTTCGGGCTGGAGCACGCCGAGGCGGGGCCGATGCGGCCGGTCGAGGAGCCCGAGGAGCTCCGGCCGCTCCCCTACCGCGAGCCCGAGCGGGCCCGCATCCGGGCCTACCTCGAGGCGGTGGTGGTCCACCGGCTGGAGGAGGAGGCCCGGCGCTGGAACGCCCTCGCCTTCTACCTCGGCACCCTGTTCCAGGACCCCGGGGCGGTGGTTCGGGCGGTGCTCGAGCGGGCCCCCTGGCGGCTCCCCCTTCGCCTCGGCCGCTTCACCGCCGCCGCCAGCGTCTCCACCGTCTACCTCCTGATCACCTCCGACGCCTGGCGGCTGGCCGGCAGCCTGGGGGCCGGCGAGCTTGTCGGGTTCACCCTGGGGGCCCTGTTGTTCTCGGCCTTCTTTCTCTTTTGGGGCCAGGACCTGGGGCGGCTGGGGCACGAGCGCACCTGGCGGGAGCAGCTCGCCCGCACCCGGATGGTGCTCTTTTTCACCCTGGGGCTGGGCCTGGTCTTCCTGTGGGGGCTGGTCTTTTTCTTCACCCTGGCGGCCGGGCTCGCCCTGCCCGACCCGCTGGTCCGGGCCTGGGCCGGCCGCGACGCGGTGCTCCCCTTCGCCGGCTTCGCCGCCGCGCTGGGGGTGGTGGCGGCGGCGATGGGGGGGAACCTCGAGGACGAGACCGAGATCAAGGCCGAGCTCTTCGTCGACGCCGAGCGCTAGCCGCCGGGGAGGTAGAGCTCGCTGACCTCGAGCGTCAGCGCCCCCAGCTGCTCCCGGGCCACCACCCCCACCGGCCCCCCGTCCTTGCCCCCCAGCACGATCGCCACCGAGGCCCCCCGGCGGCGCATGGCGGCGATCAGGTTGAACAGCCGCCGGCGCTCCCCCACCAGCACGAAGTCGTGGGCCAGGTAGGGCCCGAGCCGGTCCTCGGGGTGGGCGGCCAGGGCCAGCCGGAGGGCGGCCTTGGGGCTCAGGTAGCCGAGCAGCTTGGCCCCGTTATAGCCCACGAACCAGGCCTCCCCCAGCCGCTCGCGGTGGGCCTCCAGGAACGCGCCCACGGAGGTTTCCGCCATCACCCGCACCAGCCGCCGGTCCATCGCCTGGGCCGCCGGCAGCATGTACTGGAAGTTGGTCTGCAGGGCGTCGGGCATGGGGTGGCCCCGGCGCTCCAGCTTCATCGTGTAGATGCTCTCGCCGACCAGGGCCTTGCGGAGGCCGTAGCTGGCGGCGACCGCGATCGCCATCGGCAGGACCGCGCTGTAATCGAGGGTCATCTCGAAGATGATCACGATCGCGGTCACCGCCGCCCCGGTGGCCCCGCCGATCATCCCCGCCATCCCGGCCACCGCGAACGCCGGGGGGCTGATCGCCAGGGCTGGAAAGAGCGCGGCGAGCAACCGGCCGTAGGCCCCGCCCAGGGTCGCCCCCAGGAAGAGCCCGGGCGAGAAGATCCCCCCCGAGGCCCCCGAGCCCAGGGTGAGCCCGGTGGCCACCAGCTTGAGGGCGAAGAGCAAGAGCAGGAACCCCACCCCCCCGAGCTGGCCCATCAGGACGTCCTGGACGGTGGCGTAGCCCACCCCCTCGAGGTAGTAGCGCCCGGTCGTCACCAGGAGCAGGTAGAAGATCAGCGCCACCCCCGCCATCCCCACCGCGTGGCGGAGGTAGGGGCGGCGGGGGAAGCGGCGGAGGAAGAAGTCCTCGAAGCCGTAGATCGTCCGGATGTAGAGCGCCGAGGCCAGCCCGGTGAGCAGGCCGAGGCCGAGGTAGGCCAGGAGCACGGTCGGGGCGGTGAGGGCGAAGTAGGGGGTCTCGAAGCTGGGGATCACGAACGAGGGGTGGGGGCCGAAGAAGAGCCGGCCCAGGTAGGTGGCGGCGGCGGTGGCCAGGGCCACCGGGACCAGGGTGCGCACGCTGACCTCGTGGAGGAGGATCTCCAACGCGAAGAGCACCCCGCCCACCGGGGTGTTGAAGGTGGCGGCGATCCCCGCCCCGGCCCCGGCGGCGATCAGGGTGATCCGCTGGGGGAGGGGCAGGCGCAGGAACCCGGCGGCGATCGAGCCCAGGGTGGCCCCGATCTGGATGATCGGCCCCTCCCGGCCCACCGAGCCGCCGCTGCCGATCGAGAGGGCCGAGGCCAGCGACTTGACCACCGCCACCACCGGGCGGATCCGGCCCCGCTGGTAGTAGATCGCGTCCATCACCTCGGGGACCCCGTGCCCCCGGGCCTCGGGGGCGTAGGTCTGGGTCAGGTAGACGACCAAAAGGGCGGCCAGCACCACCGCCGCCACGATCCCCACCCCCCAGGGGCTCGGCTCGGTGTGGCGGTTGGCGTCGTAGAAGGTCGAGAACCGGCCGAGGAAGATCAGGTTGTGGAAGAGGGCGATCAGGGCCCGGAAGATCACCGCCCCGATCCCCGCCACCGCACCGATCGAGAGCGCGATCAGGGCCATGGCCAGGGGTCGGAGCGGGCGTTCCTTCATGGCGGGGCGTCCACCCCCACCCTAGCACCGGCGGGGGTGGACGCGGGTCCCGCGGGGGGTTAGGGCACGTGGTTGTAGGCGCGGACGGCGAGGTCGCTCCCCTCCCCGAAGGCGACCACCGGGTAGCCCCCGGGGTCGAGGACGAGGCGGAAGATCCCCCGGCCGATCCCTGGGCTCCGACCCCAGTCGAAGAAGGTTGCGCGCTCGGGGTCGTAGCCCCGGACCGAGAGCGCGCCGCTGGGATCGGCGGAGAGGACCGCGAGCCCCTGGGGGCCGGCGGCGAGCTCGTTCCAGTAGGTCGCCTCCTCGCCGGGATCGGCTCGGCCCAGGTCCTGCCAGCCCCCGCCGTCCCAGCGGGCCAGGTGCACGCGGTGGTGGAACGTCCCGTCGTACTCGATCCAAGAGGCGTAGAGCGCGCCCCGGTCGAGGGCCAGGTGGGGGATGAGGCCGTAGCCCGGGCCGCTGGGGTCGGCCTTCAGGTCGCCGCCCAGGTCGCGCCAGGCGGTTCCGTCCCAGACCCGCACCCGGGCCCGGAAGGGTCCGGAGGGCGGCCCGTAGTCGAAGGCGACGTAGATGCGGTCGCCGTCGGCCAGGACGCTATGGGGCAGGACGGGGAGGTCCTCGTCGGCGGAGTAGAAGGGCTCCGCCGGGACGAAGCCCCCCGCCTTGGTGGCGGCGTAGCCCCGCCAGTGCTGGCCGTCGGGGGTGTTCTCTCGCCAGGCCACCGCCAGGGGGCCGCTCCGGGAGGCCACCGGCAGGCCCGCCTGCCAATTGGGGTTGACCCCAAAGGATCGTTCCCCGACCCAGGCGGACCCGTCCCAGTGGGCGAGGCGCACCTCGCTTAGACCGGAGTCATGCCAGAAGGCGTAGAGGGTGCCGTCCTCGGTCACCCCGAGGGCGGGGCTGGCGGCGTTGCCGTGGGCGTTCACCCTCGCCCCCAACGGCGTCCACCCCGAGGCGGTGCGGCGGGCAGCCCGCAGGTCGCGCCCGCCGCCCTCGACGGCCTCGGTGGTGAGGGTCACCGGACCGCCGGCGTAGGCGAGGTCGAACGACCCGTCGAGGGCGGCGCGGTTGGGCTTGCCGAGGTCCACCCAGTCGGGGAGGGTGAGCGGCCAGGTGTAGGGCACCAGGGGCTGGCCCGTGGTGCCCACCAGGCGTGAGGTCAGGCGCACGGTGAGCTCGCTCGGCAGACGCTGGGGTTGCTCGGTGAGGGTGATCGTGAGCGTCCGCCCGTCGGGGGAGAGGGCCAGGCGGTGGTCCAGCTCGGGGGTGAGCGCCACCGCCCCGGGGGCCACGCTCCCGGGGTCGAGCGGGGCGCTCAGGTGGGCCACCAGCGGGCGGTCGAGGCGGAGCTCGCTCCCCGGGGCCGGTTCGACCTCGATCACCGAGGGGGGAGGGGTCCGGCAGCCGGTGAGGGCGAGGACCGCCAGCAGGAACCCGAGAAACGGCCTTGGCATGCGCACCTCCACCCTTAGCCTGTCCCCGGGGCGTCACCCGGGCGTTACCACCGGGCTAGACTGGGGTCGGTGGGCGTCGAACTCGGTCCCCACGCCCTGCGGGTGCTCCGGGCGCGCTACCTCTTGCGGGACGCGCGAGGGGCGTTCCTCGAGGACCCCGAGGGGATGTTCCGCCGGGTGGCCCGGGCGGTGGCCGCCGCCGAACTCGGCTTCGGGGGCCGGCGGGACGCCGAGGCCTGGGCCGAGCGGTTCTTCGACGCCATGGCCTCGCTCGCCTTTTTGCCCAACTCGCCCACCCTGATGAACGCCGGCACCCCCCTAGGCCAGCTCTCGGCCTGCTTCGTGCTCCCCATCGAGGACGCCATCGACGCGATCTTTCGAACCCTCCACCAGACCGCGCGGATCCACCAGACCGGCGGCGGCACCGGCTTCAACTTCTCGGCGATCCGCCCCGAGGGCGACCGGGTGGCCTCCACCGGGGGCCGGGCCTCGGGGCCGCTCTCCTTCCTCCGGGTCTTCGACGCCGCCACCGAGGAGCTCCGCCAGGGGGGCAAGCGCCGGGGGGCCAACATGGGGATCCTCGACGCCGATCACCCCGACATCGAGGCCTTCGTCGCTGCCAAACGGCGCCCCGGGGTGCTCCGGAACTTCAACCTCTCGGTGGGGGCCGAGGACGCCTTTCTCAAGGCGGTGGAGGAGGGCCGCGACTGGGGGCTCCGAAACCCCAGGAACCGCCTCGAGGTGCGGCGGGTGGGCGCCCGCGAGCTCTTCGACCGAATCGCCGAGGCCGCCTGGGCCGGGGGCGACCCCGGCCTGGTCTTCCTCTCGACCATCCACCGGGAAAACCCCCTGCCTGGCCTGGGGCCGATCCGGGCCACCAACCCCTGCGGCGAGGTCCCCCTCCTCCCCTACGAGAGCTGCAACCTGGGCTCGGTGAACCTGGCCCGGCTGGTGCGGGGGCGGGGGGTCGACTGGGGCCGGCTGAGGGCGCTGGTGCACCTGGCGGTGCGTTTTCTCGACGACGTGATCGAGGTCAACCGCTACCCCGCCACCCCCTACCGGACGGTGGCCGAGCGCAACCGCAAGATCGGGCTGGGGGTGATGGGCTGGGCCGAGCTCCTGATCCGCCTGGGGATCCCCTACGACGCCCCCGAGGCCCTGGCCCTGGCCGACGAGGTGGCGGGGTTCATCCGGGAGGAGGCGCTGGCCGCGAGCCGGGCGCTGGCCGCCGAGCGGGGGGCCTTCCCCCACCTCCCCTACGCCCGCGACCCCACCCCCCGGCGGAACGCCGCCCTCCTCTCCATCGCCCCCACCGGCACGATCAGCCTGCTGGCCGGGACCACCCCCTCGATCGAGCCCCTCTTCGCGGTGGCCTACACCCGCGAGGGGGTGCTGGGCGGCGAGGCGATGCCCGAGGTCAACCCCCTCTTCATCCGCATGATGGAGGAGCGGGGGGCCGACTGGCGGCGGGTGGTGCGGCAGGTCGCCGAACGGGGGAGCCTGGAGGGCGTCCCCGGGGTCCCCGAGGCGGTGCGGCGGGTCTTCCGCTCGGCGCTGGAGATCGCCCCCGAGGCCCACCTCCGGATGCAGGCGGCCTGGCAGCGGCACGTCGACAACGCGGTCTCGAAGACGATCAACCTGCGGCCCGAGGTCGCTCCGGGGGCGGTGGCCGCGATCTACCTCGAGGCCTGGCACCTCGGCCTCAAGGGGATCACCGTCTTCCGCTACGGCTCGAAGGGCGAGCAGGTCCTGCGGCTCGGCTTCCACCCCCGGGGGCTTAAAAAGCCCGAGCCGATCCACACCTGGGCCGAGGAGGCGGCCCGGGAGGGAAGGGAGGGGTAGCGGTGTCGGTGCTGATGGAGTTCGCGATCTTTCCCACCGACAAGGGGGAGAGCGTCTCCCCCTACGTCGCCCGGGTGATCCGGGTGGTGCGCCAACGCGGTCACCCCCACCGGCTCACCGCCATGGGCACGATCGTCGAGACCGCCCGGTTCGAGGAGGCCACCGCCCTCCTCGAGGCCGCCTACGCCGCCCTCGCCCCCGACTGCCGGCGGGTCTACCTGGTGGCCAAGTTCGACATCCGGGAGGGCCCCACCGGCCGGCTGGAGGCCAAGGTGCGGGCGGTAGAGGAGAAACTAGGCCCGTAGCTTGTAGCCGGTAGCCCGTGGAGGAGAAACCGGACTCACAGCCTGCGGCCTGGAGCTTGCAGATGCGCTTTCCACAGGCCACGCGCGACAGGCCACAAGCTACCTCGAATAGTTCGGCGCCTCCTTGGTGACGGTCACGTCGTGGGGGTGGCTCTCGATCAGCCCGGCCATGGTGATCCGTACGAAGCGGGCCCGCTCCCGGAAGGTTTCGATGTCCGGGCTGCCGGTGTAGCCCATCGCCGCCCGCAGCCCCCCCACGATCTGGAAGAGCACGTCGGAGACCGGTCCCTTGTAGGGGACCATGCCCTCGATCCCCTCGGGGACGAGCTTTTTCGCCTCTTCCTGGAAGTAACGGCCGGCCGAACCCCGCTTCATCGCCCCGAGCGAGCCCATGCCGCGGTAGACCTTGTAGCGGCGGCCGTCCTTGATGACCTCCTCACCGGGGGCCTCGTAGGTGCCGGCCAGCAGGCTGCCCAGCATCACCGTGTGGGCCCCGGCGGCGATCGCCTTGGCCACGTCGCCGGTGTACTTGACCCCGCCGTCGGCGATCACCGGGACCCCGGTGCCCTCTAGCCCCCGCACCGCCTCCATGATCGCGGTGATCTGGGGCATCCCCACCCCGGTGACCACCCGGGTGGTGCAGATCGAGCCCGGCCCGATCCCCACCTTCACCGCGTCGGCCCCCGCCTCGGCCAGCGCCCGGGCCCCCTCGGCGGTGGCCACGTTGCCCCCGATCACCTCGACGGAGAACCCTTCCTTCAGGGTGCGTACCGCCTCCAGCACCCCCCGGGAGTGGCCGTGGGCGCTGTCGACCACCAGCACGTCGACCCCGGCCTCGACCAGGGCGGCGGCCCGTTCGAGGAGCTCCGGGCCCGGCCCCACCGCCGCCCCCACCAGGAGGCGGCCCTCGGCGTCCTTGGCGGCGTTGGGGAACCGGCGGCGCTTGACGATGTCCTTCAGGGTGATGAGCCCTTTGAGCCGCCCCTCCTCGTCGACCAGGGGGAGCTTTTCGATCTTGTGCTCCTTGAGGACCCGCTCGGCCTCCTCCAGGCTTGTGCCCGGCGGGGCGGTGACCAGCCGTTCCCGCGGGGTCATGACCTCGGTGACCGGGCGCGAGAGGTCGGGCTCGAACCGGAGGTCGCGGTTGGTGACCAGCCCGAGGAGCCTCCCGTGGAAGTCGACCACCGGCAGGCCGCCGATCTTGTACTCCGAGAAGAGCCGCTCGGCGTCCTCGAGCCGCGCGTTCGGCGGCAGGGTGATGGGGTCGGTGACCATGCCGGCCTCGCTCCGTTTGACCCGGTGGACCATCTCGGCCTGGGCCTCGACGGCGAGGTTCTTGTGGATCACCCCGAGGCCCCCCTCGCGGGCCATGGCGATCGCCATCTTGGCCTCGGTGACGGTGTCCATCGCGGCCGAGAGGATGGGGATCGAGAGCCTGAGCTTCTTGGTGAGCCGGGTTCGGGTGTCGACCTCCCGGGGCAGGACCTCGGAGTAGGCGGGGACCAGGAGGACGTCGTCGAAGGTCAGGGCTTCCCCCGTGAGCTTCGGCATATTGCCCCCGAGTATACGGCCTACTTCTTGGGCTTGGTGAGGGTCCTGGGGGGCAGGAAGTCGCTCATCAGCCAGCGGTAGGCGAGCAGGTATCCGGCGCCGTAGACCGCCAGCTGGGCCGGCAGCGTGCGGAGCCAGGAAAGCCCGGCGGCCAGCCCGATCGAGAGCAAGAGCGAGAGGGCGAGCACCAGCAGGAAGGTCTTGAGCATCAGCTTCAGGACCTTGGGCCAGGTGAGCCGGCGGGCCTCCTCGGCGAGCTTTTTCTCCAGCTTCTTCTGCCGCCGCTTCTTCCCCACGCCCCGACTATACTGGAGCCGTGCGCTGGATTCAGAGCCCCGGGGAGCTCCGGGCGGCGGTCGAGGGGGCCGAGGTCGGCTTCGTGCCCACCATGGGCTACCTCCACGCCGGCCACCTGGCCCTGGTGCGCCGGGCCCGGGAGGAGAACCCCCGGGTGGCGGTCTCGATCTTCGTCAACCCCCTGCAGTTCGGTCCCGGCGAGGACTACGACCGCTACCCCCGCGATCCCGAGCGCGACCGGGCGCTGCTGGAGGCCGAAGGGGTCGACCTGGTCTTCGCCCCCGAGGACCTCTACCCCCGGGGCTTCGCCACCGGCGTCGAGGTCACCGGCGAGCTCACCGCCAGGTGGGAGGGGGAGCGGCGGCCCGGGCACTTCCGGGGGGTGACCACGGTGGTGGCCAAGCTCTTCCACCTGGTGCGCCCCCGCC
>JALSRQ010000041.1 GCA_026984675.1 Thermaceae bacterium
TCCCCACCACCCGGGCCTTTCCCCCAAGCCTTGCGGGCAGCGGGGCCGGCACCGCCAGAAAGAGGGCCTCGGCCAGGGGGGCGAGCAGCCGGACGGTGAGGCCCAGGCGGGCGTTTTGTTCGTGGAGGAGGAGCCGCGCCCCCAGCAGCCGGGCGGCCAGGGCGAAGGGGAAGGCGGCGTAGCCGCCGGTGGCGAAGACCGCCTGGGGCCTCAGCCGCCGGGCCAGGGCCAGCCCCCGGAGGAGCCCCCACCCGGTCTTCCAAAGCTCGCCGGGACGGGGGCGGGTGCGGTCGAGCTTGCCGGCGGGGAGGGCGTGGAAGGGAAGCCGGCCGGGGACCACCCGGGCCTCCAGTCCCGCCGCCCCCACGTAGGCCACCTGGTGCCCCCGCCGGGCCAGCGCCTCCCCCACCGCCAGGGCGGGGAAGACGTGGCCGCCGGTGCCGCCGCCGGTCACCACCACCCTCACGTCGCCTCCCGGGGCTCGGCGAAGGCCCGCCGGGCCGCCGCGTGGAGCAGGCCGAAGGCCACTCCGGTGGTGAGCATGGCGCTGCCGCCGTAGCTCACCAGCGGCAGCGGCAGCCCGGTGGCGGGCAGGAGCCCGAGCACCACCCCGATGTGGAGCACCGCCTGCAACCCGATCATCCCGGTGAGCCCGATCGCCACCACGCTGAGGGCGCCCTCGAGGTGGGCGGCGATCTGCATCCCCCGCACGAAGACCACGGTGTAGGCGAGGAAGAGCACCGCCACCCCCAAAAGCCCCATCGCGAAGGCCACCGCCGCCAGGCTCATGTCGTTGTAGGCGTAGGGGACGTAGGGCATCGCCGCTCCCGGTCCCTGGCCGAAGAGGCCGCCCTCGAGGATCGCCTGGCGGGCCCGCTCGATCTGGTAGGCCAGGTCGCCCCCGGTGAGGTAGGCCCGGAAGCGGGCCAGGACGTGGCGGAACCGGCTCAGGTAGAGGCCCTGCAGGGCGGTGGCCATGAGCACGGTGGCGGCCCCGATGGCCAGGAGCCGGCGCATCGGAACCCCGATCGCCAGGAGCACGAACAGGGCCAGGAGCAACAGGTAGACGGCCCCCGCGAAGTCGGGCTCCAACGCCACCAGGGCCACCGCGAAGGCGATCGCGCTGACCGGGCCGAAGACCGGGTAGTCGGGGCCGTGGACCGCGAAGAAGCGGGCGAGGTAGAAGACCAGGAGGAGCTTGGCGACCTCCGAGGTTTGGAGCGGGAACCCCCCGATCGCCAGCCAGCGCCGGGCGTGGTTGATCTCGACCCCGGCGAAGAGGGTGGCGAGGAGGAGGGCGAGCCCCAGCAGGTAGAGGCCGCGGGCGTGCCGCACCAGCCAGGTAAGCGAGAGCCGGGAGGCCAGCAGGGTGGCGAGGAGGGCGAGCCCCACCCGAAAGAGGTGGTCGGCGAAGAGCCCGGGCTGGCTCACCGCCACCGCGTTGGCCCCCAGGGCCAGCAGGATCAGCTGGGCTAGCAGGAGGAGGGGGTCCACGTCGCCTCCTTCACCGCCTCCCGGAAGGCCCGGGAGCGCTCCCGGTAGTTCGCGAACATGTCGAACGAGGCCGCCATCGGGGCCAGCAGCACGCTCCCCCGATCGATCCAGGCGAGGCCCTCGGCGACCGCCCGGGCGAGGGCGGCGGGGCCCCGCTCCTCGATCGCAACCACCGGCACCAGGTCGGCGTAGGCCCGGGCCAGGCGGGGGCCGTCCTCGCCGATCGCCAGGATCACCGCCACCCGTTCGGCGACCAGCCGCCGCAGCCGGGCGGGGTCGGCGCCCTTGTCGCGCCCCCCCAGGATCCAGGCGATGGGGGCGGGGGCCCGGCGCAGGGCGGCCTCGACCGCCAGGGTCCGGGTGGCGATCGAATCGTCGATGAAGACCACCCCGCCCCGCCGGCCGATCACCTCGAACCGGCCGGGCACCGGCGGGGCCGCCTCGGCGGCCCGGGCCAGGGCGGCGGGGTCGGGGTCCCGGCCGGCCAGGGCGAGGAAGGCCTCGGCCGCCCGGGCCGCCGCCCGCCGGTTGGTGCGGTCGGCGTCGGGATCGGGCCGGAAGGGGAACCTTTGGGCCGGGCTCTCGGCCACCGCCCGCCGGATCGCGGGGTCGTCGGCGTTAAAGACCACCGCGTCGGCGGCGGTGAGGTTCTCCAGGATCCGGAGCTTGGCCCGGTGGTAGGCGGCCCGGCTGCGGTGGCGGTCGAGGTGGTCCTCGCCGAGGTTGAGGAGCACCGCCACCCGGGGGTGGAAGCCCCGGATCCGCTCGAGCTGGAAGCTGGAGAGCTCGGCCACCGCCACCCGGGCGCGGTCGGCGACCTCGACCAGGGGCGGGCCGATGTTGCCGCCGGCCTCGGCGTCCACCCCCAGCCGGCGGAGGATCCAGGCGGCGTAGGCGGTGGTCGAGGTCTTGCCGGCGGTCCCGGTCACCGCCACGATCTCGGCGGGTCCTTCGCGCCAGGCGAGCTCGGCCTCCCCGATCACCGGGGCGGCCAGCCCGGCCAGGCGGGGGTGGTCGAGGGGCACGCCGGGGGCGGCGACGACCTCGGCGTAGCGGCCGGGGCGGGGGTCGGGGTCGGGGGCGAAGCCCAGCCGGAGGGCGGCCTTTAGGTCCTCGGGCCGCGGCCGGTCGTCGTAGAACCGGGCCGCTTGCCCCCGCCGGGCCAAGAACTCCAGCACCCCGAGCCCGCTCCTGCCCAAGCCGAAGACCAGCCTCATGCGCCCCTCCAAAGCGACACCGCCAGGGCGGTGGCGGCGGCGGTGACGGCGGCGAAGCGGAGGACCACCTTGCCCTCGCTCCAGCCCCCGAGCTCGAAGTGGTGGTGGAGGGGAGCCATCCGGAGGATCCTTCGCCCGCCGGTTCGGCGGAAGTAGAGCACCTGGACCACCACCGAGAGCAGCTCGGCGAGGGGGACGACCGCCGCCAGGGCGAGGTAGAACCCGGCCCCGGCCAGGAGCCAAAGGCCGGCGATCAGGACCCCCAGCGCCTCCGAGCCGGCGTCCCCCATGAAGACCCGGGCCGGCGGGGCGTTGTGCCAGAGGAAACCGAGCAGGGCCCCGACGGCGGCGGCGGCCAGGGGCGCCCCCAGGAAGGGCAGCAGCAGGACCGCCCCCACGCTGGCGGCCAACCCGTCGACCCCGTCGGTGAAGTTCATCGCGTTGGCGGCCCCCACCACCACGAGGAGCAGGAAAAGGAAGTCGAGGGGGGGCCAGCCGGTGTAGGCGACCCGCCCCAGCACCGCGTAGCTAAAGACCCCGGCGACCGCGAACTGCAGCACCAGCTTCTCGCGGGCCCGGAGGGGCCGGCGGAGGCTGCCGGCGAGGTCGTCGGCCAGCCCGATCAGGAGGAAGCCGAGGGCGAGGGCGGCGACCTCCGGTCGCCCCAGGCCGGTCAGCGCGACCACCGCCGCCACCGCCGCCGCCATCGGTACCCCGGCCATGCTAGGGGTGCCGGCCTTCAGCCGGTGGGCGGGGGGGCCGTCGGCCCGCACCGCCTTGCCGAGGCCCCGGGCCCTGAGCACCCGGGCCCAGGCGCCGACCAAGAACCAGGAGAGGACGAAGGCCGCGGCCAGGATCACGGCGCCTCCCTGAGGTCGGGGTCGAGGTGGACCGGCCGGCCCTGGGGGTCGAGGAGCCAGACCCCGGTGGCGTCCACTGCCAGGTCGCGGTAGCGTCCCCGCCGGCGGTCGAGCACCGCCCCGCTCACGGCGTAGCGGACGACCTCCTCGTCGGTGAGGAGATAGAGGCTCCCCCAAAGCTCGGCGTCCCGGAAGGGGGGCAGGGGAAAGCGGGCCCCGCCGGGGAAGTAGGCCTCCCGGCCCAGGAAGGCCACACGCTTCCGGTCGGCCACCACCCGGCGGAAGGGGCCGGGGTCGAGGGTCTGGTCGTCGCGGTGGGCGGGGCCGTCGGTCCACCAAAGCGCCTCCCGCCACCGGGCGTCCCGGGCGGGGT
>JALSRQ010000042.1 GCA_026984675.1 Thermaceae bacterium
CTCCACCTGAAGTCGCCGGGTGCCCTAAAGCGGGCAGGCGCCTAAGGTGGGGCCCACGACTGGGGCGAAGTCGTAACAAGGTAGCTGTACCGGAAGGTGCGGCTGGATCACCTCCTTTCTAAGGAGTACCCAAGCCCTGCTTCCCCGCTTTTCAAGGCCAAAGGGCGCCTCCGGGCGCCCTTTTTGCTTTATCGTGGGGCCGGTGAAACCGCTGCGGCGCAGGGTGATCTCGGCGGGAGGGGTGGTGCTCCGGGGGTGCAAGCGCCCCCGGGTCCTCCTCATCGCCACCCGGGGCCGCCGGGTTTGGGCCCTCCCCAAGGGCCGGGTCGAGCCCGGGGAACGCCACCGGGAGGCCGCCCTCCGGGAGGTGCGGGAGGAGACCGGGGTTCGGGCCGTCATCCTCCGCGACCTTGGCTCGGTGCGCTACTACTTCACCGCCCACGAGGAGGAGGGTCAGATCCATATCAGCAAGACCGTCCATTACTACCTGATGCGCTACCGGGCGGGGCGCCCCACCCCCCAGCTCGAGGAGGTCGACGACGCCGCCTGGGTGGGGGTCAAAAAGGCCCTTTCGATGCTCGCGTATGATAACGAGCGAGCGGTCCTGGAACGGGCCCTCGCCCACTGGAGGCAACGATGCCAAAAGCGCTCCTCACCGACCTCTACGAGCTGACCATGGCCTACTCCTACTTCAAGCGGGGGGTCAACACCCGGGCCGTCTTCGACCTTTTCGTGCGGCCGCCGGTGCCCTACCGGCGGTTCCTGGTCTTCGCCGGGTTGGAGTCGGTCCTCACCTACCTGGAGAGCCTCCGCTTCGAGGACGAGGACCTCGCCTACCTGGACTCGTTGGGTCTGTTCGACCGGGGGTTCCTCGACTACCTGGCCGGGTTTCGCTTCACCGGGGACGTCTGGAGCGTGGCCGAGGGCGAGATCGTCTTCCCCGGAGAACCGCTGATCACGGTGGAGGCCCCCAGGATCGAGGCCCAGATCGTCGAAACCTACCTGCTCAACACCGTCAACTACGAGACCCTGATCGCCAGCAAGGCGGCCCGGGTCCTCCTTGCCGCCGGTCCCGACGCCAGCGTGGTCGACTTCTCCCCCCGCCGGGACCACGGCGAGGACGCCGCCATGAAGGCCGCCCGCTCCTCGTACCTGGCCGGCTTCGAAGGCACCTCGAACACCCAGGCCGGGCAGCGCTTCGGCATCCCGGTGGTGGGCACGATGGCCCACTCCTACGTGATGAGCTTCCCCGACGAGCTCACCGCCTTCCGCGCCTTCGCCGAGGACCACCCAAGCCCGATCCTCCTGATCGACACCTACGACACCCTCACCGGCCTGGAGCACGCGATCCAGGTGGCCCGCGAGCTCGAGGCCAAGGGCCGCCGCCTGGTGGGGGTACGGCTCGACTCCGGCGACCTCGCCGCGCTCAGCCGGCGGGTCCGGGCCCGGCTCGACGAAGCCGGCCTTCCCTACGTCAAGATCTTCGTCTCCGGCGACCTCGACGAGTACAAGATCCGCGACTTCAAGGCCGCCGGCGGCACCGCCTGGGGCTACGGGGTGGGGACCCGGCTCGGCACCTCCTACGACCTCCCCGCCCTTGGCGGGGTCTACAAGCTGGTGATGGACGCCGAGGGCCCCCGGATCAAGAAGAGCCCCGGAAAGGTCACCCTCCCCGGCCAGAAGCAGGTCTGGCGGGGGCCCGAGGGGGACGTGGTCAGCCTGCGCCACGAGGTCCACCCCGGCCGCCCCCTGCTCGCCCAGGTGATGGAGGAGGGCCGCCGCCGGGTCCCGCCCCCCGACCTCGCCGCCCTCCGCCAGCGCACCCGGGAGGCCCTCTTCGGGCTTCCCGAGGAGCTCCGGATCATCGACCGCCCGGAGGCCCCCGACTACCCGGTGGCGGTCTCCCCCGCCCTGCTCGAACTTCAGAAAAATACCCGTTCCGGATCCTCCCCCGTGTAGCATTCGCGTGCCACACGAGCTTGCCACTCCCCGCCCCGTTGGGGTAGCGTGGAAGAGTAAGGCCAAGAGGGAGGTGGTTATGCTCGGAGGATACGCGCATCGGCTGGCCAAGATCGATCTGTCCAGCCGGACCGTAAGTTACGAGGCACCCAAGGAAGAGGACCTCAGGAAGTTCGTAGGCGGCCGGGGGCTTGGGGTCAAGTACGTCTTCGACAACGGTCCGGGGGTCGATCCCCTCTCCCCCGACAACCTGCTGGCGGTGATGAACGGCCCCCTCTCGGGGACCGAGACCAAGATGAGCGGGCGGTTGGCGGTGGTGACCAAGAGCCCCTTGACCGGCACCGTGGCCGACAGCCACATGGGGGGATGGACCGCCGCCAAGCTCAAGTGGGCGGGGTTCGACGGCCTCCTGATCAAGGGGGCGGCCAGCGAGCCGGTCTACCTCCTGGTCAAGGACGGCGAGGTCTCGATCGAGGACGCTTCCGACCTCTGGGGCAAGACCACCCACGAGGTCCACGAGATCCTCCGGCGGCGCCACGGCGAGGAAGCCGACGTGATGGCGATCGGCCCCGCCGGCGAGAACCTGGTGCGCTTCGCCAACTGGGTCAACAACGACGAGCGGTGCGCGGGCAGAAACGGCACCGGGGCGGTGGCCGGCTCCAAGAAGCTGAAGGCGATCGTGGTGTTGGGGGACAAGAACAAGGTCCCCCGCCCGGCCGACCGGGAAGCCTGGCGCGAGGCCGACAAGCACGCCCTCGCCGGCATCGTCGACGAGAAGAACGTCACCGCCCCCAGGAAGGGCGGGCTCAGCGTCTACGGCACCAACGTCCTGATGAACATCGTCAACTCGATCGGCGCCCTGCCCACCCTGAACGCTCAGCACACCCAGTTCGCCGAGGCCGAGAAGATCTCCGGCGAGTACGTCCGCGAGCACATCCTGGAGAAGGACAACACCTGCCACGCCTGCCCGGTGGCCTGCAAGAAGATGGTGAAGATCCAGGTCAACGGCGAGGAGATCGTCTTCGAGTCCTACGAGTACGAGTCCGCCTGGGGCCTGGGAGCCGACGTGGGCAACGGCGACACCCACTGGGTGGGCTACGCGATCTACCTGGCCAACGCCTACGGCATGGACACGATCGAGACCGGGAACGTGCTGGCGGTGCTGGCCGAGGCCACCCAGAGGGGCTACGTCAGTGAGGAGCTGGGGCTCCGCTGGGGGGACAAGGCGCGGGAGACCGAGATCATCAAGAAGATCGCCCTCCGCGAGGGCTTCTACGAGCAGCTCGGCCTCGGTGCCGCCGGCTTCGCCAGGGCCCTGGGCCACGAGGAGCTGGCGATGAGCGTCAAGGGCCAGGCGATCCCCGCCTACGACCCCCGGGGACTCAAGGGCATGGGCATCGCCTACGCCACCTCCAACCGCGGCGCCTGCCACCTCCGGGCCTACACCCCGGCCTCGGAGGTGCTCGGCGTGCCCTACAAGACCGACCCCTTGGAGTGGAAGGGTAAGGGCGAGCTCACCAAGCTCTTCCAGGACCTCTCGGGCTTCACCGACTCGCTCGACGTCTGCAAGTTCGCCCAGTTCGCCGAGGGACCCGAGGAGTTCGCCGAGCAGTTCTCGGCCTACACCGGGATGAAGGTCACCGCCGAGGACGTGCTCAAGATCGGCGAGCGGATCTACAACCTGGAGCGCTACTACAACAACCTGGCCGGCTGGGGCGAGGGCTCGGACTACCTCCCCAAGCGGTTCCTGGAGGAGCCCTCCGACGCCGGCGGCTCCAAGGGCCAGGTCGCCGAGCTCGACAAGATGCTGGAGGAGTACTACGCCGCCCGGGGTTGGAAAAACGGCGTGGTTCCCGAAGAGAAGCTCAAGGAGCTCGGCATTCTCTAGCTCCTAAAGGGCCAAAGCGGGGGCGGCCCGGCCGCCCCCGCTCTTCGTCCCCGCCGGTTGACACCCTTTTCCCCCTTTGGTATCT
>JALSRQ010000043.1 GCA_026984675.1 Thermaceae bacterium
TGTAGTAGCGGCGGGCCAGCTGGAGCTTCTCCTCGACCTCGGCGAGGCTCTCCTGGAGCCTCAGGAAGTTGGCGCTGGCCTTGAGCTCGGGGTAGGCCTCGGCCACCAACAGCATGCGGGCGAGCCCCTCGCTGATCGCCTGCTCCGCCTCGGGGTCGAAGCCCGCCCGGGTGGCGGCCAGCTTCTCCAGCACCCCCCGCTCGTGGGCGGCGTAGGCCCGGGTGGCCTCGGCCAGCCGCGGCACCAGGTCGTGGCGGCGCTTGAGCTGGACCTCGACCCCGCCCCAGGCCTCCCGCACCGCGTTCCGGGCCGCGACCAGCCGGTTATAGAGGACCGCCGTCCCCACCCCCAGGAAGAGGGCGAGGGCCCAGAGGGTGGCCGCCAGGGGGGGCATGCCCCTATGCTAAACCGCGATGGCCGCCCCCGCCTTCGCCCTGGAACCGGCCCCCGACCGGGAGCCCCTTAAGGAACGGCCGCTGGTGGTGTTGGTGGGGCTCACCGGGGCGGGGAAGACGACCCTCGCCGGCGCCCTGGGGCTGCCCACCCTGCCGAACCGCCGCGAGCTCACCGACCGCTACATCCTGGGCGGTCCGGTGGCCGACCGGGTCGAGCGCTTCCGCAGGGTGGCGGCCTGGCGACGGGCCCATCCCGGGGGCGTCGCCGAGTTGCTCGCGCGGGGCTACGTTCCCCCCGCGCCGGTCTGGCTCTTCGACGGCCTGCGGGGGGAGGGGGAGCTTGAGTACGCCCTTTCCCACCTGCCCCGGGCCCGGTTTCTGGTCCTCGAGGCCGACCCCGGGACCCGCCTCCTCCGCCTCCTGGCCCGCCGGGAGGCCTTCGACCGGGTCGCCGACCCCGGGGAGCTCGCCGCCCTGGCCGAGGGGATGGTCCCGGCCGAGGTGCTCGATCGGGCCCTCGCGATCGCCCCCGCCCCGGAGGTCGCCGAGAAGCTCCGGATCGTCGTCGAGGAGTCGAGGAACTACGGTTACGAAGGGGTTCGCCGGGTGCTCGGGGGCTCCCCGAGGGCGCTCTTTCTGGACGCCCGGGCGCCGGTCGCCGCGCTCGCCGAGCGGGCCCGGACCTGGTTGGAGGGGACCCTTGCGGATCGCTGACCTCCGGCTCCGGTTTTTCCGCCTGCCCCTCAAGGGGGCGCTCGCCTGGGGCAGGCAAAGCCGCCTGGAGGCGCTCTTTCACGGGTTGGTGGAGGTGGTCCTCGAGGACGGCGCGGTGGGCCGGGGGGAGGTCGCGATCCGCCCCACCATCTACGGCGAGACCCCGGAGTCGGTGGCGGGGGCGCTCCGCCACCTGAAGCCGGGGCTTTTGGGCCGCTCGGTGGAGGACCGGGAGGGGCTCGCCGCGAGCCTCGAGCGGCTCCCCTGCAACTTCGCCGCCCGGGGCGGGCTCGACCTGGCCCTCTGGGAGGCCCGCGCCCGGGCCCGGGGGCGCCCGCTAAGGGCCCTCCTTCCCCCCCAGCGGGAGCGGGTCGAGGTCGCCTACATCCTCGGGCTCGGCGACGAGGCGGGGGTGCTCGCCGACGCCGAGTTCGCCTACCGGCGGGGGGTGCGGGTCTTCAAGGTCAAGGTCGGGCGGGACCTCGCCGCCGATACCCGGCGGATCGAGCGGCTCAGGGACCGCTTCCCCGACGCCAAGCTCTACGCCGACGCGAACGAAACGCTGCCGCCGGAAGAGGCCCACCGGTACCTCGCGGCCTGGCGCGACCTCGGCCTCCGCTACGTCGAGGAGCCGCTGCCGGTGGAGCGGGTTCGGGAGCGGGCGGCGCTCAGGGCCCGGGGCCTCCTCCCCCTGATCGCCGACGACTCCGCCTTCACCCCGAGGGACCTCGAGCGCGAGCTCGCCCTTGACACCTTCGACGTCCTGAACGTGAAGCCCGCCCGCACCGGCTTGACCGCCAGCCTGGCGATGCTGACCCGGGCCCGGGCGGCGGGCAAGGGGACCATGGTGGGGAGCCAGGCGTTCTCCAGCTTCGGGGCCTACCACGCCCTCCTCCTCGCCCTCCAGGACCCGGTCACCGAGCCCAGCGAGCTCGCCTTCCACCTCAAGGCCGAGGGGGGCTTCTTCCCCTTCCCGCCGATCCGGGAGGGCTTTGTGTACGCCCGCGATCTTCCCGAGGAGGCTTTCGACGAAGAGGCGTTCGCCGCCTACGAGGTCCGCTCCAGCCTGACCTTGTAGTTGCCCCGGGCGGTCCGGCCGATGAGCTCGACCACCCGCACCCGGCCCAGGCCCAGGGCCTCGAGGACGCTCCCCACCCGGACCGTGTCCCGGGCCTTGGCCACCCGGCCGTCGAGGCGCACGTGCCCCTCCTTGAGGCCCTTTTGGAAGTAGCTGCGGGAGACGCCGAAGCCCTTGGCCCCCACCGCGTCCACCCGGAGGGCGGGCACCACCGCCACGATCTCCTTGCCCACGGACGGTATTCTACCCCCGTGCCGCGCTGGCTCCCCCTCTACCTGGCCCTGGTCCCGGTCTTCCCGCCCCTCTACCTGGCGGCGTTCGCCGGCCTCCGCTTCCTCCGCGGGCTCGCCCCCCTGGCCCGGGCCGGGCTCGGGGCCTTTTTAGGGCTTGAGCTGCTCGCCGCGCTCTTCAGCCCCCGCCCGCTGGTCTCCCTGGTGCTCGCCCTCCTCCGCGGGCTTTTCGTCCTGGGCCTGCTGGGCATCGGCGTTTGGCTCAAGGATCGCCGCTGGCTCGGCTACCCCCTCTACGGCTACGCGGTCGTCTACCTGGTCGCCCTCGTGGTGAGCGCGCGGGTGCTGGGGCCCGCCCTCCTCCACTGGGCCCGGCTGGTGCACCCCTACTACACCACCGTCTCGCTGGGGCTTGCCGGGGCGGTGGGGATCCTGCTGGCGGTGGGGGTGCCCAGGCTGCCCCGGTGGTTTCGCCTCGGGGCCGGGGCGCTCGCCTTCGTGGTGCTCCTGCTGGCCGGCAGCCGGGGGGCGGTGCTCGCCCTCTTCGTGGGGGGGACGGCGGCGGCGCTCGTGGGCGGGGCCCGGTACCTGAAGGCGCTGGGCGGGCTCGGGCTGCTCACCGGGCTGGCCCTCTTTCTGGCCGAGAGCGAGCGCAAGGTCGGGGCGATCACCCGGCTTTTGAACCTCAAGAACCTCTCCGGCCGGGACAAGGTCTGGGAGGGGGCGATCGCCGCCTTCCAGGCCCACCCCCTGGGCGGGGCCGGCCCTTACCAGCTCGGGCCCTACCTCGAGCACCTCTACCGGAGCGGCTGCCACCTCTGGGTGGCCGCCGAACGGCTCGGCCTCCGCTGCCCCGACTGGCTCGCCCCCTTCTACGGCGCCTGGCTGATCGCCCACAACCTGGTGCTCCACGCCCTGGGGGAGACCGGGATCCTGGGGACGCTGGGTTGGCTGGTCCTCTACCTGCTGGTGGGCTACGCCGCGGTGCGGGCCCGGGACCCCCTTCTGGTCGCGATCTTCGCCGGCTACCTGGCGATGAGCCTGGTCGACAACCCCACCCTGGTGCCCAGCCTCTCCCTCGCCGAGCTCTTCTGGGTGGCGATGGGGATGGCCCTGGCGGCGAGCGGGCTAGCGGTAGCGGGCGAGCAGGTCGTGGCGGGAGAGGTAGACCAGCCGGGCCTCCACCCGGCGTAGCCGCCGGCCGCCGTAGAGCCGGTGGAGGAGGTACATCCAAAGCCCCACCCGGCGGGCGTAGCCGGGGGGCAGGGGGGCGGTCTTAAAGCCCAGGGGGGCGAGGACCTCCCAAAACAGCGAGGTCCCGAAGAAGACCCGGGCCGAACGGAAGCGGGGGTTTTCCTCGGCCGCCCGGGCCAGGTCGGCCATCGAGGCCCGGGCGGCCCGGAGGGCGGCCAGGCTCCCCCCCTCGCCGGCCCGGCGCATGCGCTCGGAGTCCATGTGGATCTCGGCTCCGGGGGTGCCCTTGGGAACCTCCGGGGTGTCGGCGGGCAGGGCGGCGGGGGCCAGCCGGAAGACCGAGTGGGCCCCGTAGAAGGCGGGCTCGACCCGGTAGGCCCGGGCGAAGGCCCGCTCGACGGGGGCGGCGAGCTTGGGGCGGAGCTCGGTCCAGCCGATGGGGACCGGCCGGAGCTCGGAGAGGGGCCGGGGGCGGTAGCCCCGGGCCAGGAGCTCGGGCAACAGCCGCCGGAGGGCCGCCGCGCTCACCCGCCCCCCGGGGCCGGCGTCGTGCATCACCACCACGCTTCCAGGGAGGACCCGGCCGAGCACCTTGGCCGCCACCCCCTCGGGGGTAGCCCCCGGCAGCCAGTCGCCGGCCTCCACCTCCCACTGCACCGGCACCAGCCCCAGCGCCCGGACCCGGGCCAGGAGCGGCCAGGTCCAGCCCCCGTGGGGCGGCCGGAAAAACCGCGGCGGTTGCCCGAGGAGCTCGGTGAGGACCCGCCGGCCCCGCTCGAGGTCCCCAACTAGCCCCCGCGGGGTGCGGAGCCAGGGGTGGCGGTGGCGGTGGCCGTGGAGGGCGACGTCGTGGCCCTCGGCCACCAGCCGCCGGACGAGCTCGGGATGGCGGGCGGCTCGCTCGCCGAGGACGAAGAAGGTCGCCCGCGCCCCGTGCTCGGCGAGCGCCTCCAGCACCACCGGGGTGGTGGCGGGGTCGGGGCCGTCGTCGAAGGTCAGGGCGACCTCGCCGCGCCCGCCCCGCACCCGGGCGGCGAGCCCCAGCCCCAGGCGCTGGTGGAGGAGCCAGGGGCCGCCGGCGTGGAGGGTGCCGGCGAAGAGAAAGGCACCGAGCCAGGGGTTCAAACCGCCACCCCCACCAACGCCCGGATCCGCTCGGCGGCGTCGGCGGCGGCGCGGGGCCGGCCCAGGGCGCGGGCCCGTTCGGCGAGCTCCCGCCTTAGGGCGGGATCGGCCAGGAGGGCCTTTAGGCGCGCCCCCAGCTCGGCCCGGTTGCGGGCCCAGTACCCCGCCCCCCGGTCCTCGAGCCAGGCGGCGTTGGCCTCCTCGTGGCCGGGGATCGGCTTGTAGACGAGGTAGGGCCGGCCCACCGCCAGCGCCTCGGCCACCGTGAGGCCGCCGGCCTTGCCCAGCACCAGGTCGGCGGCCCCGAAGAGCTCGGGAAAGAGGTCGCCGACCGGGTAGGTGAGGAGGGCGACCCGCCCCCGCTCCTCCCGGCGCACCTGGCCGTTCAGCTTGAACCGCACCACCTGGGCCGGCCGGCCGGCGTCGAGCACGGCGGCGACCGCCTCGTCCTGGGCGCGGTAGGCCTCGGTGGCGCCGCTGGCGATGAGGACCACCGGCCGCTCGTCGAGGCCGTGCCGGCGGCGCAGGCGCTCGCGGTCGCCGAGTTCGGCGAAGGCCTGCCGGATCGGAATCCCGGTGAGGGCGATCCGCTCGGCCGGGACCCCCATCCGCTCGAGGTCGGCGGCGGCCTCGGGGGTCGAGGCCAGGATCAGGTCGGCCCCCGGCTGGGCCCAGTGGCGGTGGGCCCGCAGGTCGGTGACCACCAGGACGTTGGCGAACGCCGCCCCGGTGCGTTCCCGGACGCTGGCGGCCAGGGCGGTGGCGGTGGGGAAGCTGGCCACCACCGCCCGGGGGCGGAAGGCCACCAGGTCGGCCCGCAACCCCTCGAAGCCGACCCGGGCGAACTGGGCGGTGATCACCCGGGGTTCGCTCTCCCGGTTCGACCAGCGGTAGAACCAGCGGTAAAGCCCCGGCCAGTACCGCAACGAGAGGGCGTAGACGCCGGCGATCGGGACCCGTTGCCAGAGCGGGATGTACTCGAGGTAGTCCCGCTCCAGCGCCTCCCCGCCCAGGGCCTCGTAGAGCGCGAGGTTGGCCTGCAGGTGCCCGCCGCCGAAGGAGGCCGAGAGGAAGAGGGTCCGCATTAGCCTCGCATCCCCCTCCATCCTATCCAGGCGAAGAGGAGGTCCGGGGTCCAGACGGCCACCGCCGGGGGGATCGAGGAGAGGCCGCCCAGCGAGCGGAAGAGCAGGAACACCAGGTAGAACCCCACCGCGATCAGCACGCTGAGCCCCAGCGAAAGCCCGGGGGTGCGGGCGTAGCGCACCGCGAAGGGGAAGCTGAGCAGCACCAGGACCAGGTTGGCGAGCGGCAGGGCGAGCTTGGCGTGGAAGATGAGGCTGGCTTCCCTTCGCTCGGGCTCGGGGCGGGTGCGGTCGTGGGCCGCCCGCCAGGCCTTGGAAAGCGACCAGGTGTCGGCCGCCAGGGGGTCGGCGAAGCGGGCGATCGCCTCCCCCCGGGAAAGCCCGGTCTTCAGGGTGAGGACGGCGCCCTTCCGCTGGGGCAGGAGGGCCCCCAGGAACACCCGCCGGACCGCCTTCTCGAGGTCGCCGGGGCCCGCCTTTAGGAGGGCGGGGATCGCCCGGTAGTCGACCCGAAAGAGCCGGTAGCCCCGGAGCTCGACCCGGTCGCCGCGGTAGGTGCCGCGGTCGGCGAAGATCAGGGTGGCCCGCTCGCCCGCCCACTTCTGGATGCGGACGTGGACCATCTCGTCGCGGGCGTAGTCGTAGTCCTGGAAGAAGAGCTCAAGACCCCCGCCGAGGGGGATCGTGCGCCCTTTCAGCCGCACCAGGCCGCGGCCCTTGGTGTGCATCTCCTCCCACCAGAGCACCCGTACCTGCCGGTTGGTCCAGGGGGCCACGTACTCGTTGAGCCAAAGCGACGTCCCGGCGAGGAGGAGCCCGAGCAGGAGCACCGGGGCGGCCAGCCGCCGGATCGGGATGCCGCCGGCGGCCACCGCCAGCACCGCCCCCTCCGAGGCCAGCCGGCCGAAGGGCACCACCACCGCGGTGACCATCGCCATCGGAAGGACCTGGACCAGGACCCCGGGGACGTGGTAGCCGAGCCACTTGAGGATCAGCCCGAGGGGGATGCCGCCGAGCCAGGGGCTTCCCACGTAGAAGAACCCGAACAGGAAGACCGCGGTGTAGAAGGCGGCCGCCGCCAGCAGGACCGGGAGGGTTTCCTTGAGGGTGTAGCGGTCCAGGCGCTTAAGCATCCTTGGGGACCGCGAAGCTGATCTCGGCTCGGGCCACCACCCGGTCCTCGACCTTGGCCTCGACCCGGGCCCGGGCCAGGCCCCGGCGGAAGTAGAGGAGCTCGCCCTCCAGCACCAGGGCGTCGCCGGGGGTCACCGGCTTTAGAAACCGGGCCTCGTGGATCCCGGCCAGGTAAGGGATCATGCCGGGCTGGAAGCTCGGATGGCGTTCCAGGCTGGCCACCGCCGCCTGGGCCATGGCCTCGACCAGGAGCACGCCGGGCATGACCGGGTGGTCGGGAAAGTGGCCCAGGAAGTGGGGCTCGTTGTAGGTGACGTTTTTCAGGACCTTGAAGCGTTTTTCGTCGGCCTCGAGGATCCGGTCGACGAGCAGGAAGGGGTAGCGGTGGGGAAGCAGTTTTAGAAGCTTCACACCTACCTCCGGAGCACGTTGTCCGAGCTGACCAGGGTGTCCTTGAGCACGTCGAGCATCTCCAGCGCCCGGCCGGTGCCCACCGCCACCGCGTCGAGGGCGTTCTCGGCCACCACCACCGGGACCCCGGTGCTCTCCTCGAGGAGCCGGTCGAGGTTTTTGAGCAGCGAGCCCCCGCCGGTGAGCAGGATGCCCCGGTCGATGATGTCGGAGACCAGCTCCGGGGGGGTGTTCTCCAGGGTCTTCTTGACCTCGAGGATAATCTTGTCGAGCGGCTCCCGGAGGGCGGCGGACACCTCGCTGGTGGTGATCTCTACCGTCTTGGGCAGGCCGCTGATCAGGTCGCGCCCCCGCACCTCGGCGATCAGGTCGTCCTCCTTGTCGGCCACCAGCGCCGCCCCGATCCGGATCTTGATCTCCTCGGCGGTGCGCTCGCCGATCAGCAGGCTGTGGCGCTCGCGGACGTAGCGGATGATCGCCTGGTCGAACTCGTTGCCGGCGATGCGCAAGGACTCCGAAACCACGATCCCCCCCAGCGAGATGATCGCGATGTCGGTGGAGCCGCCGCCGATGTCGACCACCATGCTGCCGGTGGGCTCGGCGATCTCGATCCCGGCCCCGATCGCCGCCGCCAGCGGCTCCTCGATCAGGAAGGCCCGCTTGGCGCCGGCCTCGACGATCGCCTGGACCACCGCCCGCCGCTCCACCTCGGTGACCCCGGAGGGCACCCCCACCATGACCTGGGGCTTGAAGAAGCGGGACATCGGCGAGAGGACCTTTTTCAAAAACAGGGTGAGCATCCGCTCGGTCAGGGTGTAGTCGGCGATCACGCCGTCCTTCATCGGCCGCACCGCCACGATGTTCCCCGGGGTCCGGCCCAGCATGCGGTAGGCCTCCGCCCCCACCGCCTTGACGTCCTTGGAGTCGCGGACCATGGCGATCACGCTGGGCTCCCTGAGCACGATGCCACGTCCGCGGATGTAGATCAGCACCGAGGCGGTGCCGAGGTCGATCCCGATGTCCTCGCCCCTAAACATGTCGATTCATTCTACCGGCTCGGGGGTGAGAACTCGGGGATAATGGGGGGGTGCTGGCGCTTTTGGGCTTCCTCCTCGGTCTCGCCGTGGGTTCGTTCTTGAACGTGGTGATCTACCGGCTGCCCCGGGGGCAGTCGGTCGTTCGCCCGCCCTCCCATTGCCCGGCCTGCGGCGCCCGGCTGGGGCCGTCCGAGCTGGTGCCGGTGGTCTCCTACCTGGTGCAGGGGGGGCGCTGCCGCCATTGCGGGGCCCGGATCAGCCCCCGCTACCCCCTGGTCGAGCTGCTCACCGGGGGGCTCTTCGCCGCCGCCGCCCTCCTCCGGCCGGTGCTCTGGCCCGACCTGGTCTTCCTCTGGGCCTTCCTCGCCCTTTTGGTGGCCCTGGCCTTCATCGACGCCGACACCTACCTGCTCCCCGACAGCCTCACCTACGGCGGCCTCGCCCTCGGCCTGGCCGCCGGCGCCCTGGGAATGCACGGGGGCCTGGTCCCGGCGCTCCGGGACGCCCTCCTCGCCGCCGGCCTCATGGTGCTGGTGGGGGGCTACGGCAACCTGGTGCTCAGGCGGCTCAGGGACGGCCGGCCCTCCTGGCCGGTGGGGTTCCACCAGGTCTACCTGGCGGCCCTGGCCGGGGCGCTCCTTGGCCCCCTCGGGGGCATTGCCCTGGGGCTGCTCAACTGGGCCCTCAACTGGGCGACCCGGCGGGGCTGGAACCTTCCCGAGCCGGTGAGCCTCCTGCTCCTTCCCCTGGCGGCGGTCCTCCATCCCGCCGGCCCCCTCGCCGCCGGCGAGGGGGCCCTGGTGGCCGCCGGCGCCCTGGCCCTTCTGGGCGGGCTCTACTGGGCCTTCCTCCCCGAGCCCGAGGAGGACGACGACGAGCCGGTGGCGCTGGGGTTCGGCGACGTCAAGCTGGCCGGGATGCTGGGGGCCTGGGCGAGCTTTCCCGCCTTCCTGGTGGGCCTTTTCGTGGCCGTGCTGGCGGGGGCGGTGCTCGGCCTCCTGTTCCGGAGGCGGAAGCTTCCCTTCGGGCCCTACCTGGCGCTCGGGGGCGCGGTGGCGGTCTTCTTCGGCGACGCGATCTGGAGGGCCTACCTCGCTTCCCTCGGCTGGTAAGGTGGGGCCGTGGAGCGCTTGCTCGCGGTGATGCGGCGTCTGCGGGCGCCGGACGGTTGCCCCTGGGACCGAAAGCAGACCCACAGGAGCCTGGTGCCCTACCTCCTCGAGGAGGCCGCCGAGGCCGCCGACGCGATTCTTTCCGGCGAGCCTGAGGCGATGAAGGAGGAGCTCGGCGACGTCCTCCTCCAGGTCGCCTTCCACGCGGTGATCGCCGAGGAGGAGGGGGCCTTCGCCTACCCCGAGATCGAGGCGACGATCGTCGAGAAGCTGATCCGCCGGCACCCCCACGTCTTCGGCGACGTCCGGGTCAAGGACGCCGACGAGGTGCTGGCCAACTGGGAAAAGCTCAAGGCCGCCGAGGGCAAGGGGCGGGAGGGCCCTTGCCAGGGGATCCCCGCGTCGCTCGGCGCCCTGGCCCGGGCGGCCCGCGCCCAGGAGGAGCTCGGCTACCCCGAGGGGAGCCCCGAGCGGGTGCGGCGGGCGCTGGAGGCCGGCGACCTGAAGCGGCTCTTCCTCGAGGCCGTGGCCCTGGCCCGGGCCCGGAGCCAGGACCCCGAGGCCCTGGTCCGGGAAGCGGTGCTGGAACTTTGTTCGACCCCGTCCCAAACGAACTAAAGGCGCCCTACGGGTTGCGCCCGGCGGCGGTGCTGGTGCCGGTGGTGGGGGACGGCCCCCTGGCCGAGGGCACCCTGATCTACACCTTGCGTTCCCAGAACCTCGCCCACCACCGGGGGCAGATCAGCTTCCCCGGGGGGGCGATCGAGGCCGGCGAGACCCCGGCCGAGGCCGCCCTCCGCGAGGCCCGGGAGGAGATCGGGCTCGACCCCGGGCGGGTGACGGTCCTGGGTGCCCTGGCCCCGGTCCTTTCCCCGGCCGGCTACTGGGTGCGGCCGGTGGTCGGCCGGGTGGCCGGCGAGCCCGAGCTCCGGATCAACCCCGCCGAGGTCGCCGGCGTCCTCCGGGTGCCGGTTCGCGAGCTCCTCGCCGCCCCCGCCTGGCCCGAGTGGCGGCGGGGGCGGTACGTCTGGCACTACCCCTGGCGGGGCTACGATATCTGGGGGGTCACCGGCAACATCACCCACGACTTCCTGACCCGCCTGAAGGGAGGCGAAGGATGACGGTCGCGATCCTGATCGAGGATCTCTTCAACGAGTTCGAGCTCATCTACCCCTACTACCGCGTGCAGGAAGCGGGGTTTGAGGCCCTGCTGGTGGGCCCCGAGGCCCGGGTCTACCGGAGCAAGGCGGGGGTCGCGATGAAGGCCGACCGGGCCGCCGGCGAGGTGGACCCGGCCGGGCTCGCCGGCCTGGTGATTCCGGGCGGCTACGCCCCCGACCGGCTCCGGCGGCACGCCGCGGTGCTCGATCTGGTGCGGGCGGTCGACCGGGCGAAAAAGCCCCTGGCGGCGATCTGCCACGCCGGCTGGGTGCTGATCAGCGCCGGGGTGGTGGCCGGCCGCACCCTCACCGGTTACTTCTCGATCCGGGACGACCTCGTGAACGCCGGCGCCACTTACCTGGACCGCGCCCCGGTGGTGGACGGCCACCTGGTCACCGCCCGCGACCCCCGCGACCTGCCGGTCTGGATGGCGGCCTTCGTCGAGAAGCTACCGGGCGCCTAGCTCCTCGGGCCGGAGCACGATCGCCTCGACCTCGTCGCCGGGGGCGATCCGGGTCTCGGGGGGGACCACCACCAGGGCGTTGGCCAGGGCCATGCTCTTTAGGACCCCCGACGACTGGTTGCCGGTGGTGTGGGCGACGAAGCCCCCGAAGACCTCGGGGTCGTAGGCCAGGACCGCCCGCCGGAAGGCGGTCTTGACCCCGGCCCCCTTGAAGGGGTCGGCGGCCACCGCCCGCACCCGGCGGTAGGGGGGGTCGCTCCGGCCGAGCATTTGGAAGAGCATCGGCCGGACGTAGAGGAAGAAGACCACCATCGCGCTCACCGGGTTGCCCGGCAGCCCGAAGACCAGGGTGTCGTCGAGCCGGGCGAAGACCGGGGGGCCGCCGGGGCGCTGGAGGATCTTCCAGAAGTAGACCTCGCCCTCGTCCTCGAGGACCTTCCGCACCAGGTCGTATTCGCCCATGCTCACCCCGCCGGTGGTCACCACCAGGTCGGGGCGGCCGGCGGTGAGCCGTTCCTTTAGGGCCTCGCGCTGGTCGGGCACCCGCCCGAGGAGCATCGGCTCGCCGCCGGCCTCGGCCACCAGCCCGGCCACCGCGTAGCTGTTGGAGTTGTAGACCCCGCCGGGGGGCAGGGGCTCGCCGGGTTCGGCGACCTCGTCGCCGGTGGAGAGGATCGCCACCCGGGGCTTTCGCACCACCGGCAGGCGGGGGTGGCCGGCCCCGGCTGCCAGGCCGATCCGCCCGGGGGTGAGGAAGGTCCCCTTTCGGAGGACCACCTCGCCCTTCCGGTAGTCGTCGCCGGCGGGCCGGATGTCCTTGGGGGAGGCGGGGGCAAAGAGGAGCACCGTCTCGCCCTCGCGCCGGGTGTCCTCGACCGCCACCACCGCGTCGGCCCCCTCGGGGAGGGGGGCACCGGTGTAGATGGCGACCGCCTCGCCGGGCCCGAGCCGGCCCGGGAAGGGCTTGCCGGCGGGGGCCTCGCCGATCACCCGGAGCCGCACCGGGCGGTCGGGGCTCGCCCCCTGGGTGTCGGCGGCCCGGGCGGCGTAGCCGTCGATCGCCGAGTTGTCGACCTCGGGGTGGCTGACCCGGGCCCGGAGGTCCTCGGCCAGCACCCGGTGGAGGGCCTCGACAAGGGGGAGCTCCTCCCGTTCGCCGATGACCGGGGTCTTCTCCAGGACCAGGGCCAGGGCTTCCTCGACGGAGACGCTCTCGCGCATGCCGCCAGTCTACCCCGGGGCCACCCGGGCGTAGAGGTAGCCGTCGCCGTAGCCCCCCAGGTTGGGGAAGTAGAAGTAGCGGCGGAGATGCCCTTCGCGGGCGAAGCCGGCCTTTTCCAGCGTCCGGTGGCTGGCAGTGTTTTCGACGTGGGCGGTGGCGGTCACCCGGACCGCCCCCCTGGCCAGGAGGGCCTCGGCCAGCCCGGCCACCGCCCGGGGCATCAGCCCCTGCCCCCAGCGGTCGCGGCGGAGGGCGTAGCCGAGCTCGTAGCCGTAGCGCAGGGCGGTCACGGCCAGGCTTCCCACCGCCTCGCCCCCGGCCTCGATGAGGAAGGGGAGGGGGCGGCAGGGGAGCAGCCGGCCGCCGCTTTCGGCCCAGGCCTTCTCCCAGCGCCGGAGCACCGCCCGCGAGGCCTCGAGGTCCCGGTGGGGGGCGAAGCCGAGGTAGCGGGTGACCTCGGGGTCGGAGGCCCAGGCGAAGAGGGCGGGGGCGTCCTCGAGGCGGGGCGGGCGGAGCGCGAGGCCGGAGAGCTCAATGCGGTCGGGCAGGCGAATCAACCGGCACCTCCCTTCGTAGCCACAGGTTAAACCCGGCCAGCACCGCCATGCCGGGGAGTCCGGTGAACCCCACGGTGAGGTCGCCGCCGGAAAAGAGCAGGAGGGGCAGCCCGGCCACCGCGTTGACCCCGCCGTGGAGCAGCGCCGCCGGCAGCAGCGAGCCCCCCCGTACCCGGACCCAGAGGTGGGCGGGGGTGAGCAGGGTGGCGAGCAACGCCATGAGAAAGACCCCCAGGAGGCGGTGCTCGGGGTAGTTGTAGCCGAAGAGGAGGATCAGGGGGGCGTGCCAGAGCCCCCAGAGGAGGCCGATGGTGAGCGAGGCCGACCAGAACCCCTGGCCCTTGAGCCGCTCCCAAAGGTAGCCGCGCCAGAAGAGTTCCTCCCCCAGGGCGAAGACCAGGTTCACGGTGGCGGCGGCCAGGAGGGCCTGGAGGAGCAGCAAGAGCAGGAAGACGGGGTCCGGCAGGGCGGCCAGGGGGCCGCCCACCGCCGCCTTCATCGGACCGAGGCCCCGCCAGCCGGCGAGGGGAAGGGTGAGGAGTGCGGCGAGCCCGACCCAGACGGGGGGCAGCCCCCAGGCCCAGAGCCAGTAGCGGTTGGGCCGGCCGCGAACCGGCAGGCGGAGCCCCTGGCGGTGGGCGAAGAAGAGCGCGCTGACCCCCGGCCCCCACATGTAGGCGAGGGCGAAGAGGAAGCTCAAAAGCGGCCGCGCGGGGTCGGGGAAGCGGCCCCCGAGGAGGTAGAAGACCCCCGCCAGGCCCCAGGAGAGGCCGTAGGCCAGGGCAACGGGGGGCGCCAGGGCGGGCACCGCCCCAGCATAGCCGCTCCTCATCTCCCCGGGCTAGAATCGCCCCGATGCGGCGGTTTTGGGGGCTTGGGTTGTTGCTTTTGGTGCTGGCGGCCTGCGGCACCGACCAGGGGCTGCCGGCCGAGCCCCTCAGGCTGGAGACCAAGCTGCCCCCCGCCTACCTCGGCGAGCCCTACCGCACCGACCTCCTGGCCGCCGGCGGGGTGCGCCCCTACGACTACGCCCTGAAGGGCGGGCTGCCCCCCGGCCTCCGGTTCGCCGGAGGGCGGATCGAGGGCATCCCCAAGCAGAAGGGGACCTACCGCTTCGAGGTCACGGTCCGGGATGCCGCCCTGGGGGCGGTGACCAAGACCCTGGCCCTCACCGTCGGCGACCCCCCGCCGCCCCGCTTTGAGCAGGTCCTGCCCCCGGCCGAGACCGACGCCGCCTTCGTCTGGCTGGTGCGGCTCAAGGGCCGGGCCACCCTGGGCTTTTCCGCCACCTTCGCGCTGGCCGACCTGGAGCCCGACCTCAAGACCCTCAAAGTCGCCCCCGGGGCCCGCTACCTGGTGCGCTACCGCCCGAAGGACCGGGCCCTCGACCTCGACCTCGCCTTCGCCCGGCCCTTCTCGGGGGGCGAGGTCTTCCGGTTGGTGCTGGTTCCGGGGAAGAAGCTCGCGCCCCGGGTGGTGCCCCGGGCGGTCTTCCTGGACGCCAAGGGGCGGCCGTTCCCGGCCTCGAGGAAGACCCCGCTCAAGCGCCCCGGCGCCGGCCGTTACCACCTTTTCGACCTGGTCGCCCTGGCCCAGAACTGGGGCCAGAAGCAAAAGGGCAAGACCCCCCTTCCCGGCGACCTGAACGCCGACGGGCGGGTGGACGGCGGCGACCTCGCGGTCTTGAGGGCGGCCTACGACTGGGCCGACCCCCTAGCCCTCCAGGGTCGCCCGCCGAAAGGCCAGGACGGCGAGCAGCAAAAACCCCAGCCCGAGCAGAAGCAAAAGCCCCCAGTCGAGGGCGAGGGAAAACCGGGCGGCGGCCTCCCCCACTAGGTAGTGCCGGGCCCCGTCGACCGCGTAGGTGAGGGGGTTGGCGTAGGCCAGCGCCTGCATCCATCCGGGCATGGCCGCGATCGGGTAGATCGCCCCGCTCAGAAAGGTGAGCGGGAGGATCAGGATCATCATGAACATTTGGAAGCCCTCCAGGCTCTCCATCTTGAGGGCCAGCGCGGTCCCCAGCCCGGCGAAGGCCAGGGCCATCAGGAAGCCGAGGAAAAGCGAGGGGAGGAGGCCGGCCGGCCGGAGGGCGTGGGCCAGGGGGAAGGTGAGCAAGAGGACCACCAGGCCCTGCAGGGTGACCAGGGTGGCGTCGCCCACGATCCGGCCGGCGATGCTGGCGGAGCGGGGGGCGGGGGCGACCAGGATCTCCTTCAAGAACCCAAACTGCTTGTCCCAGATCACGCTGACCCCGCCGATGAAGCTCTGGCTAAAGAGGGTCATGGCGAAGATCCCCGGGGCCAGGAAGGTCAGGTAGTCGACCCCCCCGAAGATCATCCGGGCCATCGGGCTCTGGAAGACCCGGCTCCAGCCCAGTCCGAAGAAGAGCAGCCAGATCAGGGGGTTTACGATCATCGCCACCACCCGGGCGCGGGCCCGGAAGAACCGGAGCACCTGGCGGTAGAACATCACCGAAAACGCCTGCACCGCTAGCGCCTCCGCATCCAGGCGGTGGCCCCCGGGCGGGTGAGCTCGTCGCGGAGCTCGCGGCCGGTGAGCCGGATGAAGACGTCGTTCAGGGTGGGCCGGCGGAGGGTGACCTCGCGCGCCCGAATTCCCGCCGCCAGCAGGGCCTCGAGCACCCGGGGCAGGGCCGAGGCGGCGTCCTCGACCTCGAGCAGGAGCCGCCCGTCGGGGAGCTCGCGGCAGCTTTGGACCCCGGGCAGGGGGCGGCAGCCGGCCCCGCCCTCCAGGCGCAGGTAGAGGAGCTCGCCGCCGATCCGGCGGACCAGCTCGGCCACCGTCCCCAGGGCGACGATCGTTCCCCGGTCGATGATCGCCACCCGGTCGGCGAGCTGCTCGGCCTCGTCCATGTAGTGGGTGGTGAGGAAGAGGGTGAGGCCGGCCTCGGCCTTCATCCTCCGGATGTAGTCCCAGACGTGGGCCCGGGTCTGGGGGTCGAGGCCCAGGGTGGGCTCGTCCAAAAACAGCACCCGGGGCCGGTGGACCAGCGCCCGGGCCAGCTCCAGCCGCCGGCGCATCCCCCCAGAGAACTGCTTGACCGGCTGGTCGGCGGCGGCCCGGAGCTCGACCAGATCGAGCACCTCGTCGATCTTGGCCCGGAGGGCGGCGCCCCCCAGCCCGTAGATCCGGCCATGGATGTAGAGGTTTTCCCGGGCGGTGAGCTCGCGGTCCAGGCTGGGGTCCTGGAAGACCACCCCGATCCGCCGCCGCACCTCGGTGGGGGCGCGGACCACGTCGAATCCGGCGACCTCAGCCCGGCCGGCGCTGGGCCGGAGCAGGGTGGTGAGCATGTGGACGGTGGTGGTCTTGCCGGCGCCGTTGGGGCCGAGGAAGGCGAAGATCTCCCCGGGGCGGACCGCGAAGCTCACCCCCCGCACCGCCTCCACCGGGCCGAAGCGCTTTTTTAGCCCCTCGGCGAGGATCGCCGGTTGCACGCCCTCAGTCTACGCCCGGCGTTAGCCGCGGATCCGCCAGCCCCGCTCGGTGAGGGCGGCGACCACCGCCTCGACGAAGCCGTCGACCTCCCGGTCGGTGAGGGTGCGGTCGGGGGCCCGGAAGACCAGGTGGTAGGCGAGGCTCTTCTCCCCCTCGGCCAGGGGGCGGCCGCGGTAGACGTCGAAGAGCTCGAGGGCCTCGAGGTACCCCCCGGCGGCCCGACGGATCGCCCCGGCCACCTCGGCGTGGGGGGTGGCCTCGGGGACCACCACCGCCAGGTCGCGGACCGCCGCCGGGAAGCGGGGGAGCTCCCGGAAGCCCCGCTTGCCGGCGGGGAGGGGGAGTTTGAGCTCGAAGAGGGCGGGGGCGGGCACCTCCAGGGCTTCGGCCACCGCCGGGTGGAGCTCGCCGATCCAGCCCACCGGCCGCCCCTCCCAGATCGCCTCGCCGGCGATCCCGGGGTGCAGGGCGGGGACCCGGGCGGGCCGGACCTCCAGGCGGGCCCCGAGCCGTTCGGCGGCGGCCTCGAGGAGCCCTTTTAGGGCGAAGAACCCCTCGCCGTGGCCGGGCTGCCAGGAGGGCCGGTGGTAGGGGCCGGCGAGCAGCCCGGCCAGGTGGACCTCCTCCTCGTCGAGGAAGACGTGCCCCAGCTCGAACAACAGGACGCTCGGCACCCCCCGATTGGCCCGAAGGTTCTTCAAAAGGCCGGGGTAGAGGGCGGTGCGGAGGGCGTTCTCCTCGGCGTTGGTGGGGTTTTGCAGGAGCAGGCGGGGGGCCGGGGCCCGGGCCGCCTCGAGGTAGCCGGGGGCGGTCCAGACGTAGTTGATGACCTCCTGGAAGCCGAGCCCGGCGAGGATCCGCCGGAGCCTTTGCTCCTCGCGGTAGGGGCGGTCGGCCTCGAGGTTGTCGGCGGCTGGGAAGAACTCCGGCAGGGTCTCGGGGATCTTGTCGTAGCCGAGGATCCGGGCGACCTCCTCGACCAGGTCCTCCTCGATCGCCAGGTCGACCCGCCAGGTCGGGGGGTAGGCGCGGTAGGGCTCGG
>JALSRQ010000044.1 GCA_026984675.1 Thermaceae bacterium
CCCAGGTTGCCGTCCAGCCACATGTGGTAGCCGCCCTCCTCGACGATCGCCCGCTGGGTGACCAGGTTGTACATGTTGGTCGGCCAGTTCTGGATGGTGGTGTAGCGGGAGTGGGCGTTTTTGTGGACGTAGATCTCGATCACCCCGGTGTGGAGCGCCTCGGTGGTGTAGAGGGGGGCGGTGCAGCCCTCGATGTAGTGCACCTTGGCCCCCTCGTCGACCACGATCAGGGTGCGCTCGAACTGGCCGAACCCGGCGGTGTTGACCCGGAAGTAGGCCTGCAGCGGCACCTCGACCTCGACCCCGGGGGGCACGTAGACGAAGGAGCCGCCGGACCAGACCGCCGAGTTCAGGGCGGCGAACTTGTTGTCGGTGGGGGGGACGATCTTGGCGAAGTAGCGCCGAAAGATCTCCTCGTGCTTCCGGAGCCCCTCCTCGATCGAGACGAAGATCACGCCCTTTTTCTCGAGCTCCTCCTTGATCTTGTGGTAGACCACCTCGGAGTCGTACTGGGCGCCGACCCCCGCCAGCACCTTGCGCTCGGCCTCGGGGATGCCGAGCCGCTCGTAGGTCTTCTTGATCTCCTCGGGGACCTCCTCCCAGCTCTCGACCGGGCCCCTCGAGGGCGGCTTGACGTAGTAGTAGAAGTCGTCGAGCTTTCCCTCCAGCCCCGAGAGGTCGGGGCCCCACTTCGGCATCGGCATCTTGAAGAAGGCCTCGAGGGCCCTGAGGCGGAACTCGGTCATCCAGGCCGGTTCCCCCTTGGCCTCGGAGATCCGCCGCACCGTCTCGGGGGTGAGCCCTTTGAGGGCGAGCTCGGGCTCGACCTCGTCCTTGAACCCCCAGCGGTAGTCGTCGGCGATGTGTTTCAGGTCCTCAGGCACCGGCCACCTCCTCCTTGAGCCAGTCGTAGCCGCGCTTTTCGAGCTCCAGCGCGAGCTCGGCCCCGCCGGTCTTGACCACCCGACCGTCCATCATCACGTGGACCACGTCGGGAACGATGTAGTTGAGGAGGCGCTGGTAGTGGGTGATGACCAGGGCGGAAAACTCCGGCCCCCGCATCGAGTTCACCCCCCGGGCCACCACCTTGAGGGCGTCGATGTCGAGGCCGGAGTCGGTCTCGTCGAGGATCGCGTAGCGGGGCCTTAGCACCAGGAGCTGGAGGATCTCGTTCTTCTTCTTCTCCCCGCCGGAGAACCCCTCGTTCAGGTAGCGGGAAAGCACCCCCTCGTCCCAGTCGAGGAGCTCGATCGCCTCCTTGAGCCGGGCGTAGAACTCGGCGATCGGGGGCTCCTTGCCGAGCCGCTCTTTCAGCGCAAGGCGCAGGAAGTTCGCCACCTGCACCCCGGGCACCTCGACCGGGTACTGGAAGGCGAGGAAGAGCCCTTTGCGGGCGCGCTCGTCGGGGGCAAGCTCGGTGATCTCCTCGCCGTCGAGGAGAATCCTCCCCTTTTCCACCTGGTAGTTGGGGTCGCCGGCGATCACCTTGCCGAGGGTGCTCTTGCCGGCGCCGTTGGGGCCCATGAGGGCGTGGACCTCGCCGAGGGGCAGGGTGAGGTTCACGCCCTTCAAGATCGTCTTGCCGTCGTGCGAGACCCAGAGGTCTTGGATTTCCAGGCGCTTCGTCATCTTCGACTCCTCCAACGCGCTCCCGCGCTAAGGGCCAGTCTAGCCGGCGGGCCGCCTAATGTCTAGTGGTTTAGTCAGGATTCCTCGAGGCCCCGCTCCAGGTCGCGAAGCAGCGCCTCGGCCGGTTCCAGCCCTACCGAGAGCCGCACCAGCCCCTCCGGGAAGCGGTAGGCCCGGGCGACCCTGGGCTGGGCGAAGAGCGGCAGCACCAGCGACTCGAAGCCGCCCCAGGAGACCCCGACCCGGAAGTGCTCCAGGCGGTCGGCGAAGCGACGGGCGGCCTCGGCGTCGGCGAGCTCGACCGAGAGCAGCCCGGCGCCGCTCCTTAGGTAGCGGGCGAAGAGCGGGTCGTCCTCCACCCAATGGACCCGGCGGACCGCCGGGTGTCCTTTCAGGAAGGCGGCCACCCTCCGGGCGTTCTCGGCGTGGCGGGCCAGGCGGAGTTCGAGGGTCTGGAGCCCCCGCACCAGCAGCCAGGCCTCGAAGGGGGCGAGCTTGGCCCCGAGCAGCATGTAGGGTTCCTTGAGCCGATCGACGAGCTCCCGGCGGCCGGCCACCGCCCCGGCGATCACGTCGGAGTGGCCCGAGAAGTACTTGCTGGCCGAGTGGACGACCAGGTCGATCCCGTGGGCCAGCGGCCGGGCCAGCACCCCGGCGGTGTAGGTGGCGTCGATCACGCTCACCGCCCCGGCCCGGCGGGCGGCGGCGGCCACCGGTTCCAGGTCCACCAGCTCGAAGGTGTAGGAGGCCGGCGACTCCAGGTAGACCAGCCGGGCCCCCGGGATCGCCCGCAGGATCCCCTCGGTGTCGGCGGCGGGGACGAAGGCGGTCTCGACCCCGAACTCGGCGAGGAGGCCGGTGAGCAGGGCGTGGGTGCCGGCGTAGACGGGGGCGGTGGCCACCACCCGGTCGCCGGGCCGCAAAAAGGCAAAGAGGGTGGCCGCCACCGCCGCCATGCCGCTGGCGAAGGCACGGGCGGCCTCGGCCCCTTCCAACGCGGCCACCTGCGTTTCGAAGAGCCCCACGGTGGGGTTGGCGCCCCGGGTGTAGTAGGGGCGCCCCTGGCGCACCGCCTCCTCGAAGTCCCGGACGCTGTCGAAGGCGAAGAGCGAGGTCTGGAAGATGGCGGGGGCGGCCTCGCCCAGGAGGTTCGGCTCGGGAACGTCCATGGCCCAAGGGTACACGCCATGGGAGATGTAACGCTTTGGCCACGCCGCCCCGCTAGGCTTGCGGCGTCATGAGGAGGATCGCGAGTCTAGTTGGAATCCTTTTGCTTCTGGCCGCGTGCGGCGCCCCGCCCGCGAAGCGGCTTACGGTCGTTCCCGACGCGCTGGTGCTGGCGCCGGGGGGCGAGGCCCGGCTGGAGGCGCGCCTCTCCGGGGTCACCGGCGGGGTGCGCTGGCGGGCCGAGCGGGGCGCGATCGTAGGCGCCGGCACGGCGGTGACCTACCGCGCGCCCGGCCATCCCGCCGACGACCGGGTGGTGGTCGAGAGCCTGGCCGACCCCGGGCTTCGGGCCGAGGTCCGGGTCTCGGTGCGCTCCGGCGGGGTGGTCGGAAACCGGATCCGGGTCGTCAGCGACCGGGCCCTGATCTTCGGCCGGGTGGGCGAGCAGCGGGTCTTCGAGGTCGAGGTCCTCGACGACCTCGGTCGGCCGGTCCCCGACGCCCGGGTACGGTTTGAAAGCGCCGACCCTGCCCGCTTCCGGGTGACGCCCATCGGACCCCGTAAGGCCCGGGTCGAGGCGCTCGACGACGCCCTGGGCACGGTCCGCATCCTGGCCCGCTACCGCGACGCCGAGACCTGGGGCGAGGCGGTCTTCGCCGAGTTCCAGCCGGACGCCCTCCACCTCGCCGGCGACCTCGTCCTCGACGCCGACTGGGACCCCGCCCGGCGGGCCTGGGTGCGGGTGGTCCTCAGGCGCACCCCCGAGACCGAGGGGCTCCGGGCCGGTCAGGTCTTCTTCACCGGCGACCGCACCGGGGTTTGGGGCCGGATCGCGTCGGTCCGCGTCGAGTCCGACCGGGTGGTGCTCGTCACCGGCAAGGCGGCGCTCCCCGATCTCTTTCGGCGGTTGCGCTACCGCGACGAGACCCCCGAGGTGGCGGTGCAGAGCGTGCTCCTGCCCGGTGGGCGGGCGGCGCTCCGGGTTCAGAGCGGGGGCGACGTCCGGTTGGTGCCGCTGGGCGCCTGCGAGACCGACCTCGAGGGCGTCGAGGTCACCGAGCCCTACCTCGGGGAGATCCGCCGCTTCTGGATCGAGGCCTACGTCGAGCTCGAGTTCGGCCTCGACCCCCTCGACCGCGCCGGCCTCATCTTTCACGGCGAGGCCGGGCTGGTCGCCGACGGGGGCCGGGTCCGGGTGGACACCCCCAGCGGCGAGGTCTACTGCCGCCTCTGGCAGGGGGAGGTCAGCCTCCCCGCCGTCTCGATCCTGGTGCTCTCGATCAACGTCGACCTCTACCCCCAGGTCTACGTCTACGCCGACGTCACCGCCAGCGGCGCCTCGCTCCTGTTGCAGGGCCCCCGGGCCCGGGCGGTGGCCCGCGCGGCGGTGGGCTTTCGCTACGACGACGCCCACGGCTGGCAGTTCGTTGACGATTTCGGCTTCGACACCGGGCTCGACCGGCCCCGCCTTGCGATGACCCTGAGGAGCCACCTCGAGCTCGAGACCGGCCCCGGCGCCGCCGTCGAGCTGGGCGCCTCGGTCCGGGCCTTCGGGGAGAACCTCCTCTCCGGGCGGCTCCTTGAGCTGGTCGGCGAGCTCCCCTTCTTCGTGCGGGTGCCGGTGTGGGCGGTCGAGCGGGCCGACTACGCGGGGGTGGACTGGGGGTTCGGCTACCGGCTTCTCGGCTACCTGAAGCTGGAGCTCGGGGGTCCGCTCGCCGACCTGGTGACCGAGATCTTCGGGGAGGGGGCCACCGACCTGGGCCGAACCAAGCTCTTCGAGGCCGAGGACCGCAAGGCCTTCCTGGCCGCCACCCGGACGCGCATCCGGCTCGCTCCCGCGGCGGTGGACCTCGGGCGGGGGGAGGCGGCGACCTTCGTGCTCAGCGACGACGACGGGCTCTCCGGCCGGGTCGAGGCCTGGCTGCGGGGCGGGGTCTGCCCGAGCAACCTCGCCTGCTTCGGGCCCGGCGTCCCCTTGAGGCGGGTCGCCTCCGGCCCCGACGGCGGCGGTCCCGAGGTGCGCCTCACCTGGACGCCGGGCCCGGGGGACGTCGGCTACTACGAGGTGCAGGGGCGCCACTGGCTGGGCCTTTTCAAGGAGGTCGCCCCCTACGCCTCCCGCGCCGCCCGGGGGCTGATCGTGCGCGCCCCCGAGCTCGACGCCCTGCCCGCCGGCCTCTTGCTGAAGGGCAAGTACGACGCCGAGGCGATCGGGGTGCTCAGCTACCAGAACCGCACGGTGAGCGGGCTCGGCCCGGACGGCACCCCCCACGACTTCACCAGCCCGCTCTCGGTCACCCTCTCCCCGCCGGCCGGGGTGGCCGCCGACCCGGCCTCGGTCACCCTCGGCTCGGGGGACTGGGCCTTCCACCGCCTCAGCTACCCCTGCCCCGGTTCCCCCACCGCCTTCGACGCCGCCCTTCGCCTGACCACCAACGACCCCGACGAGGGCCGCGTGGATCTCCCGGTCAGGGTCGAGTGCACCCCCAACAACCCGCCGACCGCCCGGATCCTGAAGACCGCGGTGAGCGGGAACGAGCTCCGGGTGATCGGCCGGGGACGCGACCCCGACGGCGACCCCCTCGGCTGCTACTTCGACTTCGGCGACGGCAGCCCCCGCGAGGAGCGGCCGCTCGGCTCGCCGGACTGCGACGCCCTCGACGTGCGGCACACCTACGCCGAGGCCGGCACCTACCAGGTGACCTTCGTGGTCTTCGACTCGGACGGCGACCGCGACGTCGACCGCAAGACCGAGACGGTGGGCCCCTAGGCGGGCGCTAGACCCCGGCGGCGACCGCCACCCGGTTGCCGCCGGCTCGCTTGGCCCGGTAGAGCAGGCCGTCGACCCGGGCCAGGAAGCGGGCCGGGGTCTCCCCGGGGAGCAGGCGGCCCAGCCCGACGCTCAGGGTGACCCCGGCGAGGGGCTCGCGGGCGGCGTCCACCGCCCGGCAGAGGCGGTCGGCGATCATCTGGCCCTCGGAGGCGGGGCAGTCGTAGAGGAGGATGGCGAACTCGTCGCCGCCGGTGCGGGCCAGCAGGTCGCCCTCCCGCAGGTGGGCGGCCAGCGTCGCCGCTATCCGGCGGAGCACCTCGTCGCCGCGGGCGTGGCCGTGGCGGTCGTTGACCTCCTTGAAGCGGTCCAGGTCGATGGCCAGCAACAGCGGCGGCAGGCGCTGGCGGGCGCTTTGCCGCATCTCGGCCTCGAGGGCCTCGAGGAACCCCCGCCGGTTGGCCGCTCCGGTGAGGGGGTCGGTGCGGGCCTCCTCCTCGGCGTGGGCGGCCCGGCGCCCCATCTCGAAGATCCTCGAGGACAGCACCCAGAGCCCGGCCTGCGAGGCCAGCCACTGGAGGTAGGTGTTCCAGAGCCCGGCGTCGCCGAACTCGCCGGAGAGCCCGAAGGAGAGGAAGCTCACCCCCACCAGCAGGAGGAAGTAGCGCAGGAGGAAGACCCGGGCGGCCTCCGGGCTCAGGGCGACGTAGGCCCCGGGGTAGACCAGCGGGGTCCAAAGCAGCGAGGGCCAGAGCCCCTGGTTCAGGTGGCGCAGGGAGAGGAAGGCGGTGTAGAGGAGGAACGCCCCCAGCGTTCGCATGGCCAAGAGGGCCAGGCCCTCCTCCCGACCCCGGACCGCCCGCCCGAGGAGGTGGCCGAGCCAAAGCGCCAGGGCCAACAGGGCGTAGTCCTCCGGCGCCCCGCCGCCGGTGGCCCAAAACCCCACCCCGGCGGCCACCCCGCCAAGGGCGAAGAGGCCGATGAGGATGCGGCGCCGGGAGGTCCGCGCGGCCAGGGGCATGCCCCAGTCTACGCGCAAAGATCCCCCCGCCGGCCCGCCATCGTCTAGGCTTGGGGGCATGAAGGCGTACCTCTTCGTCGCCCTGGGGGGGTCGCTCGGGGCCGTGCTCCGTTACGCCGCCAGCGGCTGGGTCCAGCAGCTGGCCGGCGGCCTGTTTCCCTGGGGTACGCTTTTCGTGAACGTGGTGGGCAGCTTCCTCCTGGGCGCCCTCTACGAGGCCGCGATGCGGGCGGTTTTGCCCCCCGAGTGGCGGCTCTTCTGGGCGGTGGGGGTGCTGGGGGCGTTCACCACGTTCTCGACCCTGAGCTACGAGACGCTCGGCATGCTGCGCGAAGGGGCCCTGGCCCCGGCCCTCGCCTACGCCCTCGGCTCGCTGGCGCTGGGGGTGGGGGCGGCGTTGGCTGGGGTCTGGGCGGTGGGGAGGTAGACGGTGGGACTGCGAGGCGAGGCCAAGCTCCTCCGGATCTTCATCGGCGAGTCCGATCGCTACAAGGGTCGGCCGCTCTTCGAGGCGATCGTGGAGAAGGGCCGGGAGGCGGGGCTGGCGGGGGCCTCGGTCTTCCGGGGGATCATGGGCTACGGGGGCCACTCCCGCATCCACAGCGCCCGGGTGCTCCGGCTCTCCGAGGACCTCCCGGTGATGATCGAGTTCGTCGACACCGCCGAGAAGATCGAGGCCTTCCTGCCCACCCTCGACGGCATGATCGCCGAGGGGCTGGTGACCCTGGAGCGGGTCGAGGTGGTCTGGTACCGCCGGGGCGAAAACGCGTAGGATGAGGCTGCTATGAAAAAGTTTGCATGGACGATCGGTACCGTGCTCGCCCTGGTCGCCCTGGCCTCCGGCGCGGCGGCAATCGCCGACGCCCTCTACGTTGCCTTCGTGGCCAAGGTGCCGGCGGTGGCCCCGGGGGTGCGCACCCTCGCCGAGGCCTACCGGGTGCAGGACGCCTTCGTCCGGCGCCTCTCGGTGCCCCTGGGGCCGGTGGTGGGCTACAAGGTGGGCCTCACCAGCAAAGCGGTGCAGAAGCGGTTCGGCGTCGACCACCCGCTCCGGGGTCAGCTCCTTGAGCGGATGCTCCTTAAGGACGGAGCCCGGGTGCCGGCCCGCTTCGGCGCCCGGCCGATCGCCGAGGCCGACCTCTTGGTGCGGGTCAAAGACGCCGGGATCAACCAGGCGAGAACGGTCGCCGAGGTCTGGGACCACCTCGACGCGGTGATCCCCTTCATCGAGCTGCCGGACCTTCTGGTTAGGAAGGGCGACCCCCTCACCGCCCCGGTGATCACCGCCATCAACGTCGGCGCCCGGCTGGGGGTCATGGGGGCGGAGATCCCCACCGAGCGGCTCGCCGCCGGCGACCTGGCGGCGATGACCGTGCACGTCTACGCGGGGGGCAAGGAGGCGATGGCGGTGCCCGGGAAGGCGATCCTCGGCCACCCCCTGAACGCCCTGCTCTGGCTGGTGAGGGACCTAAAGGCCGACGGCAAGGCCCTGAGGGCGGGCGATCTGGTGAGCCTCGGGAGCTTCGGACGGCCGCTTTTGCCCCGGCCGGGGACCGAGCTAAGGGTCGTCTACGAGGGCCTTTTTGGCAACCAGTCGGTGGCGGTGCGGTTTAAGTGAGCGAGGGCCCGCCCCCCCGGTTGCGGCCGGTTCGCCGGCTGGCCGACTTCGACTGGGAGGCGCTCCGCGCCGCCGCCCGGGCCGAGGGGTGCGGGGGCCTCGAGCGGCTCCTGGCCGAGCTCGGCGAGGAGGGTGCCCGGGACCGGCGGGCCGGGCTTTGGGCGATCGCCGCCGGCGGCCGGGCGGTGGCGGCGGCCGGCGTGGCCCCGGAGCCCTGCCCCGGCTGGCTCGGCGCCGCCCGGCTTTGGGCGATCTACGTCCACCCCGACCACCGCGGCCGGGGCTTCGGCCACCGCCTGCTCGCCCGGATCCTCCGCCACCTCCGGGGCCGCTTTCGGCGGCTCACCGCCGGGGTCGAGGACCGCCCGACCGCAAGCTTTTTGGAGCACCACGGCTTCGTGCCGCTTGACGACGCTTGCGTAAGCCACTTTCGTCTGGTGGGGAAGGGGTAGGGTGGGGGCATGGCGCTCCCTCCCGGTCAGCGGGCGGTCCCCAAGCTGCCGGTCTTCACGGTCGTGCCCCCGGCCGGTCTGCCCGAGCCCGGGAAGTACCGGGTCTGGGTGCGGGGCCGGGTGGAGCGGCCGCTCTCCCTTACCCTCGCGGAGCTTTTGCCCCGGGCCGAGGTGGTCCACGACTTCCACTGCGTCACCGGCTGGAGCCGGGAGCGGGTTCGATGGGAGGGGATCCCGCTTGCCGAGGTGCTCGAGGAGGCAGGCCCCCTTCCCGACGCCCGCTGGCTCCTCGCCTTCGCGTTCGGCGCGTATTCGGCGGCGATCCCCCTGGACGAAGCGCTCCGGCCGGGGGTGTTGCTCGCCACCCGGCTCGAAGGCCGGCCGATCCCCGCGCCCTACGGCGGCCCGGTGCGCCTGGTGGTGCCCCACCTCTACGGCTGGAAGAGCGTGAAGTGGCTGATGGGGATCAAGGTGCTCGAGCGCTACGAGCCCGGCTACTGGGAGGCCCGGGGCTACCACCCAAGGGGCGACCCCTGGAAGGAGGAGCGCTACGGTTAGCCATGCGGGTTTTGCTGATCGGCGGCAGCGGGTTCTTGGGCACCCACCTGGCCCGGGCGCTGCGGGCGGCGGGGCACGAGGTTTCGGCGCTCTCGCGGCGGGGGCGGGGGCCGCTTCCCGGGGTCCGCTACCTCGAGGGCGACGCCGCCCGGAACCTCGGGCTCGCGGAGGCGGTGGCGGGGGCGGACGCCGTCTTCTACCTCGCGGGCATCATCCGGGAGCGGGATCAGACCTTCGAGGCGGTGCACGTTCGGGGTGTGGAGCACGCGGTGCGGGCGATGCGGGCGGCGGGGGTGGGGCGCCTTTTGCACGTGAGCGCCCTCGGCGCCCGGCGGGGGACGAAAAGCCGCTACTTCGAGACCAAGGCCGGGGGCGAGGCGATCGTGCGGGAAAGCGGCCTCGAATGGACGATCTTTCGCCCGAGTCTCGTCTTCGGCGAGGGCGACGAGTTCTTTTCCAAGATCCTCAAAGGGCTCGTGCGCATGCCGCTTCCCTTCATCCCCCTCGTCGGCTCCGGCGAGTATCCTTTCCGGCCCGTCTGGGCCGGCGACGTGGCCGAGGCGATGCGCCAGAGCCTGGAAAAGCCCGAGACGATCGGCGAGGCCTACGACCTGGTGGGGCCCCGGGAATACCCCTACCGGGCGCTCGTCCTGCTCGTGCGCGACGCCCTGGGTTCGAAAAAACCCCTGCTTTCGCTTCCCGCCTGGTTCTTCGCCCTGCTCGACCGGCTGCCCGCGGCCCCGATCACACGGGACCAGCTCTATATGCTGCTTTTGGGCAATACCGGCGATCCCGCCAAGATGCGGGCGACGTTTTCGCTCGCGTGGCGACCGCTGGAAGCGGAGTTGCCGCGGATCCTAGGGGTAAAAGGCGCGGAGCGTTAGCCTCGCCACCGCCGCGATCGCCTCGAAGTGCCGGTCGGCGGGCCAGCGCTCGAGGCCCCCGAGCTCGGCGCTGGCGGCGAGGGCCGGGTCGGTGAGGGGAACGGTTTGGCCCTTTCGCCGGAGCTTTTGCCCGAGCTCGCCGGCGCGAAGCCAAACATCGGTGCCGCGGGAAGGGCGAGGAGGTTCGCCTTTGGTAGCGCCGCCTCTCCATCCGAGCGTGCCCCCTGGATCGGTTCGGCGAGGAACGGGGACGAGCGGCGGACCCGCCCCTCGACGAGCGCCTGGGCCAGGCCCTTTTCGACGCTGGGGTCCCCTGGCTTTTAAGGAAGAGGATCCAGACCGGGGTGTCGGGCAGGAGCCTTTATGGCTTTTGGGCCTCGAGCTCGCGGTAAGCCGCCAGGTCCTCAAGGTCCCGGTCCACGATCCCCGAGCCCGCAAGCCGGACGAGGTTCTTGATGCGCTCTTCCCGCACGTAGGCCCGGAGCGCGGCCTCGATCGCCTCCCGCTTGGTGCGGGCCCCGGAAAGCTTTTGGACCTCCGTGAGAAACTCCTCGTCCAGGGCCACGCTAAGGCGCTTGGTCATGGCACCAACCTTTCATACCGGCTGTGTGCGCCGCCATTAGATGTACCTTCGCGGCAGCCGGGGACTTAGCGCGGTGGCGAGCTCGTAGTTGATGGTACCGAGCGCCCGGGCCCGGCCGGTGAGGCTGGTCCTCGGGTCGAAATCGGCGGTGACCACCTCGAAGACCGCGTCCGGGGGCGGGGGGGTTTTCAGCAGCACGGTGGTTTGGTCCATGCTGACCCGGCCGACGACCGGGAGGTATTCTCGCCCCAGGCGCACGAAGCCGCGGTTGGAAAGCGCCCGGTGAAAGCCGTCGGCGTAGCCGAAGGGGAGGGTGGCCAGGGTCTCGCCGCCCCTTGCCTTCCAGGTCAGGCCGTAGCCCACGCCGTGGCCTGCGGGGAGGGTCTTTACCAGCGTGGCCTTGGCCTTCCAGCGGAGGATGGGGGAGAGCTCGCTAGTAAGGCTCTGGTCGGGGGGCAGGCCGTAAAGGGCGATGCCGGGGCGGACGAAGTCGAGGTCGGTGCCGATTCCGGCGAGGACGGCGGCCGAGTTCGCGGCGTGGAGGAGGTAGCGCTTTTTGAGGGGGCGGACGGCGGCCAGAAAGCGCGCGAGCTGGGCCCGGGTGAGGGCGGGGTCCTCGTCGGCCACCGCGAAGTGGGTGAGGATGCCCTCGACCTCGATCCCCATCGCCTCGACCTCGGCGAGGAAGTCGGCGAGGTCGTCGGGGGGGACCCCGACCCGTCCCATCCCGGTGTCCACCTTGACGTGGACGGTTGCGCCCGGGCGAAGGGCGGAAAGCGCCCGGGCGGCCTCCAGGGTGGCGAGGGTGGGGACGAGATCCGCCTTCAGGGCGTCCTCGGCCTCGTCGGGGTGGAGGCTTCCAAGAAGGTGGATGGGGGCTTCGATCCCCGCACGCCGGAGCTCGGCCCCCTCGCCGGCGGTGGCGACCGCGAGGCGGGCGGCCCCGAGCTCGAGGAGCCTTTTCGCCACCGGCACCGCGCCGTGGCCGTAGGCGTTCGCCTTGACCACCCCGATCACCCGCGTCTTCGGCCCCAGCTGCCCGGCGAGCCGCCGGTAGTTCGCGGCCAGGCGCCCGAGATCGATCTCCAGCCAGGTCGCCCGCACGGTTTCGAGTCTACGTCCCCGGCCGGGCGGGACACCTGTCCCCCGCCGCCCGCGCTACCTTGACCCTAGCCGCGCCCGGATGATCCATGAATCCCTCCCTCCTGGCCCCGCCCCGAAAGGGGCGGGTCGCCGTATCATGGGGGCGATGCCGATCTACACCCGCACCGGCGACGAGGGGCTCACCGCCCTGGTGGGGGGCGAGCGGGTCAAGAAGAGCACCCTCCGGGTCGCCGCCTACGGCACCGTGGACGAGGCCAACAGCGCCCTGGGGCTGGCCCGGAGCCTGCTCCCCTCCGAGCTGGCCGAGCTCGATCCCCTCTTCGATCGCTTGCAGCGGGCCCTCTTCGAGCTCGGCAGCGACCTCGCCACCCTCAAAAACAGCCCCGCCGAGCGCCACATCGCCCGCATGACGGCGGACGACGTGGCCGGCCTCGAGGCCGAGATCGACCGCTTGGAGGCCGACCTCCCGCCCCTAAAGCTCTTCATCCTCCCCGGCGGCCACCCGGCCGCGGCCGCGCTGCACCTGGCCCGCACCGTCGCCCGCCGGGCCGAGCGCGAGGCGGTGGCGCTGGCCGAGCACGAGTGGGTGAACCCCGAGGCGCTCCGCTACCTCAACCGCCTGTCCGACCTCCTCTTCGTCCTGGCCCGCTACGTCAACCACCGCCTGGGGATCGCCGAGCCGATCTGGAGGGCGCGGGGGTCGTGAGGCTTTTGGTCCGCACCTACTGGCTCCGGCCGCGGCGGAGCCTCGGGGTGCTGCCCCCGGCCGGGCCCCGCATGCGGGCGGTGCTGGCGACCTTTTTGGAGGCGTTCCCCGAGTACCAGGGCTGCCTGGCCTACTCGCAGTCGCCCCGCCGGCCCCGCTACCTCTTCGTCTACGTCACCCAATGCGCCGGGCTTTTGCCCGAGGCCGCCGAGCACCTGGGCCGGCTCCTGGCGGCGGCCTTCCCCGGCAGCCGGGTGCTGCCCTACGGCCGGCCCTTCCCCGAGCCCTCCGAGGGCTGACCCCCTTTTTGCTAAACTGGGTTCCATGATACTCCGGGTCGTCCGCCGCTAGTCCGGTTCGGCTTTCAGGAAACTTTCCGCCAAAGATGGGAGGTCGGGCGGATGACCCGTAGATTCTTGCTTGGGAAGTTTTCGGTCCTGGTCGGGACCTTTCTGGCGCAAAACCTCGCCTACCGTGGCGAACTCTTCTTCTGGGTGCTGGCCCAGAGCCTGCCCTTGATCTTCCTAGGGCTCTGGGTCGAGGCCGGGCCTCGGCCCGGCCTCGACTACGCCCGCTACTTCTTCTTCGCCTGGCTGGCCGGGCTGTTCCGGCCCACCGGGGTGGCCGACTACCTCGGCTACGAGATCCGCACCGGCCGGCTCTCGCCCCTGTTGCTGCGGCCGTTTTCGCCGGTTCTTGACCACCTCGCCGACCAGCTTTCGCTCCTGCTCGTCTACCTCGTCCTCGGCCTGCCGGTGGCGGGGGTTTTGGGGGCCCTCTTTCCGGGGATCCTCGCCGGGCTCGAGCCGGCCCGCCTGATCGGCTACGCCGGTTTCCTGGCCCTGGGGTTCGCCTTCCACTTCGCCCTGGGCTGGCTCTTGGGCGCCCTGGCCTTCTTCCTCGAGCGGAGCGAGGGGTTCCTCGAGGCCTACTACGGGGCGCTGTTCTTCTTCGGCGGGCTCGCGATCCCCCTGGACGCCTTCTCCCCGGGGCTTCGCCGCTTCCTCGCGTGGACCCCGCTGCCCTACGCGGTCTACCACCCGGCGGCGCTGGCGGCGGGGTGGCCGGGGGCCCGGGGGCCGCTGCCGCTGGTGCTCTGGACCCTCGGGGTGGCGGCGCTGGCCGGCTGGGTTTGGCGCCGGGGGCTTTTGCGCTACCGCGCGGCGGGGGGCTAGATGGGCGGCTACCTCCGCGTCCTCGCCCGCTCGGCGGCGGCCGCCGCGGCGGTCTGGACGGCCTACCGGGCCGACTTCCTCGCCGCCCTCCTCGGCGCCCTGGTGGAGACCGCCGGCCGGGTGGCGGCGCTCTTCGCCCTGGTGCGGGCGGGGGTGCTCGACCTCGCCCCCGACGAGGGGCTCGTCTACCTGGGGGTGGCCTCGATCGCGATCGGCTTCTTCCGGTGCGTGGTGGGGCCCAACCTGGTGGCGTTCTCGGAGCGGGTGTGGGAGGGGAGCCTCGAGTTCGTGCTGCTCAGGCCCAAGCACCCGGTCTTCCTGCTCCTGGTGCAGACCGCCTCGCCCTGGGGCCTGCCCGACCTGCTGGCCGGGGCGGCGCTCCTCGGCCTGGGGCACCGCGCGTTGGGGGCCCAAGCGGCGGTCCTCGGCTCGCTCGCGATCGGTCCGGCCCTCCTGGTCGCCTACCTCTTCGCCTTCCTCCTCGCCCTGGTGGGCTTCTTCTCGGTGCACGTCCACAACCTGGTCCACCTGGTGACCGGCCTGTTCGCGGCCGGGCAGTACCCGGTGCGGGCCTACGCGCTTCCGGTACGGGTCTTCCTCACCTTCGTAGTGCCGGTCTACGGGGCGGTCAACCTGCCCGCCGAGCTGGCCCTGGGGCGGGTGGGCCCGGCGGGGTTGCTCGGGCTTTGGGCGGGGGTGGCGGTTTTTTGGCTGTTGACAGATAGGCTCTTTCGCCTCGCGGTTCGGGCCTACGCCTCGGCCTCGGGGTAGATTGGAGGCACGCCGTGGAAGACGTGGTGGTGGCCGAAGACCTTTCCAAGACCTACCTGGTGGCCGAGAAGGACCCGGGGTTCCTGGGCACCCTGCGGCACTTCGTTCGCCGCCGCTACAAGCGGATCGAGGCGGTGAAGGGGGTGAGCTTCCGGCTCCGTCCCGGCGAGATCGTGGGCTTTCTGGGCCCGAACGGGGCGGGGAAGACCACCACCCTGAAGATGCTGGCCGGGCTGCTCTACCCTTCGAGGGGGCGGGTTCGGGTGCTGGGCTACGCGCCGTTCGAGCGGCGGCCCGGGTTCCTGAAACGGATCACCCTGGTGATGGGCAACAAGGCCCAGCTGCTTTGGGACCTGCCGGTCCTCGACACCCTCCGGATCAACGCCGCGGTTTACGACATCCCCGAGCCCGAGTACCGCCGGCGGGTGGAGCGGTTCGCCGCCATGCTGGAGATCGAGGCGATCCTCACCCAGCCGGTCCGCAAGCTCTCGCTCGGCGAGCGGATGAAGGCCGAGCTGATGGCGGCGCTCCTCCACCACCCCCGGGTGCTGTTCCTCGACGAGCCCACCTTAGGGCTCGACGTCAACGCCCAGGCGGCGGTGCGCGACTTCGTCCGGCGCTACGCCCGGGAGGAGGGGGCCACCGTGCTGCTCACCAGCCACTACATGGCCGACATCGAGGCGCTGGCCGAGCGGGTGATCCTGATCCACCGGGGCCGGCTGCTCTTCGACGGGGGGCTCCGGGCGTTGGTGGCGCGGTTCGCCCCTTACAAGGAGGTCCGGCTCGACCTCGAGGCCCCCCTGGAACCGGCCGCCCTCGCCCCCTACGGCGAGGTGGTGGGGGTCGAGGGGCAGAGCGCCCGGCTCCTGGTGGAAAAGCCCCGCCTCACCGCGGCGGTGGCCCGGATGCTGGCCGCGCTCCCGGTCCGGGACCTGGCGGTCGAGGAGCCGCCTTTGGAAGAGGTGATCGGGCGGGTCTTCCGGGAGGGGCGCCTTGGTTAGGAAGCTCCTCGCCTTCCTCTCGGTCTACTACGCCCACATGACGGTCTACCGGGGCGAGATCCTCTTCTGGCTGCTCTCCGGTCTCGCCCCCTTCTTCTTCATGGCGATCTGGGTGGCGGCGGCCCGGGAGGGGCTCACCGACCGCGATCCCCTCTCCTTCGCCCGCTACTTCTTCTTCGTCTTCGCGGCCCGCCAGCTCCAGGTGGTCTGGGTCACCTGGACCCTCTCCGAGGAGATCAAAAACGGCGCCCTCGCCTTCAAGCTCCTAAAGCCCCTCGACCCCCTCTGGCACTACCTGGCCCAGCACCTCGCCGAGCGCGGGGTGCGGCTGCCGATGATCCTGGTGCTGGTCGGGGTTTTCTGGCTCCTCTACCCCGGGGCGCTGGTCTGGACCGGCCCCGGGGCCCTTTTCCTCGGGCTCCTTGCCAGCCTCCTGGGGTTCCTGCTCAACTTCTTCGTGGCCTACGTCCTCGGCCTGCTGGCCCTTTGGCTGGAGGAGTCCACCGACCTCTACAACGCCTGGTACGTCCTCTTCATGCTGTTTTCCGGTTACCTCGCCCCCCTCGACCTCTACCCCGAGGCGGTGCGGGCGTTCCTCTTTTGGACCCCCTTCCCCTACCTCGCCTACCTGCCGGCGGCGCTCTGGGCCGGCGAGCCGGTGGCCGGGGCGGGGCGGGCGTTTGGGGTTCTGGCCGGCTGGACCCTCCTCGCCTGGCTCCTCGCGCGGGGGCTTTGGCGCGCCGGGCTTCGGCGGTTTTCCGCTATGGGGGCGTGATGCGCTACCTGAGGCTCTTTGGGGTCTTCCTGCTGACCGCGCTCTCGGCCCGGATGGAGTACCGGGCGAACTTCCTGGCGGCCCTGGTCATCGTCTTGCTGGAGTCGCTGGGGATGCTCTTTGGCCTTTTCCTCTTCTACCAAAACGGCTACGACCTCGGGGGCTGGCGGTGGCAGGAGGCGCTGGCGGTGATGGGGGTGGCGCGGTTCCTCGAGGGGGTCTTCGCGAGCTGGCTGAACCCGAACCTCCAGAAGATCTCCGAGCGGGTGCAGCAGGGGACCCTCGACTACGTGCTCCTGAAACCGGTGGACAGCCAGTTCTGGGTGAGCGTCGAGGGGTTCGCCGTCTGGGGCCTGCCCTCGTTCCTGGTGGCGGGGCTGCTCCTGGCGTACGCCGCCGGCACCGTGGGGATGAACCCCCTCTATCTGGTCCTCGCCCTCGCCCTTGCCACCCTGCTCTTTTACGCCCTGGCCTTCGTCCTGGCGACCACCACGATCTGGTTCGTCAAGCTCTACAACGTGGTCAACTTTCTGGGGGCGGTGCTCTGGAACGCCCAGTATCCGGTGAGCGCCTTCGACCGGCCCTTCCGCCTTTTCCTGACCTACGTCCTGCCGGTCTCCTTCATGACCACGGTGCCGGCCGAGGTGGCCCTGGGCCGGAAGGGGCCGGGGTTCCTGGTCCTTCTGGCCCTGCTTGCGGGGGCGTTCCTGCTTTTTTCGCGGGTCTTCTGGCGGTTTGCCCTAAGGGGCTACGGCTCGGCCTCGAGCTAGGGGTAGAATCCCCTCGGCATGCGGCTCGACTGGGTTTCCGCCGCCGTCCTTTTGCTCGCCTACCTCTTCGGCTCGATCCCCGGCGGGGTGCTGGTGGCCCGGCTCTACCGGGTCGACCTGCGCCAGGTGGGCTCGGGGAACATCGGGGCTACCAACGTGCAGCGGGCGCTGGGCTGGGGGCCGGCGATCGTGGTGGCGCTCTTCGACATCTTCAAGGGGGGGATCGCGGTCTGGATCGCCCGGCTGGCCGGGGTCGAGGGCTGGCTCCTCGGCGGGGTGGCGGTGGCCGCCGTGCTGGGGCATAACTTCCCGGTGACCCTCCGGTTCTCCGGCGGCAAGGGGGTGGCCACCAGCCTGGGCACCCTCTTCTTCCTGGACCCCGAGGTCGCCGCCTACGCCGCGGTGATCGGGTTGGTGGTGGTGGCGCTGACCCGGTTCGTCTCGGCCGGGAGCCTGACCGGGGCGGTGGCGGCGGTGGTGCTGGCCTACGCGCTGGGCCGCCCGGGGTGGGAGCTCGCCACCCTCGCCCTCATGGCCGCGATGATCTTCCTCACCCACCGCCACAACCTGGTGCGGCTTTGGCGGGGGGAGGAGCGGCGGCTGGGGCGGCCGCAGCGCCCCGAGGGCTAGTCGCCGGCCGGGGCCAGGTGGGCCTCGCCCTTAAGCTCGGCGTCGGGGATGAGCAGGGTGGCCAAAAACCCCAGCAGCACGAAGCCGGCCCCGTAGAGGTAGACCTTGCGGATGGCCTCGACGATGGCCAGGTCGAGGGCCTTTTGCATCTCGGCCTTGAGCGCCTCCATCCGGGCCTTGAGGGCGTCCTGGACCCGCTTCAGGATGGTCTCCCGCAGGGCGGGGGGCACCGGTCGGCCCAGCATCGCCTTGAAGTCCTCGGGGAGGAGGGGGTTCGCCTTGAGCTTGGCGACGGCCTCCCGGTCGCCGTTTAGGGCCCGCCGGAGTTCCTCCAGGGTCGCCCGCTCGCTCTCGGCGAAGCGCTTTTCGATCGCGGTGGGATCCCGCATCGAGATCGAGCCGCCCTTGAACCCGGCGGGCAGGTGGCTCTGGATCGCCCCCTGCAGGCTGGCGGCCAGGATCGCCCCCAGCAGGGCGGTGCCCAGGGTCGAGCCGATCTGCCGGAAGAACTGGGTCGCCGAGCTGGCGGTGCCCATCCGGGCCGGCTCCACCGAGTTCTGCACCGCCAGGGTGTAGAGCGGCATCGAGGGGCCGAGCCCGAGCCCCATGCTCACCATCAGCGCCAGCACCAGCCAGAGGGGGGTGTCGAGGTCGATCAGGTAGTGCATCGCCAGGAAGTTGAGCAATAGCCAGAGGTTCCCGATGAGCATCCAGGGCTTGTAGCGGCCGGTGCGGCTGGCCAGCTGGCCGCCGGCCACGCTGCCGAAGACCGCCCCCAGGGTGAGCGGCATCAGGGTGAGGCCGGAGCTGGTGGCGCTGATCCCCTTGACCTGGATCAGATAGAGCGGCAGGAAGAACATCGCCGAGAGGAAGGCGGCCCCGAAGAAGAAGAGGGCCAGGCTGGCGTAGCGGAAGATCGGGTTTTGAAAGAGGGTGAGGTCGAAAAGCGGCTCGGGGACGTGGGTCTCGACCCAGACGAAGAGCCCGAGGCCCAGTGCGGCCAGGGCGAAGAGGCCGAGCTCGGTGGGGGAAGTCCAGGGGTAGGTGGTGCCGCCCCAGGAGAGGGCGAGCAAGAGCGGCACCGTCCACAGGATCAGGGTCGCCGCCCCCCAGTAGTCGAAGCGGTGGCGGGAGGGGGCCGCCGCCGCCGGCATGTAGCGGGCGATGAACCAAAGCGCCACCGCCCCCACCGGCATGTTGATGTAGAAGACCCAGCGCCAGGAGAGGTGGTCGGTGAGCAGCCCGCCGAGCCAGGGGCCGACGATGCTGGCGATCCCGAACACCGCCCCGAACGCTCCCTGGATCCGCCCCCGCTCCCGGGGCGGGATCAGGAGGCCGATGGTGGTCACCGCCACCGCGAAGAGCGCCCCGCCGCCGATCCCTTGGAGGCCCCGGAACCCGATCAGGGCGTTCATGCTGGGGGAGAGGCCGGAGAGGGCGGAGCCGGCGAGGAAGATCAGCACCGCCCAAAAGAGCAGCACCTTGGCCCGCACCAGGTCGGCGAGCCGGCCGAAGATCGGCACCCCCACGGTGGAGGCCAGCAGGTAGCTGGTGGCCACCCAGGCGTACTTGTCGACCCCGCCGAGGTCCTGGACGATGCGGGGCAGGGCGGTGGCCACGATGGTCTGGTCGAGGGCGGCCAGGAAGATGCCGAGGAAGATCCCGACCAGGGTGAGCTGAACTTGACGGGCGGGGCTCATGCTTCCTCCTCCAATCGTTCGAGCAACCGGATGAGCGCGTGTTTCTCGTCTTCGTCGAGGCGGGCCAGGGCGGCCTCGCCGGCGGCCTCGAGGCACCCCCGGGCGGCCCCGAGCCGCCGCCGGCCCGCCTCGGTGAGCTCTAGGAGGGTGCTCCGGCGGTCCTCGGGGTTGGGTCGGCGGACGATCAGGCCGGCCTCCTCCAGGCCCGCCAGCAGGTGGCTGACGCTGGGCGGGGGCAGGTGGAGGGCCTGGGCGAGCGGGCCGCCCGCCCCGCTCGATCTGGGCCAGCAGGAAGTAGCGCTTAAAGTCGATCCCTTCCGCCTTGAGGCAGGGCTTGGCCCGTTCCAGGAGCCGCCGCTGCAGGCGCCAGAGCCGGGTGAGGAGGGTCGGGGCGCGCACGTACGTCAGGATAGTTCAAAACTTAAACATTTTCAAGCCTTAAGAAGCGCGGCATAAATATCGGGTTTAAACTTAGCTTCATGCAGGTGCGCGACTTCCTCGACGTCGACGCCCTCGACCCCGAAACCCTGGCGGCCCTGCTCGACCGGGCCGCCCGGCTCAAGGCCGAGCGCTACCGCGGCCGCGAGCTGGCCGGTCGGACCTGGGCACTGATCTTCGAAAAGCCCTCGCTGCGAACCCGCTCGACCCTGGAGATCGCCGTCTACGAGCTCGGCGGCCACCCGCTCTACCTCGATCAGAACGGGATCGGCCTCGGGGAGCGCGAGCCCGTCCGCGACGTGGCCCGAAACCTCGAGCGCTGGGTGGCCGGGATCGCCGCCCGGGTCCACGACCACGCCACCCTCGAGGCCCTGGCCGCGCACGCCGGGGTGCCGGTGGTCAACGCCCTCTCCGACCGGGCCCACCCCCTGCAGGCGATCGCCGACCTGCTGACCTTGAGGGAGGCGTTCTTGGGCCTTGCGGGCCTCACCGTCGCCTGGGTGGGGGACGGGAACAACGTCCTCGCCTCCTTCGCCAAGGCGGCGGCGATGGCCGGGATCCGGGTGGTGGCCGCGATCCCCGAGGGCTACGACCCCCCCGAGCCCCTCCCGATCGAGATCGTCCGCGATCCCGAGGCGGCGGTGCGGGGGGCCGACGCGGTCTACACCGACGTCTGGGTCTCGATGGGGCAGGAGGCCGAGGCCGAGCGGCGCCGTGCCGACTTCGCCGGGTTCGCGGTGACCCCGGCGCTCTTCGAGCGGGCCAAGCCGACCGCCGCCTTCCTCCACTGCCTGCCGGCCCACTACGGCGAGGAGACCACCGAGGCGATGGTCGACCACCCCCGGAGCCGGGTCTTCGACCAGGCGGAAAACCGGCTCCACGCCGCCAAGGCGGTGCTGCTCTGGCTTACGGAGGGGACATGATCCGAGCCGCGGTCGTGGGGGCCAGCGGCTACGGCGGGGCCGAGCTGATCCGGCTTCTAAAGGCCCACCCCGAGGTCAAGCTGGTGGGGCTCGCGAGCCGGGCCTACGCCGGCCGGCCGGCGACCGCCGCCTGGCCGCAGCTCCTTTCGGCCCCCGACTTTTCCCCGGTGGAGGACGCGGTGGCCGGGGCCGAGGTGGTCTTCCTGGCCACCCCAAACGGGGTGGCGATGGATCTGGCCCCCCGGCTCCTTAAGGACGGCAAGCGGGTGATCGATCTCTCGGCCGACTTCCGGCTCGACCCCGCGGTCTTCGAGGCCTGGTACGGCTTTCCCCACCGGGCCCCCGACCTCCTCAAGGAGGCCCGCTACGGCCTGGTGGAGCTCCACCGAAGGGAGCTCGCCGGCGCTCGACTGGTCGCCAACCCGGGTTGCTACGTCACCGCCGCCACCCTGGCCCTGGCCCCGCTCTTCGCCGAGGGCCTGGCCGGCGAGGTGCTGCTCTCGGCCGCCAGCGGGGTCTCGGGCGCGGGCCGCGACGCGGAGGGAACGGCCTTCGCCGAGACCAACGAGGACTTCCGCCCCTACCGTCCGGCCGGCCGCCACCGCCACACCCCCGAGATCGAGCAGAACCTCGGCCGGGCGCGGGCCCAGGGGCGCTGGCTCAGGACCTGGGGCCCCGAGGACCCGGTGCGGCTCACCTTCGTCCCCCACCTGGCCCCGATGACCCGGGGGATCCTGGTCACCGCCTTCGTGCGGCCGGTCCGGGAGCTAAAGGAGGCCGGTCTCCTGGAGCTCTACCGCGGCTTCTACGCCGACGAGCCGTTCGTCGCGGTTGGCGAGGGGCTGCCCCGCACCAAGGCGGTCTGCGGCGCCAACGCGGTGCGGATCGCCCTCCGGGCCGACGCCCGCACCGGCTGGTGGGTGGTCTTTTCGGCGATCGACAACCTGGTCAAGGGGGCGGCCGGCCAGGCGGTGCAGAACCTGAACGCGGTCTACCGCCTGAACGAGACCCATGGGCTCGCCCTCGAGGGCCTCTGGCCGTAGACTATAGGGCCATGGAGCTGCCGCTGGGATTTCTGGCCGGGGCCACCCGGGCCGGCCTCAAGCCCTCGGGGAACCCCGACCTCGCCCTGCTCTACGGCGAGGGCCCCCTCGCCTGGGCCTACGTCGCCACCACCAACCGGGCCGCCGCCCCCTGCGTCCTTCGGGGGCGGCAGCGCCACGCCTCGGAGGCGCCCCTGCGGGCCCTGGTGGTGAACGCCGGGAACGCCAACGCCGCCACCGGCGAGGCCGGGGTCGCCGCCGACCTCGGCATGGCCGAGCTCGCCGCCGAACGCCTGGGGGTCCGGCCCGACGAGGTGCTCACCGCCTCCACCGGGGTGATCGGGGTGCCCCTGCCGGTGGACCGGATCGCCGCCGCGCTGCCGGGGATCCGGCTGGGTTCGAGCCTCGAGCCCTTCGCCGAGGCGATCCTCACCACCGACACCCGCCCCAAGCTGGCCGAGGTCCCCCTGCCGGGGGGCGCCCGGGTGGTGGGGGTGGCCAAAGGGAGCGGCATGATCCACCCCAACATGGCGACGATGTTCGGCTTCCTCCTCACCGACGCCGCCCTCGACCAGGCCGAGCTGCGGGCCCGCTGGCCGGAGGTGGTGAACGCCACCTTTAACCAGGTCACGGTCGACGGCGATACCTCGACCAACGACATGGCGGCGATCTTCGCCAGCGGCGCCAAGGGCCGGGTGGAGCCGGGCTTCTTCTGGGAGGCGGTGACGGCGGTGGCCCGCGACCTGGCCCGCCAGATCGCCGCCGACGGCGAGGGGGCCACCAAGCTGATCGAGGTGCGGGTGGTGGGGGCGGCGAGCCTTACGGACGCCCGGCGGGCGGCCCGGGCGGTGGCCGGCAGCCTCCTATGGAAGGCGGCGGTCTACGGCAACGACCCCAACTGGGGGCGGGTGCTCGCGGCCCTGGGGTACTCCGGCGCCCTCCTCGACCCCGCCCGGGTCCGGATCGAGCTCGAGGGCATCCCCCTCTACGACGGCGCCCCCCTGCCCTTCGACCGCGAGGAGGCGGCGCGGGCGATGCAGCGGGCGGAGGTGCGGGTGCGCGCCGACCTCCGCCAGGGCGGCTTCGAGGCCGAGGCCTGGGGCTCGGATCTCACCGAGGGGTACGTCAAGATCAACGCCGAATACACGACGTAAACCCCTCCCGGTGGCAAACGTCCCCATCCTCATGCTATTCTTAGGGGCGTAAGAAAGGGGCGTGATGGCTATGAAGAAGGTTTTGGTGGCACTTTTTGCTTTCGCGGCGCTGGCTTTCGCCGGCCTAGGTTCGGCCCAGAAGTACGGCCTCTACAGCGGTTACCCCGGGGGCATCGGGGGGATGATCTTCTTTGATAACCTCCGCCTCAGCGTGGGCCTGCCCTTCTGGTACGGCTTCGGCATCGAGGGGGGCGTCGACATGATGCTGGGACAGGGCGCCCTCTCCAAGGAGCAACCCCTCAGCTATTACTACGGGGCCGGCGCCGACGCCGCCTTCTACGCCGGCTATCTGGGGTACAGCGCCTTCGGCTTCGACGTGCACGGCCTCGGCGGCATCGTCTACAAGTTCAGCGACAGCATGGGCTTCTTTGGCGAGGCCCTTTTGGGCGTGGGTTACGTGGGGGTGACCGGCTGCTCTGGCTGCAGCGGTTTCGGCCCCGCCTACGGGGCCAAGGTGGGCCTTTACTTCTACTAATCGGAACCTTTTAAGCTGAAGGGGATGCGCTGGCGTCCCCTTCTTCTTTTGCCCCTGCTTCTCACCGCCTGCGCCGCCCGCTCCGACGAGACCCCGCCGTTTTTGGGCATCACCCAGCCCGCCGGGGGGGCGGTGGCCAAGGGCCAGGCGGTGATCGTCGAGGGCTACGCCTTCGACGACACCGGGGTGGTGAGCGTTACCGCCGGGGGCACCGAGGTCCTGGCCAAGCCGGCCCGGGGCAAGAAGCTGGTCCGCTTCCGCTTTAAGCTCGAGGCCCCCAAGGCCGGCCGGGTTCGGGTCGAGGTCGTGGCCAAGGACGCCGCCGGCCACGCCCGCAGCCGCGAGCTCTCGCTGATCCTCGACCGCGCCGCCCCCAAGGTGAGGATCGAGCGGGTGGAGGACGCCGACGGGCGGCTCCGGATCGTTGGGGTGGCCACCGACGACGTCGAGGTCGACCGGGTGGTGGTGCGGTACGGCCGGACCTACAGCCGGCTCAACCTCCCCAAGGGAAAGACCGTGCGGTTTTTCGTCGAGGTGCCGGCCAGGGCCGCCAAGGTCATCGCGGTGGACGCCGTGGGGCGGCGCACCGAGGCCGCCGCCAAGGCCTTGACCGAGCCCTAGCCGCCCGCTAAGCTGGGGGGTGCTGGGCGGGCGACTAGCTCAGCTGGTTAGAGCGCACGCCTGATAAGCGTGAGGTCGGTGGTTCAAGTCCACCGTCGCCCACCAGGAAGAGAACGAGGAAAACCCCCGGTCTTCCGACCGGGGGTTCCTCGCTTTTGACCACCATTTGACCACCCTACTGGCAGTTCGGCCCGTCGGCGAGGCCCAAAATGTTTTGCACCGCCCGCTTCATCCGCTCGCGCTCGAGGTGGGTGTAGATGTCGAGGGTCAGGGCCACGGTGGTGTGCCCCAGCAGGCCGGAGACGGTCTTGGGGTCCACCCCCCGGGCAAGCGCCCGGGTGGCGAAGGTGTGGCGCAGGTCGTGGAAGCGGTACTCCGGCAGGCCCGCCTTCTTGAGCAGGTTCTTGTAGCCCCGCTCGAGGTTCCGGGGGTTAATCGGCGTCTCGGCGCCGGTCTCGGCGGGGAAGACCCAGCCGCCGTAGAGACCGAGCCGTTCCAGCTCCACGCCCCAATCGAGGAGCACGTCGCGTAGGTCGGGCGGCAACGGCAGCACCCGCCGGCTCCCCGTGGTCTTGGGGTCGCCGACCACGACCTTGCCGTCGACCAGGGTGACGATGCGCTGGATGGCGAGCTCATCATGGTCAAAGTCCACGTCCTCCCAGCGCAGGCCGAGGACCTCGCCACGCCGGAGGCCCAGGGCCAGGGTGGCGTAGAGGATGGGATAGTAGCGGGTGCCCCTGGCCGCCTCGAGGAGCCGCTCCACCTCGTCCTGGCTGAGCGCCCTGGCCCGCCGGGTCTCCGGCCGTGTCTTGGGAAGCTCGGCAATTTCGGCGGGGGAGTGCTCCAGGTAGCCGTATCTCACCGCCTTGCGCAGCGCCGCCCGGAGGAAGGTGCGGACGTGGGCCAGGTGGCTGCGGCCGATCCGGGTGGAGAGGTCCTTGTAGAGAGCCTCGAGCTGGGCCACCTTGATCTCGGCCAGGGGGTAGCGGCTCAGGGGCTCCAGGTGCTTGGCGTAGGTGCGGTAGCGGGCCAGGGTGTTGGGCCTGACCTCCCCCTCGCGGCTCTGCAGGTACCCCTGGATCCACTCGCCGAGCGTGATGGACCGACCGGCGTCCTCGGGGGCCTCCCGGCCGGCCTTGATCAGGAGCTCGGCGCGCTTTCTGAGTGCGTCTTCCCAGGTGCGCGCGTAGGCCACCAGGCGCCGGCGCCTGCCATCAGGGCCGCGAGGAGCCTCGACGCGGATCTCCCACCGCCCGTCCTGGCGGAGCCGGATTAGGCCTTCTCCCTTGCGGCGGGGCATGGGTTAAGTACTCAAGGCTTTGGGAAGGTTCTCGAAGCCTCCCAGTGCACTTGGAAATACTCTTTTTGTCCGCCGACATTTAACGCCAACAGCAAGGTTATTCCTTGCCCATTGTGAAGGGACCTGAACATCGGCATGACTACCCACTCAGTTCGCGAGTCGCTCCAATAAATCAGATCACTCGGGGCCGCTAGGTCAGAAAGGATAGCGCCGGGAGGAATGATTGACGGAGGCGCAGGGCGATCCTTCTCAAGGAACTTTTGCCCCTTATGCATTACCCTCGAGGCGCTCCCATCTGGCAGGACGATCGAACTGCTAGCCCAGATGATTTCGATGGGCTCTTTGGTCTTGTTTTTTAAGTCAAACTCTATTTGCTTGGGGCCACCTTCGGCTATGCCACCTTTTTCGTCGGTGTAAATGACAACGTAATCGGGGACCAAGCTCGCGGCGAACGCAAAATCGCTGGTTTCAACAACCCAAGATGAGTATTTAGGTTTAACCTTGTAGGTTTCGCCTTTATATTTGGCAGTTGCCATCAGGTAGTCGTAAACATATTCTTTTGCCTTCGGACGCGTCATCGTAGGCGCGCAGGCAGAGATAAGCAACAAGACCACAGCGCCGGCTGTCAGAACTCTTGTTTTAAGCTCCATCTCCTACCTCCTCACCTTCCTCGGGTCAAACCCCACGTGCACCACCACGCCCTGGACCTCCACCTGGTCCTCTGGGCTTACCACGATCGGGGGCACCTCGGGGTTCCAGGACTTGAGCACCTGGTGGCCTCGACGCCGCTCGAGCTCCTTCAGGTACCCCACCCCCTTGCCCTTGAGCCAGGCGATCACCAGGTCGCCCGGGCGGGGCTCCAGATCGCGAGCGACCACCACAAAGGAGCCGGGCGGGATGGAGTAGGGGAGGTCCTCGCAGAACATGGAGTCGCCGTCCACCTCGAGGGCGTAGAGCCCGTAAGATCCGTAGCGCTCGACCACCTCGGAGGACACCTCGATCTCGCCCATCGGCTCGGCGTGGCTCGTGCCGCGACCCGCGGACACCACGCCGAGGAGGGGGACGGTGGTCATGGTGACTGGGCGAGCGCCCATGCGCTCGAGAGAGGCGCCGGGGAGCTCGATGCCGGTGGCGCGGGTGAACTCTTCGGGGGTCCAGCGAAGGGCGTTCAGTAGCGCATCCAAAGCTTCTTTGTCGCGTGCCCAGAGATACTTCACGGTCTTCTCCGTATCGCGCAAGAGCTCTTGCGATACCCAACCCTGCGAGCGCCCGACTCTCATACCAAGCTCCTTTTGGCTTAACCCTAGCTCATGCATCCGCCGACGGATGGCTATTCCAGGCTCTACCGACGCTTCTGCGGCCATCATCATTAGCCCCCCTTATGCGTGAGTATAAGTGAAACTATTGACAAGGGTGGTTTATCAGTCGTACTATTGAAGCGTGATGCATGAAACTCCCGACGTGATCGGTGAGAAAATACGCCAGGCAAGGGAAAAGCTCGGCCTTAGCCAGGCGGAGCTGGCGAGCAAAGTGGGCGTCAGCCAAGCCGCAATCAGTCAGTTCGAGAAGGGCTCCGCGCGCCCGTCGTTGCTCGTGTTCATCCGGCTTTCTCGTGTGCTTGGGCTATCAATGGAGCAACTGATAACCGAGGAGGCCCCTCATGCCCAGTAGCTACCTCGAGGCCCGCGAGCGCTACCGCGAGCTCCTGCGGAGGAAGGCCCGGCTCCAGCGGGAGCTCACCGAGCTCGAGGCCGACATCGCCGAGGCGCTAATCGAGATGCAGCGCCTGGCCGAGCAGAGCTACATCAACGCCGAGCAGGAAACGCTCACCCTGGCCGACGCCGCGAAACTGCTCAACGTCAGCTACCACACCGTCTACCAGATGGCCAGGGAGGGTCGGATCCAAACGATCCGCTTCGGCCGCACCTACCGCGTGCCGAGGCGGGCCCTGCGCGATCTGATCGGCCGCAACGGGGGAAACCCCGAGACCAAAGCGGCGGCCGGGGTGAGGGCCCCGGCCAGAAAGGAGTGATAGCGTGCCAGCTACCACTAACAGGATACAGCGGACAGAGGAGTTCCTGCGCGAGGAAATCGCCCGCCTAGCTGATGAGTTAGTCCGCATCGGCTGGGGCGGCATCCGTCCAGAGAGAAGCGAGGAGTACCGCCGCGTGGCTCGGCGGAAGTGGGAGCTTGAGCAGAAGCTCCTGCGGATCCGGGCAATGAGGGAGGTGGCGCGGTGATCCGCGACCTACCCCCCCTTGCCAAGTGGCGCCACGTCGTCACCTGCCCCGTCTGCGGCGGTGACGGCACGGTGGAGCTCCCCCTCTCCGAGGACCCGGCCGACACCCGGGATCACCGGTGCCCGATCTGCGAGGGCATCGGCCGGGTGTGGGTCCTGGTCTACGAGATCGAGGGCCTTCCGGGCCGGCGCCTGACCTGGGAGGTCGAGGACCCGGCCTACGAGGAGGTGGAGGATGCCTAACGCCCTCGGCTGGACCATCCGCGAGAAGTTTGTCGGCTACGAGGTCCTGATCTGGTCCGGGGCCGACGTGCTCTACCGGGGGCACGCGCGGACCCGGGCCCAGGCCGCCAGGCTCGCCGAGCACTGGCGAAAAAAGCTCCTGCCGGAGGCCTTCCGGCGGGAGGAGAAGGAGGTGGATGCATGATCGCCCGCGGCCTCGCCCTCATCGCCGGGATCAAGGCCCGGCGCCCAGACCGCATAGTCCGAACCGACCGCAAGCACCTAGCCCGGGCCCTCGAGGCCCGGCGCCAGGCCCCATCCGAGGCCGACCGGATCGCCGAGCGGCTTAGGGGCCTCGGCTACGAGGTGGCCTACGGCTGGGATCCCGACCTCGGGGACTACGCCGAGGTGCGTATCGAGGGTCGCCTGGTGGCCCTGGCCAACCGGTGCGGCTCGGTGGAGGCGTGTTTGCGGCAGGTTGCGGGGGAGCTGGGGGTGGGGGTGTGAAAACCGGGGAAATCCTCATTGAAGCGGCTCGCCGCATGAGTGCGGCTGGTGATCACCTCTTGGCCACGCTGCTGGTAGCTGTGTGGGCAGCCCATACAGCCCGTGAAGAAGGTGACGAGCGGGGGCGCCAAATGGCCCTCGTAAGCGCTCTTCAGTCGCTTGCCACCGAACGCGGCTACGAGTTCAGCCGGCACTTGACCCCAGCCCAACCCCAGGACCGGAGGCCAAGCAACATCGCTGCCGTTTTTCTCACTAAGAACGGGGAGATCTTCTTCGCCCCGCCCGGATCGGTAATTGAAAAGGGGTACTCCCCAGGGTTGGGAAACGTTGTTGAGCTGGGAACTCCAGACCAACGCTACGTCACCCTCGCCTATAACGTGGACGAACCGCATTGTCTCATTTCTGCAATGCTTGCCGATCTGTCCCGGCAGGCAAAAAGCGGAGTCGCATTCGCGGTACTCGACGTAGCAAAGCTCGCGCAGACCGGCCAGGGGGTTGAAGGGTGATCTCCCTCTGGCTCGCCGCCTTCATTGGCTTTGCATCCGGTTTTATCGGCCTCTTCGTTGCCGCCCTGCTCTGCGCCGCGGGGCGGAGCGAGGACGCCCTCGAGGCCCGGGAGCGGGCGGGCCTCGAGCTGGAGCTGGACCCGCTCATGGAAAGCGAGGAGGCGGGCCGAAAGCCCGCCGGGAGGTGACTCATGAGTGAGTTGGCCCAGAAGCAGAATACCACCACCGGACTGGTGCCGTCTCCCAGCGAGGCGGCGGAACTGGCCCGCACCAAGATCTTCGCGGGCATACCGGACGACGAGGTCAAGCTGGCCCTGGCCATCGCCGGGCGGTACGGGCTCGACCCGCTGCTCCGGCACCTGGTGCTCATCCCCGGAGGCCAGAACCGGCGCTACAACGTCTACATCACCCGGGACGGCTTGCTGCACATTGCCCACACCAGCGGCAAGCCGTGGAGCATCGAGATCGACGAGCCGCAGAAGCGGGAGAACCCCTACACCGGCCGCGAGGACATCTACCTCAAGGGCCGGGTGAAGGTGCTCGACCCCGCCACCGGTCAGACCCAGGTCTTTGAGGGCGGCGTCTGGTTCAGCGAGTACAACGCCGGGCGCGGCTCCTGGAAGACCCACCCGGCGGCGATGCACCAGAAGGTGCTCGAGGTCTACCTCCTACGCAGGGCCTTCGACGTGGCCCTGACCCCGATCGAGGAGATGGACCGGGTGCAGGCGGTGCAGACCCAGGTGCCACAGCCCGAGCCGGTCCCGGTCGGGGCGCATGTGGAGCCGATCCCAACCGGCCCCGAGCGCATCAACAAGGCCCAGCTCAGCAAGATCGGGGCCACCCTGAACGAGCTCGGGCTGGTGAACGGGCGGTACCGCGATGTGAAGCTCCGCCTGGCGGAGATGGTCGTGGGGCGGCAGGTGACCACCTCCAAGGAGCTCACCAAGGAAGAGGCCTCCCGGTTCATCGACTACCTGGAAAAGCTTCGCGAGGGCCTCCAGGCGGCCGGGGTGAAGGACGCCGCCGAGGCCGCCAGCTACATCACCCGGATGGTCGAGTCGGGGGCGGTCCCGCCCACCGACGTCGAGGCGCTGAAGGCGGACCTCGAGGCCTTCCGCGCGGTGGGCGGCGACGCCCGCGAGGAGCTCTTCGAGAACGAGGACGCGTAGACGTGGGGGCCCGCTCGGGCCCCCACCCCTCTGGAGGTGGACGGGTTTGCGAGGCGAGATTACCGAAGCGGAACTCACCAGGGCGATCCGGCTCCTCGAGGAGCGCCGCGCTTGGGGGATCGCGCGCGAAGAGTTCGAGGACCTATTTGGTTCAGACCGACGGGGCCGGCAGGTCATGGCCGAGCTCAGGAAGCGGGGTCGGGCGGCGGTGGTGGTGGCCGCCGGCCCGGAGGGCAAGGAGGTCTACCGGCTCCCCGAGAACGAGGCGGAGTACCGCCAGTTCCGGACGAAGCTGATCAGCCGGATCAAGGAGCTCGAGGCCGCGCTCGCCGGGATGGAGCGGGCCTGGGAAGCGGGCGGTGTGCGCGTCGCCCAGGAGCAGCTGTTTTAGGGGGTTGCGATGGCAAGACCAAGAAGCAAGAGCGGAACGTGGACCAAGGTGCCGAACTGGGTCTTCGCTGTACTGCCAACGCTGAAGCCGCGAGCCCAGGCGGCCCTTTTTGTCCTCGCGGCGGAAGCGAACTTCGGTCGCGGGCTTGGTCATCTTTCGGTGGCCGAACGCACCGGCGTTGACCCCCGCACGGCTAAGCGAGCGCTCGAAGAACTTATGAGCGCAGGCTACGCAACCAAGGAAGGGGGCATCTACCAGCTGGTCGCAGAACCGGAGCACGCTTTGGGCAAGACAGGCGCAAAACGTGCGCAAGGTTTGCAGCAAAACGTGCAAGCGGACATGCAAGAAACGCCGTCCAGGACGGGGCTCGCGAACGCCGAAGGAAGAAAGGAAGTAAAGGAAGAAGGAAGTATATATAACTCCCCCCCTTACCCCCCCTCTTCCAGCACCGGACCCTCTGGCCGGTTAGGCGAGGAAGAGGCCGCTAAAGACGCGGGGGTTCAGAGCACCGGACCAACGGCGCTTGAAGCGTCCCTCGGGCCGGCCGGTCAGGCGATCGTCTTCGTGGCGCCCGGGGCGCTCCACCGCCGGGTGCCCGGGCGGGATTACACCGTCCTCGACCGGCTCCGAGCCTGGGACGAGATGTGGTCCCCCGAGGAGGTCCGGGCAGCCTGGGCCCAGGCCAAGCGGGACGCCCACACCCACCCGTTGAAGGTCTTCTGGCTGATCCTCGAGGGCGAGATCCCGCTCGACGCCTCACTGGTCGAGCGCCCGCCGGAACTGCGAAGGCCCAAAAAGCCCTACCGCGAGTACCGCTACATCGGCATCGACGACGTGCCCGACCCGCTCGAGGTGCTTTATGGCCGCAAACCTGCCTCGGCGTGACCTCGAGCGCATCACGCTCTCCTACGCCCTGGCCGGGCTGATCCGGCCCGAGCCCGAGCTCTACGCCATCCCGGAACACCGCACCCTGGCCGAGGCTCTGGCCGAGCACGGCCCCGAGGGGGTGGCGCTCGCCGAGGTCGAGCCCTCGCTGATCGCCAGCGTCACCGACCTGTACCTGGACTACGGCTCGGTGGCCGCCGAGGAGATGCAGCGCCGCCTGCGGGAAGCGGTGCGGCGCCAGCGAGTCACGGAGGCCGCCCTCCGGGTGGCCCAGGCGGCCAAGCGCGGCGAGGACTACCTGGCGGCCGTAGAGGCGCTCACCGAGGCGGCGGAAGGGCGCGAGGAGCGGGGCGCCGTGCCCGCGAGGGAGGCGGCGCGGCTCGCGCTCGAGCGCTGGCGGGCCGAGCGCGAGGGGCGCAGGAAGCCCCCGATCGCGGTGGCCCGCGACCCCGCCTTTCCCAGCTTCGACGGCGGCGGCCACTACATCCTGGCCGCCCGCACCGCGGTGGGGAAGACCGCGCTCGCCCTGCAGTTCGCCCTCATCGCCGCCCGGGCGGGGCGGAAGGTGGTCTTCTACAGCCTCGAGATGCCCGCCTGGACCCTCGGCGCCCGACTGATCTCGCAGGTGCTAGGGATCCCGCTGCACGAGCTCCGGGACGCGGAGGGCCTGGAGCGCGCCCTGGCGCTTCTCGACGTGCCGCTTTTCGTGCGCGACGACGTGGACCACGCCGAGGCGCTCTACGCCGACATGCGCAGGGCGGGGGCCGACTTCTACGTGGTCGACTACCTTGGCCTGGTGCACCCCAGCGCCCGTGAGGAGCGCCGGGAGCTCGAGGTCGCCCGGATCAGCCGGGCCCTGAAGCGCCTGGCGGTGAAGCTCGACGTGCCCGTGCTCACCCTGGCCCAGATCAACCGGCAGGCCGAGCAGAAGCGCGACAAGCGCCCCGAGCTTTCGCACCTCCGCGACTCGGGGGCCATCGAGCAGGACGCCGACGTGGTGATGCTGCTCTGGCGCAAGCCCGAGCCCGGCGGAACCCTCTCCGACGAGGGCGAGCTGGTGGTGGCCAAGAACCGCCACGGCCCCACCGGGGTCTGGCCGGTGCACTTCCAGGGCGCGGCGCTCCGGTTTGCCTGGGAGGGGGCATGAAGCTGATCGAGCGGCTGGCCCGCGACCTGAACGCGAAGGGGACCCGGGCCTTCGCGGCCCCCGGCGGCCTGGTGGTAAACGGCGAGCGGTTCGGTCTCAAGGAGGCCGCCCGGATCGCGGTCGCGGTCTACGGGACCCCGCGCGTCGAGGTGGCCCCCAGGCGCCGGGAGCGCGGCCTGGCCTGGGAGCCGGACGAGCTGCTCGGTCCGCTCCTCGACTGGGCCGAGGATCACACCCTCACCCCTGGCGAGGAACGGCTGCTCGCTGCCCTGGTGGCTGGAAAGATCGACCCCGTCGAGGCGGCCGGCTGGGCGGCGATCAACGGATGGACCGCGTTCGCGCTCGCGCTCGGTGAAGTCGCCGAGCGCTGGCTGGAGGAGCGATGAAGGGCAAGTACCTGAAGAAGGTCGACTGGGAGCACTCGAGGGGATACCTGTCCCTGAAGGAGGCCGCCCGCTTGGCCGGGGTCTACCCCGACTCCATCCGCACCTGGCTGATGCGGCACGGCCTGTACCGCTACCCCTACGCGGTCTTCTGGCGGGGCCAGGCGATGCTGAACCGGAACGCCCTGGAGGCCTACCTCTACCGGGGGAACCTGGTCCGCCTGCCGAAGCTCTACCCCGGGTGGCGGAAGCTCGCCGACATCGCCCGCGAGTACCCGCTCTCCTACAGCATGGTGCAGCGGGCGGCCTACCGCGGGGAGTTTCGGGCCGGTCGCTGGCGGCGGGCGATCTACGTCGAGCCCTACAGCTTCCGCCGCTGGGCGGAGGCGGCGCTTGCCCCGATCCGTCACCCCTGGATCCGGGCCTCCGACCTGGCCCGGCGGCTTGGCATGCACCCGGGGAGCGTGCGGCAAACGGCGCACCAGCACGGGATCACCGTGGTCCACCGCTACGACCCCAAGAGCCGCGCCCGGGTGGCGGTGATCCACCTGATCGAGTGGGAGGACACCTTTGGGCCGGTGGACCGGATCCGGGCACGGCGGTTGCCGGAACTGCCCGAAGGGTACGTCCTGGTCACCGACGTGGCCCGCCGGGAGGGGGTCAGCCGGCAATCGGTCCTCATCTGGGCCCGTTCACGACGGGCCCGGGTGGTCTACGTGGATGCCCCGGGTGTGCCCAGGAAGGCGGCGATCCCGGAGACCACCGCCCGGCTCTACGCGCGCATGCGGGCCCGCCGCCGGCGGCACCGGGAGGAGGCCGGCCGTGCCGCTTGAGCTCGCCCTGGCCGCCGTCCTGGCCTGGCTGGCGGCGTTCGTGCTCGGGTTTTTCCTGCTCTTTGAGGGGGTGCCGCCGCGAAGCCCAAGGGCGCTCTTGATCCAGCTTCTGGCGGCTGCGGTGCTGGCCACCGGCTGGGTGGTGCTGGTAGTGGAGGTGGCGCGGTGAAGCGGGTCGTCGCGCGCCCCTGGACCCCCCGCGATGACGCCATCATCGTCGAGCTCACCCGCCGCGGCTGGCCGCCGCACGCGATCGCGCTGGTGGTGCCTCGTAGCTTTGGCTCGATCCGCGCTCGCCTGGCCCGCTTGCGGCGCCGTGGCACGGATCTGCCCCGCTTCCGGCCCGGAGGACAGCACCAGCGCCCGGTCGCCTTGGCCGAGCTCAGAGCCGACTACGAGGAGATCACTGCGGGGCTTGACCGGCAGAGCGTGGCCTACGAGGAGGCCCGGGCCTATGCGCGGCGGCTCCGCGCGGCCGGTCCCGAGCTTGCGTTGCCAGAACCGATGAGCGACGAGGAGGTTGCTGCCGTGATCGAGCGGGCGGCCCGACTCGCCGGCCCAGCGATGGCGATGGCGATTGCCGAGGCCCACCGGGCCTGGCGAGCGCAAAACCGGCTGCGGCCGGTGGAGGGGGTTTGCGCCTCGACGAGGAGGAGGTAGGACGTGGCTGTTAGTGAGCTTAGGTTCCCTGGATTACGAGGTGGCTACCGCAGCTACCGCATTGCCCTTGAGCTCTACCGGTTGGGGGAGATCGCTAGGCTGGAATCGGGGCTCTGGGCCCGTGGTCAGCTCACCAGCCGAAAGGTGAGCGACCTCCTCTTTGACGAGGACCGCTCCCTGCTGGAGAGACTCGCCGAGCTCGACGAACACATCGAGCTCATGATGCGGTTGGGGCACGAGCCGGCCACGCTCCGCCAGCAGCGCGAGGAGCTGGTGGAGAAGATTCGGCGCGTCTACCGCCACGCCTACTCCACCGGCGACCTTCCTGGCAGTGAGCCCATCGTCCCCTGGGGGGAGCGGTGGCCGGAGGGTGCGGAGAGCGACCAAGACTTCGCGAAGTGGCCGGTGTGGGAGCTCGACACCACCGGCCTCAGGGTGCACGAGACCGACAGCGGGGTCGACTGGGCGGAGTTGCGGGGGAAGTTCGACCTGGTGTTCGACACCGCCAAGAGGCAGTATTTCCTCCTCCATCCGGTCGAGGACTACGCGTGGAACATGATCGCCGGGAAGGGGGCGCACCTGCTTTGAGGGTGATCCAAATCGAGTGGGGGGCGACCGGTCTCGAGGTCTGGTTCCCCGAGCGGCTGGCGGTGGCGCTCGTGATCATCGCGGTGATCCTGGCCGTGCTCGGCCTGGGCACCGCGTGGCGTGGGGGGTGGATCGGGTGACGACGCGGGAGTGGTTGCGCCCGATTGTCGAGCGTGTGGTGCGCGAGGTCGTTGAGCAGGTGGGAACCGACGATCGCGAGCGGTTGCGCCGAGAGCTGCGCCGGGCGTTGCGCGATGCGTACCCGGGCAGGGCGCGGCGCGGTGCTTTTTACCAGGTTTGGCGCGATGAGTGCCGTCGCGCGATGTGGAAGCTCGGCCTCGAGCTCCCGCGTGTTGAGGCGCCGCTGTTCGAGGAGGGGCGCTCATGAGGCTCGTACTGCCCTGGCCCCCCTCCGTAAACCGCTACTGGCGTCACGACCGCGGCCGCACCCACATCAGCGCCGAGGGGCGCCGGTACCGCGCGGACGTGTGGGCGATCGTGGCCGAACGCGGGACGGGTGGTCTGCCCTTTCGCGGCCCGGTGCGGGTGGTGATCCGCGCCTATCCGCCGGACCGGCGGCGGCGGGACGTGGACAACCTCGCCAAGGCGATCCTGGATGCCCTGGAGTTCGCACGGGTCCTCGAAAACGACCACCAGGTGGCGGACCTGCGGATTGTGCGGGAGGAGCCGGTGCGCGGCGGCCGCATCGAGGTGGAGGTGGAGGAGGCCCTATGACCGCCGAGGAGCGCAAACTCGCCGAGGCCTGGTACCAGGCCCTCCGCGCCTGGAAGACCAGGACCCTCACCGACACCGTCCCCCGCGGCCCCCGGCGCACTCCCGGCGGCCCCCCGGCCCGGGTGGTCTGGGGGTGCCCGGTTTGCCGCTCGACCCGGGTGGCGGAGTGGGACGAGCGGATCCTCGAGGCCCGCGCCCGCGGTGAGGACCTCACCCCGGTGGTGCGCGAGATCGCCCGCGTCCTCCGTGTGCGGGAGGCGGTGGTGTGGTCGCACGCCCGCGACCACCTCGACCCCGAGCCGCCCCGCCCGCTGATCGGTGTCTGGGTGTACGACCGGCGCGTCCGCCTCGGCGAGCACCTCCTGACCCCGGCCGGGTGGATCCCGGTCGAGCGCGTACTGGCGGCGGTCCGGGAGGCGCCTGAGGCCGTGCGTGTGCGGCTCGACGAGATCAGGATAGCCAGGCGCCTCCCTCGCTCGCTCCTCGACGGCGACGGCCAGTTCAAGGACAAAAAGCGCCGCCTCCTGGCCGAGGCGGCGCTGTGGCTCGCCGATGTGCTCAGTCCTCGGCGAGCCTGAACCAGATCGCGAGGGCGGTGGTGCGCCCTTGCTCGGCGAGTTCGTCGAGGAGGCCCAAGCTACCACCGGTTCGGTGAGGTCGTAGACCTCGGCCGCCTCGACCACGGCCGGTAGCAGGACCGGCCGGTCGCGGCGGTGGCCAGGGAGGCGGAGTTCGAGCTCATGCCGCCGGAGCGCTGCGCCATCCCCCGCTTTTTGGTAAGATTTCTCTAGGATGAGCAAACCCCTGCCCGACGGCGGGGGTTTTGCTTTGTCACAAGGTCACAACTATGCCGCTCAGGAAGAAAGAGGTCGCCAAGGCCTTGCGCGAAACGCACGGGGTCATCACCCGGGCCGCCCGAAAGCTCGGCGTGGCCCGTGAGACTTTGAGTCGTTACGTCTCGAAGCACCCCGATCTCCAGCGGGTGCGCGACGAGGCTAAAGAGGCTCTCGTCGACCTGGCCGAGGAAGGCCTGGTGGAGGCGCTTGAGAAGCGCCGCCCGTGGGCGGTGCAGTTTACGCTGGCTCGCCTTGGCAAAGATCGCGGCTACACCGAGCGCACCGAGCAGGAGCAGGTCGGCGAGATCCGGGTGAAGGTGATCCGTGAAGACGCTTGAGGTCGAAGTCCGCCTGCCCCGGTTGCATCCGGGTCAGGAACAGGTGCTCGCCGAGACCCGCCGGTACAACGTCCTGGCCTGCGGGCGCCGCTGGGGGAAGACCACGCTGCTCGTGGACCTGGCGGTGAACGCGGCCCTGGATGGCAAGCGGGTGGGCTGGTTCGCGCCCACCTACGCCCTCCTCGAGGAGGCCTACGGCCGCATGCGGCGGACCCTCGAGGGGGTGATCACCCAGGCGGCCCAGTCGCCCCATCCCCGCCTCGAGCTCTACACCGGCGGGGCTATCGAGTTCTGGACCCTCGACGATCCCTACAAGGCCGGTCGCGGCCGGGCCTACCACCTGGCGATCGTGGACGAGGCTGCCTTCGCTAAGCGCCTCGACGTGGCCTGGGAGGAAAGCGTGGGGCCCACCCTGACCGACTACCGGGGCTCGGCGTGGTTTGCTTCAACCCCGAAGGGGAAGAACTACTTCTTCGAGCTCTGGAGCCGGGGCCAGGGCGATGATCCCGACTGGAAGAGCTGGCGGATGCCCACCAGCACCAATCCCCACATCAGCGCTGAGGAACTCGCCGCCCGCCGCCGCTCGATGCCCGAGCTGGCCTGGCGGCAGGAGTACGAGGCCGAGTTCGTGGACGCCGAGGGCGCGGTGATTCGCCGCGAGTGGATCCGCGTCGCTGACCCCCCGGAGCGGAAGGCCCTCGAGGTCTACCAGGGGGTGGACCTGGCCATCAGCACCCGCGAGGACGCCGACTACACCGCCGTGGTGACGGTCGGAAAGGACAAGGAGGGGCGCATCTGGGTGCTCGACGCGGTGCGCACGCGCGAGACCTTCCACCGGGTGCTCGAGCTCATCAAGTCCCAGGCGGCAAGGTGGCAGCCACGGGTGATCGCGATCGAGCAGGTGCAGTACCAGGCGGCGGTGGTGCAGGAGCTTTTGCGCACCACCGCACTGCCGGTGCGCGGCGTGCGTCCCGACCGCGACAAGCTGGCCCGGGCCATGCCGCTTATCGCCCGCTACGAGCAGGGGCTGGTCTACCACGCGCCCGCCCTCCCCAAGGCCTTTGAAGAGGAGCTTACCGCCTTCCCCCTCGCCGAGCACGATGACCAGGTGGACGCCCTGGTCTACGCCTACCAGGCTTCGGCCGGCGGGTGGGGGCTCAAGCCCGAGACCCAACGGAGGTACGCCGTACGGTGATCGACGTTCGTGAACTCGCGGCCCGGCTCCAGCTCCATGCCGTGGCCACCCGCATCGCTGAGCACGAGGAGGCCTGGGAGATGGCCCAGGGGCTCTTCGAGCCTGCTCCTGGCTTCCTCACCCCGCCGCTCGGGCCAAGCCCCGAGAGCCGGGAGGCGTGGGCTCGGGCTCTTCGCCGCGTCCGCGCCTACGGTCCGCGAGTGGTCTCCACCCTGGTCAACGCTGCCGTCGGTGACGTGAACTGGGGCGGCCAGTCGAAACGGCTCGACGAGGCGATCGGCGAGCAGGGGCTCATCCGTCTGGTCCGCAACCTCGCCCGCGACTACTACGTGGCGGGAGTGGCGGCCGGCTACGCCTACCAACCCGAGACCGGCCCGCCCCGGATCGGCCGGCTCACCGGCTACATCGAGCCCTACACCCACCCGATGGACGCCGACGTGGTGACCGGGCTCTACCAGGCCAAGACGGTCACCACCCGCCGGGGGATCCGCTACTGGGTGAGGGTCTGGGACATTGAGGACGGCCAGGTCCGCGAGTGGCGCGAGCTCCAGACGCCGACCGACCTCGGCTACCCGCCGGATCGGGTTCTCGAGGGGCTCACGCCCCGCTTCGCCTTCTATGACCTGACCCCGGAGGGGCTTCCCTGGAGCCCGTTCTTCTGGGCGGTGCCGATGCTGCGCGACCTGATGGCCTCGGAGCTCTTCCTGGCCCGGGTCGAGGAATACGCGGCCTACCCGGTCCCCCGTTTCGGCCCCGAGACCGAGGTGCAGCAGATCGCCCCTGGCCTGCCGGTTCAGGGCGAGTTCGAGTGGAGCGCCCCCGGCTCCCTCGCCGAGCTCAGGGAGCAGCGGGCGGTGAAGCTCGAGCGCCTCCGGGACGCGATGGCCCTGCCCGGCGGTTTCCTCGGTAACGACAGCCCGTCGGGGGAGGCGCTCAAGGAGGCCAACCGCCGCTTCTACCAGGAGGCCAAGAGTACCGCCCGGGTACTCTCCGAGCTGCTCACCGACCTGGTGGCCGACCTGGCCGCGCTGGTCGGGGCCGAGCCGGTCGAGGTGGTGGTCCTGCCCAACCGCGACTACATCCGGGACCAGGTGATTCAGGGGGTGCTCGTGCTCTACGAGAAGGGCGTGATCCCCCTGGCGGTGGCTGCCCGCGAGGTGCAGCCCTACCTGCCCACCTGGAGCGACGAGGAACTCAACCGGTGGCTTGAGGCCAACAAGGACGTGGTCACGCCGGACGTGCTGGCCCGGGTTCTCGGGGGAGGTAACGCGTGACGCTTGAAAAGCTCGGTGAGATCATCCGCCGCCTCGAAGAGCGCTTCGAGCGCGAGGGGCGTCGCGACCTCCTCGAGCGCATGTACCGGCTCATCGACCGCGGCGACATCTGGGTCCTCTGGAACTGGGCGGCCAACATGCGACTGGTTTCCGCGCAGGCGGCCTGGACCGCCCACGCGATGTGGCTCAAGGGTCTGAAGGCCCACCCCCCACCCGCGCGGCTGGAGTGCATGATCCAGCGGGCCTACGACTGGGGCGGGGTGGTGGCCGCCCGGTTCCAGGCGGTCATGGTGCGGGAGCGGCCCGGCATCCACCCCCGCTTGTGGCTCAAGCTCGCGGTCCGTGCCGGGGTGCGCGGCGGCTGGGCCGAGGGGGCTCGCGAGGCCGCCGAGGAGGCCGGCGCCGGGTTCAAGACCTGGATCCGCACCTGGCCGGCGAAGGAGCCCCGCGACTGGCACGACGCCCTCGAGGGCAAGACCATCCCCGCCAATGCCCTCTTCACCCTTCCCGGCGGCCCAAACATCGGCGCGAAGGTCGAGGCGCCCCACGACTGGCAGCGCCTGCCCGACCCCGCCGAGTGGATCAACTGCGGGCACGCGGTGGTCTACACCCCGCACGCCCGTCTGCGCGACCTGGCGAGGTGAACGATGAAAGGACCCAAGGTCAAGACCCCAGCCCTCACGAGCTCGAAGAGGGAGCGGGCCCAGGTTCCGGCGCACGTCTTCCTGCTCCCCTCGGAGCGTAAGTTCCCCTACAAGCGCTGGCGGAACGGAGAGTGGGTGATCTCCTGCGCCGACCTGCGCGACGCCATCCGGCTCGCGGCGGCGCACGGTTACCGCAAGGTGCTGGCGCGGGCGCAGAAGATCTACGCGGAGAAGTGCGGAGGCAAGCGGTGACCCGTGCCACCGACATGTGGCTCGAACCTGCCGACGACGATGAGAGCGGCTGTGAGGAGAAGGTCGAGCTGGTGGTCGTTCGGGTGCGCTTGAGCAACGGCCGCGAGTTCTACCTCGATGCGAAGGGCATCGTGGATGAGGAGGGGAACGTGGTGGTGCTTTGGGACCGGATCCTCGAGGACCTCGAGGAGACCGGCGTGCACCGAAGCGAGCTGCCGATAGACGCGTAGCCAACGGGGCATCGCCCCGTGGTGAGCCCGCCCTGGAGGCGGGCCATTCGTTGCCCAGGAGGCAAGCATGAGCGAGGACGTGAAGAACCAGGAAGCCCAAACCGAACCGGCCGCCCAGGAGGCGGCCCCCGAGACCGACGTGCCCCAGGCGGGCGCGGAAGCAGCCGAGCAGGCCCCCGAGGGCCCCGACCCCAAGGCGGCGCTGGAACGGCTCCAGGCGCTGGAGCAGGAGGTCAAGCGCCTGCGGGCCGAGGCCGCCAAGTACCGGGTCAAGGCCAAGCAGACTGCCCAGGAGGCGGAGAAGGCCAAGACCCTCGAGGAACGGGTCGCCGAGATGGAGCAGGCCTACCAGGAGATGCAGCGGCGGGCCTTCCTCGCCGAGGTCAAAGCGGAGATCATGCCCGCCCTTGGCGGCGACCTGAAGCGGGTCGAGGCCGCCCTGGCCCTGGCCGAGCGCGACGGCCTGCTCACCGAGGAGGGGGTGGACGTCGAGAAGCTCCTCGAGCGCTACCCCTTTCTGAAGCCCCAAACGGCCCCCAGGGACGCGGGGGCCAACCCGCCCTCCGGCGGGAAGATCAACCCCGCCGCTCTCAGCGACGAAGAGTTCGAAAAACTCGTCGCCCGGGTGAAGGCGGGGGAGAGCGTCCAGTTCTGAGGAGGTAGGAAATGGCCCTGAACACCACCGGTTCCCTTCCGGCAGAGATCAAGACCTTCTACGATCGGACCCTTCTGGCCCGGGCGGTGCCCCGGTTCGTGCACGCCCAGTTCGGCCAGCAGCGGTCCATCCGGCGCGCCAGCGGCAAGACCATTGAGTTCCGGCGGTTCGACTCGCTGCCGGCGGCCACCACCCCGCTTACCGAGGGCACCCCGCCCGCCGGTCAGAGCCTCTCGGTGACCGCCCTGACCGCCGCCCTCGCCCAGTACGGCGACGTGGTCTTCGGCACCGACCAGGTTCTGGAGACCGCGATCGACCCGATCCTCACCGAGACCGCCGAGCTTCTGGGCGAGCAGGCCGGCAACTCCCTGGATCAGATCGTCCGGGACGTGCTGGTCACCGGCACCAACGTGCAGTACGCCAATGGACGGGCTTCGCGGAGCGCCATCGTGGCCGGCGACGTGCTCAGCGTGGCCGAGATCAAGAAGGCGGTCCGCACCCTCAAACGGGTCAACGCGCGGCCCGCGGTGGATGGCGACTTCATCGCCATCGTGCACCCCGACGCGGTGTACGACCTGATGAACGACCCCGATTGGAAAACCCCCAACCAGTACGCCGGGGCCCAGCGGATCTTCGCCGGCGAGATCGGTCGGCTCTACGGCGTCCGCTTCATCGAGACCACCAACGCCAAGGTGTGGGCCGGCGCCGGTGGCGGCACCCCTCCGGCGGACGTCTACGCCACCCTGGTGATTGGCGCCGATGCCTACGGCGTGGTGACCCTCGAGGGCAACAACCTGCAGACTATCTACAAGCCGGTGGGCTCGGGCGGGACCGCCGACCCCCTGGACCAGAAATGGTCGATGGGGTGGAAGGCTTACCTGGCGGTGAAGATCCTGAACGACAACTTCATGGTCCGCATCGAGCACACCGTGAGCTAAGGAGGTGAGTGATGGCTAAGGCAGAACAAGCAAAGGAAACCAGGGTCAAGATCAAGCTCCCGGTCCTCCCTGGCGAGCCCGAGACGGTCGACGTGACCGTCAATGGGAAGATGTACCGCATCAAGCGGGGGGAGACCGTCGAGGTACCATCGGTGGTCAAGGAGGTCCTCGAGCAGGCCGGGAAGCTCTGAGGTAGACCGCCGTGGCCCGGACCTACAACCCCGCCGACCTCGCCCTCGCCGACCCCAAGAGCGCCGCCTGGGCCCTGGCCTGGGCCCGGCGTCTCGCCGCCGATGTCCCGGCGGGGTCGGGGGCCTGGCCGGACCACTCCCTCGAGGACGCCGAGTGGCAGGCCTGGCTCGACGCCACGGCGGTCACCGACGCGGACGGCAACGTCTGGTACCGGCCCCACGAGGCGGCGGCGAGGGCCCTCGAGGCTAACCCCGTCTGGCTTGAGCGGATCAGCGTCGGCGGGGTCTTCCAGCAGTTCCGCACCGCCCGCGAGGCCGCCGCCGCCATCCGCCGGGCCGGCGCTTGGGTGGACGAGCTGATCGTGGCGAAAGGCGGCCCAGCGGCCGGCAAGGGAATCGCGCCGAGGTGGTGAGGGAGCTCCTGACCAACCAGCGCACCGGCCAGGCAGTCTCCGCCTGGTTCGGGGAGCCCAGGCCAGGCCTCGAGGCCGCCGTGTTCGCCGACTACGTCCCCTCGATGCGCCTGGTCACCCGCGACGACGTGCAAGAGGGCGACACGCTGGTGGCCGCGAGCGGCGAGCGCTACCGGGTGGCCCGGGTGCGCCTGGTGGGCGGCCGGATCGTGGCCGAGCTGGCCAAGGTGACCTGATGGAGGTCGAGTTCAAGATCCCCCGCCAACTGCTGGCGATCGAGGCCAACGTCATTGCGGTGGCCAACGCCGCCTTCCGGCGGACCACCGCCGACGCCCGGGCCCGGGCCAGGGAAAACGTCACCCGTGGTCGGCCCGGCCTCATCGCCAGGAGCGGCGCCCTCTACCGGGGCATCAGCCTCGGTCCTTACGTCCAGCGGGCGCCCGGCGCGATCGCCGAGCAGAGGATCTACGTCAAGGGCCCGGCAGCCCGTTATGCCCACGTCCACGAGTACGGGGCGGTGATCCGGGCAAAACGGAAGCCCTGGCTGGTGTTCCGGCTCTACCAGCCCTGGGACACCGACCGCCCCACCGGCCCCTGGCGCCGGGCCAAGCAAGTGCGGATCCCGAAGCGGCCGTTCCTCTGGCCAGCGGCCAGGGCCGCCGCAGACGACTTCCCCCGCCACTTCGCCGAGGCGGCGACCCGCATCTTGGGGAGGTTCCACACGTGAAGGCTAGCGACGTCATCGCCGTCATCGCCCCCGCCCTCGAGGCCGCCCTGCCCGGCTGGACGGTGGTGCGCGGCAGCGCCCACGACCTGGCCGACCGCCAGGCGGACATCGCCGTGGCCGAGGCCACCCTGGGCGGTTCCAGCGGCCTGGGACGCTACGCGGTCATGGAGCGGTGGGTGGTGCGGCTCGCGGTGGCCACTGGGGCCGACCTCGAGGCCAGCTACCAGACTTTGCTGGACGCTCGTGACGCAGCCCTAAAGGCCATTGCCGAGGCCGGCAACCCATTCGGCAGCGAAACTTTCATCGAGTGGCAGCCCGAGCCAACGGTTGAACCGATCACCGCCCAGGAGGCTGCTTGGGGCGGCCTCTTTTTTGAGGCCACGATCGGCTTCTGGATCAGGAGGGCCATCGAGTGAAGCTTAGATACGTACCGAACAAGAACGCCAAGGCCTTCGCCCCGGGCCTCCGCCCGGGGCAGGTCGTTGAGGTGAGCAAGGAAGAGGGCGAGCGTCTCCTCGCCACCGGGGCCTTCGAGGCCCTCGAGGAGCCGAAGCCCAAGAGGAAGAGCAAAGGAGGTAAGTGATGGGTGTCGCGCAACTAGCTCACATCGGCCTGGGCAAGGAGGCCGCCTGGGGCACCGGCGTGCCCCCCACGGTCTTCTTTCCCGGTACCAAGGACATCAACATCGAGATCGGCCGGCTCCGCATTGAGGGGCCTCACGCCACGATCGCTCAGCTGCGTTCGGGCGCCGGCCGGAAGAGCGTACGGGGCGGCATGAGCGGGATCCCCGCCTACACTGACGCGATGGGGCATCTGCTTGTGGCCCTGCTGGGCGCTCCGACCACCACCGGCACCGGTCCCTACACCCACACCTTCAAGGCTGACACGCTACCCGTGGCGAACGACCACCCCCGCCCGCCTTACTCGCTTCAGTGGACCGCTGACGGGGTCACCCGGCGCTACACCGGCGGCCAGCTGGGACAGATCGGCTTCAAGCAACCCGCCAACGACTACCTCAAGATGGACCTCAACTGGGTCTTCCGGGATCACCAGAACGGGGTCGCCGAGGCCACGCCGACCTTCCCCACCGACGCCGTCTTCGACTTCCGCGACCTGGCGGTCAGCCGGGGCGGTTCGCCGCTCGGGCTCCGGGTGGAAAGTCTTGACATCACCATCAACAACAACTTCGAGCCGGTCGAAGCGACGGGGTCGGACGTCATCGCGGCGATGGACATCGGGACGGTGACCGCCGAGGCTCAGCTCACCCTCGAGTTCAACGACGCGGCCATCTACGGCGACTTTGTGAACGACACCGCCAACCGCTACGACTTCGTCTGGACTCGGGGCGCGAAGAGCCTGACGATCACCTTCCACAGGGCGGTGGTCGCCGCCCACTCGCAGCCGATCCCCGCAAGCGGCCGCCTCACCGCCGCCGTCACCCTGGCCGCCGAGCTCGATCCGACCACCGGCGAGTTCATTGACGTGGTTCTGGTGAACGACACCGCCAGCTACTAGGAGGGCGCATGGGAATCGCCGAGAGGCTCAAGGAGTACCAGGCCCAGCGGTTCGTCTTCCGCTTCCCCGACGGCGAAGAGCTCATCCTGCGCCCGGTCCGGGCGATCGAGATCATCCCCCGCCTGGGGGTGGCGCCGGACGCGGTGGGGCGGTTCCTCACCGCCGGAGAGGCCAGCGCCGAGACCCTGGACCCCGCCGACGTGCCCCAGGCGGCCCTCCTCGCCGGGCGGCTGGAGGAGGCCTACTACGTCTACGGCGTCGTGAGTGTCGCGATCTGTTTCGACCACGAGGCCCTCGAGGGCAAGTGCCCGGATGGGTCGGTGCCGGTGAGCGTGTTCCGGGCCTGGGTCCGGGATCAGTACGGGGAGGAGATCCTCGCCGCCCTCGAGCGCCGCTTGCGTGAGGTCTCCGGCGAGATCCGGCCCGATGAGGTGGCCCAGGACCGGGAATCCTTTCGTGAAGTGGCTCCGGGCCCTGCATTACATGGGGAAGACGTACGGGACGAGCCCGATCGAGTTCCTCCACATGCCAATCGGCAGGCTTGAGCTGCTCCTCCGCATCTTCGAGGAGGGCAGTGCCCACGAGCAGCTGATGGCCGAGAAGGAGCGCCAGAAGGCCGAACTGGAGGCCCGCCGTGCCGCGCAATGAACTGGAGATCGTCCTCCGCCTCAGGGACGAGGCCACCCGGGCCCTGAAGCGGGCCCAGGGGGCCCTGAAGGGCCTCGAGGGGGAGCTGAAGCGGGCGAAGGCGGCGGCGGCCAGACTGAACGCCGAACTCGAGGCCGCCGCCCCGCACAGCCTGAAGCTGGCGGCGGCGGTCTCCGCCGCCGGGGCGAGCCTCGCCGGGCTCGGCGTGAAGGCGATCGCCACCGCCGGCCAGTTCGAGCAGATGCGGATCGCCTTCACCACCATGCTGGGCTCAGCGGAGAAGGCCGACCGCTTCCTCCGCGAGCTCTACGACTTCGCCGCCAAGACGCCCTTCGAGATCGAGGGGCTACAGCAGCAGGTCCAGCTCCTCCTCGCCCTCGGGTTCAAGGCTGAGGAGGTGATCCCCACCCTGCGGGCGGTTGGCGACGCGGTGGCCGCCCTCGGCGGTTCGAGCGCCCTCCTGGATCGGGTAGTGCTCGCCCTCGGCCAGATCCGGGCCAAGGGCAAGGTGTCGGCCGAGGAGATGCGCCAGCTCGCCGAGGCCGGGATCCCCGCCTGGGAGATGCTCGCCAAGAAGATCGGCGTCGACATCCCCACCGCCATGAAGCTCGCCCAGCAGGGAGCCATCGACGCCGCCACTGGGGTCTCGGCGATCCTCGAGGGCATGCAGGAGCGCTTCGCAGGCATGATGGAGCTTCAGAGCCGAACGCTCCTCGGCATTTGGTCCAACATCAAGGACAACCTGACCCGCACGCTCGCCGCCCTGGGCGAGGACCTCGACCGCACTTTCCACGTTCGGGAGGGCATGCAGGCGTTCCTCGCCTGGCTCGACCGGGTGCGGGCGTGGTTCGAGGGTGGGGGGATCCGGCGGTTTTTGAGGGAGCACGCCCGGAGCATCTTCGAGCTCGCCGGAGCCATCACCGGCGCCTTGCTGCCTGCCCTGGTCCAGGCCATCCGCGGCCTCGCGCTTTTTGCCGCCCGCCTCGCCCCCTGGGCCGCGGCAGGGTACGCGGCGGTAAAGGCGCTCGAGGCCCTCGGCGTATCCCTCGCCGATCTCAAGCGCTGGGCCGCGCTCGGGGCCCAGGCGATCAGCGGGCTCGGGAAGATCTTCCAGGCCGTGGTTGCCGACGCGGCCGGGGTGATCGCGTTCTGGCGGCGAGCGCTGAGCGGCATGATGGATGCTTTTCGCCGAGCGCTCTTCTTCCTGGATCGGGCATGGAAAGCGATCCAGGAGCGAAACATAGCGGGCGCCCGTTTCGCCCTGCAAACCGCCGCTACCGCGCTGTCGGGAAGCCTCGCACAGGCATTCGACGCAGCGACGCAGCAGAGCGCCGTCTTCTTCGACCGCGCCAACAAACTCGCCGAGGACGGGCTGACCAGGCTCTTTATGACGATGGACGGCACGCTCGGCGAAACCGCCCGGGCGACCCAGAAGGCCTTCAGCGAGATCGTTGCCGGAGCCCGCCAGCTGAGCAAGAGCCTGACTGCGCTGGCGGGCGGCGGGAGCGCGCCCATCCCACAGCTAAATGCTGGCCTCGAGCAGACCGGCGATAAGGCGGACCAGGCGAAGGACAAGATCCTCTCCCTCAACGAGGCCATCCGGCGCCAGCTGGATCTCCTCGGCCAGACCGCGCCGCGGGTGGCCGAGTACGCGCAGGCCTTCCTGGGCGTGGTGTCGCCGCGAGAGGAGGCGCCGACCGCCAGCGGCGGCCAGACCCCAACCTGGCTCTTCCGCATGCCAGGCTACCGCCGCCGCCACGGGGGGCTCAGGGCCGAGATGCGAGCCCAGGCCGAGGCCGAACGGGAGGCCCTCGAGGCCGCTTCCAAGCTCACCGACGCGGAGCGGGACCGCCGCCAGGCCCTCGCCGAGATCCGCGCCGAGCAAAAGCGGCTAAACGAGCTTGAGAAGGAGCACCTCGAGCTCCAGCAAAGCCTGCTCCGGGCGCGGCAGATGGAGATCGCCCGCATGCGCCGGCTCCTTGCTGAAGCCTCCAAGCTCACCGCTGCCGAGGCGGACCGGCGGCGGGCGGCGAGGGAACTTGGCAAGGTCTGGACGTACCAGGGCCAGCTCTACCGCGAGCACCTGCAGTATCAACGAAGCCTGCTCCGGGCGCGGGAGATGGAGATCAAAAAGGCCGAGGAGCTGACTCGTAAGGAAAGGGAGCGCCTCCGGCTCGCCGAGCGGTACGTCAGCACCATCCAGACCGTCTACTCCGGCCTCAACCGCGTGCTCTCCTCGTTTAGCAAGGTGGGCAAGGACACCGGCGCGGCCATCCGGGATCTCTGGGGCGGCTTTGCCGACCTGGCCAAGGCCATCCCGGTGGTGGGCGGGCTCCTGAGCAAGGTCTTCAGCTTCTTCGGCTCCATCGCCGAGGGCCTCTACAAGCTCACCTGGCAGGCTACCGTCGAGAGCCTGAACCGGGCCAGGGCCGCCTACGAGAAGCTCGGCGAGCAGATGGTGCTGATCCACCAGCGCGCCTACGCTCGCATCAAGAAGTACCAGGAACGCTACTTCTTCGGCTTGATCAGCGTCGACCGGTACAAGGTCGAGGTGGACAAGTTCGCGCTGAAGATCGCCCAGACCCTGGAGCAAGGGGTCCTCGGCGGGCTCAGGAACGCGATGCGGGCGTTCCTCGAGGGCGCCCAGGACTGGCAGGAGCAGCTCAAGGAGGGCCTCCGTTCCGCGATCGAGAACGCCGTCATCGAGGCGGTGATCCAGGGGGCGATCTTCAAGGGCGTGCTCGGTGAGGCGCTGACCAAGCTGACCGAGGCCCTGGCCAAGGGCAACTACGAAGCCGCCCGGACGTACGTCCGGGACATTGCGGCCCAGGTGCCCGAGCTGACCAAGAAGATCGCCGGGGTGCTCGAGCCCTTCCGTCGAGAAATGGCCGGCCTCAGGGGCGGGAAGAGCGGGGGAGAGGGCGGCTTGACCACCCCCGGCACCCAGACCATCCGCTACGAGCTACCCACGGCCCCGGTGCTCGCCGCTCCTGCCTGGGTGGACGAGATGGGCCGGCACGTGGCGAAGTTCGGGGAGGCGGTGGATCGGTTTGCGAAAGCTCGGATTAGCGTGGACGTTCGCCTTTCTGGCGATCTGGCTTACAGCGTGCGGGGGCTTGCGTGAGCCTCAGCAGGACATCCGCTACTACTCGACACACGCTAAGGGGAGGCCGGCGTTGAGCTGGGAATTGCGCGTCTGGACGCCCAACAAGGCCACGCTCAAGGCCACCTACACCGACGCCAGTCCGGGTGGCATCGCCGAGGGGTTCCGGTGGTCGGTCCGGGGCGACGGCAACTGCGAGCAGATGCGGTTCCAGGCGGCGCCCTCTAAGGTCGACATCGCCGCCCGCGATGTGGTGCAGCTCCTGGTGGATGGGCAGCCGGCGTTCTACGGCTACATCGAGACCTCCTGGCCAGCGAATGACGGCCGGGTGCGGGGGTACGTGGCGGTGGGGGCGGATCGGCTCCTGCAACAACGGCTCATGGACTCGACAACCTACGCCGAGCAAGATGTGGGCGCGATCGTGCGGGACATCGCCTCAAGGCTCCTGCATCCGGCGATCACCTATGACCCGGCGCGGGTGCCGGACACGGGCCGGAAGATCGTAATGGGTCCTAGCATTTTGGTTCCGCTTGCCCAGGTGCTCTCTGATTTAGCGCGTAGCGTTCCAGGTATTACGTGGGGTGTAGATGCCACCGGGGCATTCTGGTTCGCGCCAGAGTCTTCGTCCATTTCGGTCGGCTATGCCGAGCACGGCCTAAACTGGCTTCCTGTTGAAGGGGAGGAGGTCGTGACTCAGGTAGCGCTCCTGATGGCTTTACCGCCCGCGCCAGGAAATGCCGAGGTATGGGAGTCGTTTTCCGGTGCTGGATACGGGTATGAGCAACGTGATCTACCAAATCGGTACTATGTTCACTACTACGAAGACCCGAGTAATGCTACGTATGGGGCGGAAAAGGCATATGTGTACCGCGATGCCATTGTGCCGTGGGCGGAGCGCGGAAGCAATGTCAGCGGTACGGTCAGCAATCCTACCAACGCAAGTGACGGAAATGCGGCCACATACGCATCCGGCCCAGGTGATCTGACAGCAACACCGGGCCCTGGGACCCAGCGTTATGCCCCGCGCGCCACGATCATCTATGAGTCCACCGAAGCGGGTGGCACAGCGACTCTGAGGCACTCCTGCACAAACGCTGGGGCGATTACCGGTGACTGGTTGCGTATAGACCTCCCAAATACTGGCGGCAAACCGCGTTTAATCGAGCTCGTTTTGCCCGTCCTGGGGCCCAGCGGATTTTGTGAAACGGCTGGTACCTGGCTAGACATGGGTGGCATCCCGGCGTCGGGAAAGGTCTACGAAGTGGAGTTCTACGAATACGACACCGTCAGACTTGATAACTACGCTCGCTCCCTCATCCGCTTACCATCCCAAACCCCCGCCGAGGTCGAGTGGCCGGGCTACCACCCGCCTGCCCGCTACCTCACCGTCACCGGCGCCCCCGGCGGCGACCTCACCGGCGAGGTGGAGACCTGGGAGTACGAGTGGACCCCCCGCCGCATGCGGAGCGTGGCCAGGATGGGCTCGCGCGGCGCCGATCCGGCCGCCCGGGCCATCCGCATCCTCGCTGACCGGCGCCGCAAGGAGGCAGAGGGCACCGCCCTGGCCCTGACCAGGAGGAGGTGACCCGTGCCCTGGACGATCACCGACGGCACCAACACGGAGACGCTGACCGTCCTCAACACCCCCAGCCTCGACCACGCGATCGCCGTCGAGGCCTACGACTCCTCGGCGGGAATCAAGGTGCGGGGCGACCGGCTTCCCGAGGCCAAGCCGCTCGTCGTCGAGGTCGGCATTCACGAGGCGGACTATGGAGCGGCTCTCGCTAAGCTCTCGCGCATCCTGGCCATCGCCAAAGCAGGCGGGACGCTTCGCTACACCGAGGGCTCGGAGACGATCTCGCGGGCGTTTTTTGGCCTGAAGGGTTACGAAACCACCCGGCTGCTGCCCGCCCAGGGGCTGATCGAGGTGCGCCTCGAGCTGCTCCCGACCGCCCCCTACTGGTCGAGCACCAGCATGGGTGGCCGGGTGGTCTGGGTCTGGTAGGAGGCGAGCATGCAGGTCTACCTGGACGACGGCGCCGGAGGCGAGACCAGGATCGTGGCCGTCTCCGGCATCGAGAGCCTGCTTCAGCACGCGTGGGCCCTCGACGTGGTGCGCCCGCCCCAGTCCGAGCAGTACGTCGAGGTCGGACTGGGCAATGACCTGCCCCGCGAGGTGGCCATCACCGCGTACGCCGGGGCCACCGGCGGCGCAAGCGGCGCCCAGGCGGTGGAGGCGCTCACGAACGCCGCCGAGGCCGCTCGCTGGCTCTACGTCGAGCACGGCGGCGACGCGGTGGTCGCGCACCTCGCCGCTTTCCAGGGCGCGGGCGGCGTGCAGCCGCGCGGGGCATTCAGCTACACCCTCGAGCTCCGCTGGATCGCGGACGCGGTGAGCCGTGCCGGACCTCTGACCAGCGACGACGGCGCCGACATGCTCACCGACGACGGCGGGTCCTACCTGATCCTTTGGGAGGAGGGAATATAGGTGGCGAACAAGACGTTCTCGAACTGGCTAGCATCCCTGGCGCAAGCCACGGTAGCCCCAGGTGACCTGATCCCGGTGGTGCAGGGTGGAGTCAGCAAGCGGGCCGCCGCCGGGCAGGCGGGCGGCCTAGCCACCCTCGATGCCAACGGCATGCCTCTCGACGCCAGCGGAACCCCAATCGTGGCCTACGGCTCCAACGCAAACGGCGAGTACGTGCGGTTCGCGGACGGGACGCAGATTTGCTGGGGGATGGTTGACTTGGGCAACTTCACCGCAGACGGCTCGAAGCAGGCAGCAACAATAACCCTTCCTGCGGCATTCGTCAATCCCCCCAAACCGGCTGGGAGCGTGATTGAGGGCACGAACATCAATGGGGCCGCATTCTACGAGCAAGGAGGTATGGATGCACCTGATGGCACAACCGTACGTGTGGCATGGAGGAGCAGTTATGGCGGGGCGTCGATAAACGCAACATGCCGCTACGTTGCCATCGGGAGGTGGAAATGATTAGAATCAGCTATAACTCTCAGTTCGGGCTCCCGGGCAAGCGCATCGCCTACTCCTGGTCCGGCCGGGTACTCACGGCAACGCTAGAGCCAGACGGCCTCAGCGAGGCGTTCGATTTTTCGGCCCTCCAGCCCGGCGACCGCGTGATGGAGATCGTGCCCGATGTATTGCCGTTCTCGCCCGTCGTGAGGGCCGAGGTGAACGACGCGGGCGATCTACACGTAGTGCTCCTCTACTGGCACCAGCCTGGGGAGCCAGATAGCAAGCCCGAGGAGGTCCTAAATGGCTAAGCTCCAGGTCGAGACACTCGCCGACCGCCAGCATGCGGCAATGGAGGCCATCCGAGCCCAGCGCGCCCAGCGCCTGGCGCAAAGCGACTGGGTGGAGGCGCCCGACGCCTCCATATCGGCCGCCGCACGCGCCGGGTGGCGGGTTTACCGCCAACTGCTCCGCGACTGGCCTGCGCGGGTGGCGGACCCGCTCAACCCCCCGCCCTGGCCGGATGACCCGGCAATGGTGGGTACCACCGATACCTACCTCATCATCGCTCACGGTGGATACCCCGACGGTGGGCTGGTCTATGGGGACCCAACCTTAGTCACCGACTGGGTGGCGCGGGTGCGGGCTGCGGCCCAGCGCAGGCTCCAGCTCAACGCCGCTGCCGCCCTGCATGTGATCCGCGCCGAGCTCGCTGAGGCCCAGGAGGCGGAAGCGCTGGGGGTTCCGCCCCCTGGTGGGCGCTCGAGCACCCAGCTCCAAACCCTGATCCAGCAGGGGCAGACGGCGTTTAAGAGCGTTTACCAGGCTGTTCAGTCGGCGACCACCATCGCCGGCATCAACGCCGCGCTGGAGGCCGCCCGCCAGCAAGGCCTCGACTGGCTTGTCGGTCCTGACTGGGATCCCTACCCCGAGACCTGTCCCTGGACGGTGGCAACCTGAACCAAGAAGGAGGTGAGCACGGCCCCGCGCGAAGCGGGGCCTTTTTTATGAGCACCTTCGAACTCGCCCTGGCCGAGGTCCTCCGCTGGGAGGGGGGCTACGTCAACGATGCCAACGACCCCGGCGGAGCCACCAACCGGGGCATCACCCAGGCCACCTACAATGCCTGGAGGCGGGATCGCGGCGAGCCGCCCCGGCCGGTGGCCGAGATCGGCGAGGACGAGGTCCGGGCGATCTACCGCGAGCGCTACTGGGTCCCGGCGGCCGCCTACTGGGACGCCGCCGGCCACCCCGGCATCGCCCTCTACCTCTTCGACGCCGCCGTGCAGCACGGGGTGAGCACCGCGCGGGCGTTTGAGCGCCGTCTGGCCGACGTCCTCCGCCTGCACCCGCTACTCGGGCTGGCTTACCTGCACCGCGACCGGACGCTCTACTACGCCCGGCTTCGCCATTTCGCCCACTTCGGCCGCGGCTGGATGCGCCGGATCGCGAGCATTTACGCCAGAGCAATGGAGCTCGAGCACCCCGGCGGTCTGATCCGGGTCCACCGGTTCTTCCTCGACGGGCACGAGCACCCCCTGGCAGCGGCCCGCTGGGTGGGGGAGAAGCTCTACGTGCGGAGGGCGTGATGAGGGCGTTCTTCCGATCCTGGCACGCGGTGGCCCTGCTCTGGGCCCTGCTGGTGGTGGTGGCGGTGGGCCTTGGGTTTTACTCCCTGGCCGTCGGCTACGCGATCCTCGGCGCCGCGCTCCTTATCGCTGAGCGCATCGAGATCGCACGAACCGGGCGGACGATCAGCGAGAACACCGGAATCGAGCTGAACCACCGCCCCTGGAAAGTCTGGCTCCTGGCGGCGAGTTTGCTCGCCGCAATGGGCATGCTGGTGGCCCACTTCTGGGCCTATTAGGAGGGAAACCATGAAAGAGAAAAAGGCGTTTTGGAAAAGCAAGACCTTCTGGGGCATGGTGGTCACCGCCATCGTGCTCTTCTACCAGGCGCTGGAGCAGGCTCTTGGCCTGCCTCCGATCCCCGACGAGGTACTGAAGCTCCTGGGGGCCGCCGGGCTCCTGCTGGTGGGGTACGGCCGTGCGGTGGCGAACAAGCCTCTGGGTCTTAGCGACTACGGCCGCGCTCGCACCCGCTAGCCTGGTCCTGGCCGGCCGGGCAGGGTTCCGCGCCGAGTACGGACCGACGGGCTTCAGCTTGCGCGGCTACCTCGAGGAGACCCTGGCCCGCCTGGGGCCCATCGAGGTCACCGCCGGCCTCGACCTCCGCCTGCCCGAGGTCGAGGCCACCCCCTACACGGCGGCGATCTACGAGGGGGCGTGGTACTGGCTCGCGGTGGAGGTTGCGAAGCCGGTGCCGGGGGATCCCGGAGCGTTCCGCTTCGCGGTGATGGGCGGATGGGAGTGGTGACGTTGGGGGAATTCGACGACGACAAGCTCAGACGCGTGCACGAGCGGCTCGACGTGCTCGATCGCCAGGTGGCGGTGCTGGAGGCCCACGTCGCCGACCTTAGAGCCGACATGAAACGGGTGGATACCGAGCACAACGCCACCCGCCGGCTCCTGGTTGAACTCAGAGCCGACGTGAAGTACATCCGCGAGCGCCTCGACGCCAGGTCCGGCGCCCCCGATTGGCCGAAGATCGCGGCGACCCTGATCGCCATCATCTCCACCGGGGTGCTCATCATCATGGAGCTGGTGCGCCGGTTGCCGTGACCACCCGTTGACCACCATTCGCCCCTCAAACGAGCTGAAAGGAGGAAAAATGAAGCGCTGGTAACACCGATAACGGTCGGTCCCACCGAAGGGCTCACAAAGAGGATGGAAAAACTTTTTAGTCCTGATAAGCGTGAGGTCGGTGGTTCAAGTCCACCGTCGCCCACCACCAGGACGGGGCCAAGCGCCCCGTCCCTTCCGTTTCACCCGGGCGGTGGGGCTAGCGAGGGGCCTTTTCCAGCTGGTAATAGACCCGCGGGCCCCGGCGGGCCAGCTCCACCGCCCGGTAGCCCTGGGCGAAGGCGGTCTTGAAGGCCTCGCGGGTGTGGAGCCGCCAGGCCCGGGCGAGCGCGAGGTCGTGCCGCTTCATCGCCTCGATGTCGCGGGGGACCTCGAGGTAGACCCGCTCGGCTTTGGGCTCCAGCAGCCGTTCCGGCCGGAGGTCGGGCCCCTCGCCGGCGGTGACGTTGAGGGGCTCGCCCTCGGGCTCGGGGGGCGGCGGCACCGCCCCGGTCGCCCGCGCGACCACCCGGGGGTGGTCGAGCTCCCACTTGACGTACAGCCGGTCTGCGGGGAGCCCGGCGTAGAGGCCGGTGCGGACGCCGTAGAAGTCCTGGTAGTAGGTGTCGGCGTAGGCCCCGAGCTTGCCGAAGTTGAGCCGGGCGTTCTTGGTGAGCAGGGGGTCGAAGGTCCAGGTCACCAGGCCGACGCCGCGCTTTCGCGCCCAGTCGCGCTGGAACCACTTGAGGGCGGGGGCGACGCCGGTGCCCTGGAAGTCGGGGTGGACCGCCAGCATGTGGGAGTGCTGCCAGCGGCGGTCGCCCTCGCAGGCGGCGAGCCCGTAGACGAACCCCGCCGGACGGTCGCCCACCCAGGCCAGCGCCACCAGGCCGCCGGTGTGCCGGGCGACGATCATCGAGGAGTGGGGGACGACCTCGCGGTCCGAGAAGTTCCAGGCGGCGATCTGGAGCTCCTCGGTGGCCAGGGCGTCCTCCAGCGTCGCGGCCTCGCGGATGGTGAACTCCATGCCCCTAGCCTAACCATCCCGGCGGCTTGCCGGCGCCCCCGGGATGGGGTAGAAAGGCAGCCGATGGAGCTCGGTCGCTGGCTCTTGGTGGTGGGGATCGTGCTGGCCCTCCTGGGGGCGCTCCTGCTTTACGCCCCCCGGCTCTTTGCCTGGTTCGGCCACCTCCCCGGCGACATCCGCATCGAGCGGGACGGGGTGCGGGTCTACATCCCGCTGGCCTCGATGCTGCTCCTCTCGGTCCTCCTGAGCCTGCTTTTGAACCTCCTCGGCTACCTGGCGAGCCTCCTGGGCCGGGGGCGGCCGTGAGCCCCCGGCTCGCCGGCGCGCTGGTCCTGGTGCTCCTCACCCTGATCTGGGGCTCCTCCTTCGCGGTGATCCGGGGGGCGGTGGCGAGCTTTCCCCCCAGCCTGCTGGTCTTCCTGCGGTTTTTGGTGGCCGCCCTCCTCTTCGTGCCCTGGCTGGTGCGCCGCCGGGGCTGGGGGCTCGCCGGGCTGGAGCTGGGGTTTTGGCTGGTCCTCGGCTACGGCACCCAGGCGGTGGGGCTGGCCACCACCACCGCCGGGCGGAGCGCCTTCATCACCGCCCTCAGCGTGGTGCTGGTGCCGGTCTTCGCCGGCGCGCTGGGGCGGGCGGTGCCCCGGCGGGTCTGGCTGGGGGCCGCCCTCGCCTTCGCCGGGGTGGGGCTTTTGACCTACGACGGCGCCCCCCCCAACCGGGGCGACCTCTGGACGCTGGGGACGGCGGTCACCTACGCGATCCTGATCCTCCGGCTGGAGGACTACGCCCGCCGCCTCTCGGTGGGCCGCCTGACGCTGGCCCAGATCTTCGGGGTGCTGGCCTGGTCGGCCCTGTGGGTGGCGATCGACCGGCCGGCCCCGGCGGCGGTGCCCTGGCCGGCGGTGGTCTACCTCGGGGTGGTGGCCACCGCCCTCGCCACCTGGCTGATCTCGCTGGGGCAGAGCCGGGTCTCGGCCGCCGAGGCGGCGGTGATCTACGCCCTGGAGCCGGTGTGGGCGGCGATCTTCGCCTACCTGTTGCTGGGCGAGGCGCTGGGCCCCCGGGGGCTTTTGGGCGGGGGGCTGGTGCTCGCCGCCACCCTCTACAGCCAGCTCGGGAAGTAGGCTGGAGCCGGTGCGCCTGATCCTGGTCCCGACCCCGATCGGGAACCTCGAGGACATCACCCTCCGCGCCCTGCGGGTGCTCAAGGAGGCCGACGCGGTGGCCGCCGAGGACACCCGCCGGAGCCGGGTCCTGCTGGAACACTACGGCATCCGGACCCGGCTGGTGCGGCTCGACCAGCACACCCTGGGGCGCCTCCCTGCCCTCTTTTCCCGCTACCCCACCCTGGCCTACGTCACCGACGCCGGCACCCCCGGGATCAGCGACCCCGGCGCCGAGCTGGTGGCCTGGGTGCTGGCCCGGGGCGGTCGGGTCGAGGCCCTGCCCGGGCCCACCGCCTTCGTGCCGGCGCTGGTCGCCTCCGGGTTCGACGTGCGCCGGTTCGCCTTCGAGGGGTTCCTGCCCCGGAAGGGCCGGGAGCGGCGGGAGCGGCTGGCCCGGATCCGGGCCGACGACCGGCCCACCGTGCTCTACGAGTCCCCCCACCGGCTTCCGGCCACCCTGGCCGAGCTCGCCGAGCTCTTTGGCCCCGACCACCCGGTTGCGGTGGCCCGGGAGCTCACCAAGCGCCACGAGGAGGTGTACCGGGGGCCGCTTTTGGGGGCCCTCCAGCGCTTCGAAAAGCCCCGGGGCGAGTTCGTCCTGGTGGTGCCCCCGGCCGCCCCCGAGCCCCCCGACGAGGCCGCCCTGGTCGAGGCGCTCCGCGCCCGCGGGCTTTCCGGCCGGGACCTGGCCGAGGCCCTGACCCGGGCCGGGGTCCCCCGCAACCGGGCCTACCGTCTGGCCCTAAAATAGGGGCCATGAAGCGCATCGGGGTCTTCACCAGCGGCGGCGACGCACCGGGGATGAACGCCGGCATCCGGGCGGTGGTGCGGACCGCCGCCGGCCTCGGGGTCGAGGTGGTGGGGATCCGCCGCGGCTACGCCGGGATGATCGAGGGCGAGCTCGTGCCCCTGGGGGCCCGGGACGTGGCCAACATCATCCAGCGGGGGGGCACGATCCTTCTCACCGCCCGCTCCAAGGCCTTCCTGAGCGAGGAGGGGCGGGCCAAGGCGGCCGAAAAGCTGGCCGAGGCCGGGATCCAGGGGCTGGTCGCGATCGGCGGCGACGGCACCTTCCGGGGGGCCGAGCGCCTGATCGAGGAGCACCGGATTCCGGTGGTCGGTATCCCCGGAACCATCGACAACGACCTCTTCGGAACCGACTTCACCATCGGCTTCGACACCGCGGTCAACACCGCCCTGGACGCGATCGACCGCATCCGCGACACCGCCGCCAGCCACGAGCGGGTCTTCTTCATCGAGGTGATGGGGCGGTTCGCGGGGTTCATCGCCCTGGAGGTGGGGATCGCCGGCGGCGCCGAGGTGATCGCCCTCCCCGAGGTACCGGTGAGCCCTCAGGAGATCGCCGAGACCATCACCGCCTCCTTCAAGAAGGGCAAGCGCTCCTCGATCATCGTGGTCGCCGAGGGCGCCTACCCCGGCGGGGCCCAGGCCCTCTTCAAGGCGGTGCACGGCCTCACCGGCTTCGAGGCCCGGGTCACCGTGCTCGGCCACATCCAGCGGGGGGGCAGCCCCACCGCCAAGGACCGGGTGCTGGCCAGCCGGTTGGGGGCGGCGGCCGCCCGTACCCTGGTCGAGGGGACCAGCGGGGTGATGATCGGCGAGGTCGAGGGCGAGATCACCCTCACCCCCCTCCACGAGGCGGTGAGCAAGAAGAAGCCGATCAGCCTCGAGCGGGTCGAGCTCGCCCGCTCACTGGCCGGCTGACGCTTCCTTCGGGGCGGTCGGCCCGGGCGGCTGGTTGGCGTTGATCAAAAGCTTTTTGAGCACCGGCTCGCGTTGGATGAGGTCGAAGAGGGGCAGGGCGAAGGGGCTCTTGGCCACCGCCTCCTGCACCACCAGGGGGAGCTTCGGCGAGGGGTAGCGGTAGGCCCCGGTGGCCACCGAGAACTCGGCGGGGAGGCCGGTCCAGAGGCTCACCGCCAGCAGCCCCCCCCAGGCCAGGCCGGCCAGGCCCCCAAGCAGGCTCTCCCAGAGCGCGCTGGTGTAGAAGTAGAGCCGCCCGACCGTCTGGGCCGCCAGGAAGCCGGCGACCAGGGCGGCGATCGGCCAGGCCAGGGGCGGCAGCCAGGGCAGCCCGGCGAGGTAGAGGGCCAGGGCCAGGGGGAAGACCAGCAGGAAGGCGAGCCCCTTGCGGGCGCCGACCGCGGTGGCGGCGGCGGCGGTCAGGAGCGCCAGCACGTCGAGCCAGGTGAGCACGGTTACAAGTATAGGCGCTCCCGGCCGGCCCGGGACCCCCGGTTTGGGGGGCTACACCCAGCTCACGCCGCCGAAGGTGTCCTCCCGCCGGGGGCTGGTGGAGAACATCACCACCGGGACCCCCACCAGCTCCTCGACCCGGGCGACGAAGGCCAGCAGGTTTTCCGGCAGGTCCTCGCGGCGACGGACGCCGGCGAGGTCGCCCCAGCCCGGCAGCTCCTCGTAGACCGGGGCGCCGTCCTCGTGGGCCACCGCGATCCTCACCCGCTCGAACCCCGAGAGGACGTCGAGCTTGGTGAGGACCAGCCCGTCCATGCCGTTGACCTGGGCGGCGTAGCGGAGCAGGGCGGCGTCGAGCCAGCCCACCCGCCGGGGACGGCCGGTGGTCACCCCGTACTCGCCGCCCTTCTCCCGCAGCGCGTCGGCCAGCGGGCCGGTGATCTCGGTGGGGAAGGGGCCGTGGCCCACCCGGGTGGCGTAGGCCTTGGCCACCCCGTAGACCTTCTGGATCGCCTTGTGGGAGAGCCCGGTCCCCACCAGGATGCCGCCCACGGTGGGGTGGGAGCTGGTGACGTAGGGGTAGCTGCCGTAGTTGAGGTCGAGCATCGTGCCCTGGGCCCCCTCGAAGAGGATTCGCTTGCCCCGGGCGTGGGCCTTTCGGAGCAGGGCCCCGGTGTCGGCGACGTAGGGGGCGAGGACCTCGCGCATCGGTTCCAGGTCGCGGAGGGCGGCCCCGACGTCGGTCCAGCCCACCGCCCGGGTGGAGTTGGGCTTGGCCTCGAGCAGCACGCCGACCCGCTCCTTAAGCACCGCCCGATCCATGAGGTCGCCGACCCGGATGCCGATCCGCCGCGCCCGGTCGGCGTAGGCGGGGCCGATGCCGCGGCCGGTGGTGCCGACGAAGTTCTTCCGCGACTCGACGTGCTTGTGGTGGGGAAGCACCAGGTGGGCCCGCTCGGAGACCCGGATCTGGGGATCGAAGCCGCGGGCCTTAAGGGCCCGGAGCTCCTCGTCGAAGGCCAGCGCGTCGATCACCATGCCGTCGGCCAGCACGCTCACCGCGTGGGGGTGGATCGCCCCGGTGGGGAGAAGGTGGAGCTTGAAGACCTCCTCGCCCACCACCACCGTGTGGCCGGCGTTGGCCCCGCCCTGGTAGCGGACCACGTAGTCGGCGCTCTCGACCAGGGCGTCGGTGACCTTACCCTTTCCCTCGTCGCCCCACTGGGCCCCAATGATCGCGATCCCCGGCATACGGGCCCATCATACGCCGGGAAACGCCCGGCTCAGCGGCGGGCGGCGCCGGCGGGGGCGGCCCCGGCCAGCCGGGTGAACTCCTTGGAGTCGACCGCCCGGGCCAGGCCCACCTCGTAGCTGATGATCCGCTTCTTGTAGAGGTCGGCCAGGTGGGCGTCCATGGTGATCATCCCATGCTGACCGCCGGTCTGGATCACGCTGGTCAGCTGGTGGCTCTTGCCCTCGCGGATCAGCGCCCGCACCGCCGGGGTCGCCACCATCAACTCGTAGGCCAGCACCCGGCCGTTGCCGTCGATCCGGGGGAGGAGCTGTTGGGTGAGCACCCCGACCAGGTTGTTGGAGAGCTGCACCCGCACCTGGGCCTGCTGGGCGTGGGGGAAGGCGTCGACGATGCGGTCCACGGTCTCGGGGGCGGAGTTGGTGTGGAGGGTGGCGAGCACCAGGTGGCCGGTCTCGGCGGCGGTGATCGCCATGCTGATCGTCTCCAGGTCGCGCATCTCGCCGACCATGATGACGTCGGGGGCCTGGCGGAGCACGCTCCTCAGCGCCTTGGCGAAGTTCGGGGTGTCGGCCCCGACCTCCCGCTGGTTGACGATTGCCAGCTTGTGGGCGTGGAAGAACTCGATCGGGTCCTCGATGGTGACGATGTGGCAGCGGCGGTTTTGGTTGATGTAGTCGATCATCGCCGCCAGCGTGGTCGACTTCCCCGATCCGGTGGGCCCGGTGACCAAGAAGAGGCCCCGGGGCTTGAGCGCCAGCTCGGCGATGATCTTGGGGAGACCGAGCTCCTCGAAGGTCTTGTCGAGGTCGGGGACCACCCGCATCACCCCCCCGACCGAACCGCGCTGGTGGAAGACGTTGATGCGGAACCGCCCCTCGCCGGGGAGGCTGAAGGAGAAGTCGAGCTCGCGCTGTTCCTCGAAGACCCGCTGCTGTTTCTCGTCCATCACCGCGTACATCAGCCGTCGGGTCTCCTGGGGGGTGAGCTTTTTATGCTCGGTGGGGACGAACTCCCCGTCGATCTTGAGCATGGGGGGCACGCCCACGGTGATCACCAGGTCGGATGCCCCCCTTCGCTTGGCCAGCTTCAAAAGGTCAACGATGTCCAGTTCCGCCATAGGGTCCTCCTTACTCGATGGTCCGGGCCATGACCTCCTCCAGGGTGGTGATGCCCTGGAGGGCCTTTCGGATGCCGTCCTCGCGCAGGGTCTTCATGCCCCGCCGACGGGCGAGCTCCTTGATCTCGGTGGCCGACTTGCCCTCGACGATGGCCTTTCGGATCTCGTCGTCGATGACCAGCAGCTCGTGGATCGCGTAGCGACCCTTGTAGCCGGTGCCGTTGCAGCGCTCGCAGCCGGCCCCGCGGTAGAGGGTGGCGCCTTTGAGGTCCTCGGGCTTGAGGTCGAGCCGGGCCATTACCTCGGGGTCGGGCTCGACCTCGACCTTGCAGTGGTCGCAGACCTTGCGCACGAGCCGCTGGGCCAAGACCGCGATCAGCGAGGCCGAGATGTTGAAGAGCTCGACCCCCATCTCGTCGAGGCGGGTGACCGCCCCGGCGGCGTCGTTGGTGTGCAGGGTGGCGATCACCAGGTGGCCGGTGAGGGCGGCCTCGACCGCGATCTTGGCGGTCTCGGTGTCGCGGATCTCGCCGACCATGATGATGTCCGGGTCCTGCCGCAGGAAGGACCGGAGGGCCTTGGCGAAGTCGAGCCCGGCCTGGGGGTTCACCTGGACCTGGTTGATCCCCGGGATCTCGTACTCCACCGGGTCCTCGACCGTCATCGTGTTCTTGTCGGGGGTGGAGATCCGCTTCAGGATCGAGAAGGTGGTGAACGACTTACCGGACCCGGTGGGGCCGGTGATCAGGAAGATCCCGTAGGGCTTGGAGATGACCTCCTTGAACTTCTCCAGGGTGTCGGGGGCGAAGCCGAGCTGCTCGATCTCGGGGATCTCGGCAGCCTTGCGCAGGAGGCGCATCACCGCCTTTTCGCCGTAGACGGTGGGGATCGTCGAGAGGCGGAGGTCGACGTCGATCGAGCGGTCCTTGAACCGGACCCTGCCGTCCTGGGGCAGGCGCTTTTCGGCGATGTTGAGCCGGCCCATGATCTTGATGCGGGCGATCACCGCGTTGGCCGCGCTCTTGGGGAGTTTGGTGTACTCGCGGAGGGCGCCGTCGACCCGGATGCGAACCAGGACGTGGTCCTCGCGGGGCTCGACGTGGATGTCGGAGGCCTCCTGGAGGTAGGCCTCGCGGATGATCTGGTTGACCAGCCGGACCACCGCGTTGTCGTCGAGGGCGCTCTCCTCGGTTTCCTCCTCGGTCGGTCCCCCGGCCGCGAGCTCCTTGGCCAGCTCGGAGAGGTCGCCGGTCGCTCCGTAGTAGCGTTCGATCAGCTTGGTGATCTTCTCCTCGGTGGCCACCGCCGGCTGGATCTCCTTGCCGGTGAGGATGCGGAGGTCATCGATCGCGAAGATGTTGCGGGGGTCCTTCATCAGGACCACCAGGCGGCCGTCCTCCAGGTGGTGGGGGAAGACCGTGTACCGGCGGGCGGCGGCCTCGGGGATCGCTTCGGCCGCGAGGGGGTCCGGCGGTTGCTCGTCGGGGTCGATGTAGGGGTAGCCGAGCTGGATGGCCAGCGACTTGGCCAGCATCTCGGGGCTGATCTTGCCGGTCTGGATCAGGGTGTCCTCGAGCTTGCCGCCCCCCGCCCGCTGGCGCTTGAGCGCCTCCTCGACGTCCTCGGCGGAGACGAAGCCGAGCTCGACCAGGATCTCGCCGAGGGGCCGGGTCTTGCCGAGCCGGGACTGCACCAAGAGGGCCTCGGCGAGCTCCTCCCGGCCGAGCTTTCCCGACTCGACCAGGGTTTCCCCAAGCCGCGGGCGCTCGGGGTAGACCCGCTTAAAGAGCCGGTCCCAGGCCTCGGGGGGGGTGAGCAGGAAGCGGAGCCTTCGCTTGAGCAGGTCCTCGACCTCCCGCCGGAAACGGGGGTCGCCGAGGACCACCGTGACCTTGCCGCGTTTCTCCTCCACCGGGATCGCCCGGTAGCGCAGGGCGTCGGAGCGAAGGAGGAGCGAGGCCACCGCGGGGTCGGGGTCGAGGTCGTCGGTTTCCTCCAGGAAGCGGAGGCCCTCCTTCTCGGCGATCGCCCGGTAGAGGGTCGGCTCGTCCACCCAGCCGCGGCGGGCGAGGATCCGGCCCAGAAGCTCGCCGGTCTTCTCCTGCTCGGCCAGGGCCTGCTCCAGCTGCTGGGAGCTGATGAGGCCCTTCTCCACCAGGTAGCGGCCGAGGCGGAGCTGATCCTCGGGGATCGGCTTGGGCTTTTCCGGCACCTCCAGCCCCAGCTCGGGGTAGTTCTTGGCCAGGGCGTAGCGGAAGGCCGAGCGCAGCGCCTGGTAGGGTTCGACCTCGAGGCCGGTGAGCTCCTCGACCTCCTCGATCTTGAGGTTGTCGAGGGGGTCGGTGAAGGCCACCCGAAGCTTCTCGCCCTCGCGGGCGAAGGGGATGGCCTCGAGCTCCTTGGCCCGTTCGGCGGGAAGGAGGGCCCGCACCTCGGGGGGGATCTCGAGCTCGTGGAGGTCGACCAGGGGGATTCCGAACTTCTCCTCGATCGCCTGGGCGATCCTCCGCTCGGAGAGGAAGCCCATCTCGACCAGGGTGTCGGCCAGCCGTCCTCCCACGGTGGCCTGCCGTTCCAGCGCCCGCTGCAGGTCCTCGTCGGAGACGAAGCCCCCCTCGATCAGGGCGGCTCCCAGGCGCTTGTCGGTTAGGGTCAGCGTGCTCATCTCTTCTCCTCGGTCCTCCCGATCGCGGAACCGCTCCCATTGTAGCGGTCGCGGCAGCGGCGCTCGAGGCGCCGTAACCACCCGGTGTGGGGGAGCTCCCGGGGGCTGAGCGGCTCGACCAGGGCGGTGCGGACGCCGGCCAGCCGGCCGCCCAGGAGGTCGGTGAAGACCTGGTCGCCGACCAGCAGGAGCCCCGGCCGCGGCACCCCCAGTCGCCGGGCCGCCCAGTGGATCGCGAAGGGGAGCGGCTTGGCCGCGAAGGGCAGGGCCGGCAGCCCGAGCTTGGCCCCCCAGCGGAGGGATCGGCGGGGGTGGGCGTTGGTGACCAGGGCGGCGGCGATCCCCGCCCGGCGAAGCTCGGCCAGCCAGCCGGCGACCTCCTCCGGGACCGGCCCCTCGTAGCCGTAGGGGATCAGGGTGTTGTCGAGGTCAAGGAGGACCCCCCGCACCCCCAGGGCGCGGAGCCGCCCGGGGGCGAGCTCCCAGGGCCGGCGGGCGACGAGGTCGGGGCTACAGGGTGCCATCGTCCCTCCTCTGGATGAGCCCCCACATCCGCCCGCTCCGCGGTCCCTGGCGGCGGTAGGAGAAGAGCTCGGGGTCCTCGTAGGTGCAGCGGTCGCTGACCCATATCCTGTTCAGGCCGAGCCCCCGGAGGCGGGCCGCGATCGCCGCCCTCAGGTCGAGACGGAAGCGGCCGGGGGCGGCGGGGTCGGGCCGCCCGTTCTCGGCGCCGACGGCGGCCACCACCTCCGGCCCCACCTGGTAGCACCGCCCGCAGATCCCCGGTCCCAGGGCGGCGACGAAGCCCTCGGGGGCGCCCCCGCCCAGCCGGGCCAGGGCGGCGACGACGTTCTCCACCACCCCCGCGGCCACCCCCCGCCAGCCGGCGTGGGCGGCGGCCACCGCTTTGGAGGCGGGGTCCTCGAGGAGCAACGGGTAGCAGTCGGCGGCCGAGACCCCGAGCAAAAGCCCCGGGGTGTCGGTTACCAGGGCGTCCCCGCGGTAGCGCCCGGGTCCGCCGACCACCGCGACCTCGGCCCCGTGCTCCTGGTCCAGCTCGGCCAGCGAGGGGTGGCCGAAGTGGGCGAGGACCCGCCGCCGGTTCTCGGCCACCCGGGCGGGGTCGTCGCCGACTTTGAGGGAGAGGTTGAGGCTCCGGTAGGGGCCGGTCGAGACCCCCCCGCGGCGGGTGGTGAACCCGTGCCGCGAAGTCAGCACCGGCGCCACGATCAGCCGAAGGGGCACCCTTTCACCCTACCCTCGGCGGCTCGGGAAGGCGACCCCCAAAAGGGGGGAGGCCTCAAAACCGCGGCCGGCGCTTTTCGAAGAAGGCCCGGAGGCCCTCCTTCAGGTTCTCGGTCTCGCGGGCCCAGGCGTTGGCCAGGGTGGCGTAGGCGAAGGCCTCGCCCAGCCCCATGCCGGGGAGCTCGGCGAGCAGCGACTTGGTGAGCCGGATCGAGGTGGGGGCGCCGCCGGCGGCCTTCTCGGCCAGGGCCACCGCCGCCGGGAGGAGCTCCTCCCCGGGCACCACCCGGTTGGCGAGCCCGATGCGGTGGGCCTCCTGGGCGGGGATCAGCTCGCCGGTGAGCAGGAGCTCCCGGGCCAGCTTCTCGCCGACGTGCCGGACCAAGAGGACCGCCACCAGGGCGGCGACGAAGCCGATCTTGACCTCGGTGAAGCCGATCCGGGCGTCCTCGGCCATCACCGCCAGGTCGCAGGCCAGGACCAGCCCCGCCCCCCCCGCCACCGCCGGGCCGTTGACCGCCGCCACCACCGGCTTGGGGAAGGTGTAGATCCGGTGGAAGAGCCCCCTTAGCTCGGCGGAGTGGGCCAGGTTGGCTTCGGCGGGGAGCTCGGTGAGGCGCTCGAGGTAGGCGAGGTCGGCCCCGGCCGAGAACGCCGGTCCCTCGCCGGTGAGCACCACCGCCCGCACCGGGTCGCGTTCGGCCGCCTCGAGGGCGGCCAGGAGCTCGGCGACCAGGGCCTGGCTCAGGGGGTTCCGCCGCTCGGGGTCGGCCAGGGTAACCAGCCGCACCGGCCCCCGGTCCTCGACGCGCAGGGTCCTCATGGTCCTAGCATAAGGGCGGAGCGAACCGGGGGGGCGGTCGGGCCCCGGTCAGGCCCGGCTCACCTTGCGGATCTCCGGGAGCTTGAGCAGGCGCTCCTTGATGCGGGCGAGCTCCTCCTCGTTGCGCACGTCGAAGCGGATCTGCATCCGGGCGGTGGCCCCGTTGACCTGGGTGTCGGCCCCCCGGACCGACTTGCCCATCCCGGCGAAAACGTCCATCACGTCGCGGAGCAGACCGGCGCGGTCGTCGGCCTCCAGCCGGAGGACCACCGGGTAGTTGCCCGGTCCCTCCTCCCAGGCCGCCCCCACCACCCGCTCGGGCTCGGTGGCCAGGAAGCGCCGCATGTTGGGGCAGTCGGCCCGGTGGACGGTGACCCCCCGGCCCCGGGTGACGTAGCCGAGGATCGCGTCGCCCCGCACCGGGCGGCAGCAGGAGGCCAGCTTGAGGGGGGCCTTGAGGTCGCCGGCAAGGCGGATCGGGAGCCGGTTTTCCGGGGTTGGCTTGGGCTTTTTGGGGGCCGGCTCCGGCCGAGGCCGGAGGAACCGGGCCACCTGCTGGGGGGTCACCCGCCCGTGGGCCAGGGCCAGGAAGAGGTCCTCGGGGGCGGGGTGGCCGGACAGCGCCGCCGCCGCCCGCTCCAGCTCGGACTCCCGGGGGAAGGGAAGGCCCCGGCGCTTGAAGTAGCGCTCCAGCGCCCGCCGCCCCTTCTCCAGCTCCTCCTCCCGCTCCTGGGCCCGGAAGAAGTGGCGGATCTTCTGGCGGGCGCTGCGGGTCCGGGCGTAGGCCAGCCAGTCCTTGGAGGGGCTGGCGTTCTTGGCGGTGATGATCTCCACCATGTCGGCGTTCTCGAGCTCGTAGGAGAAGGGGACGATGCGCCCGTTGACCTTGGCCCCGATCATGCGGTGGCCGACCTCGGTGTGGATGTGGTAGGCGAAGTCGACCACCGTGGCCCCCTTGGGCAGGTTGATCACCTTGCCCTTGGGGGTGAACACGAAGACCCGGCTGCCGAAGACCTCCCGGGCCACCGCCTCGACGAAGTCGCGGGAGCTGGAGAACTCCGCCTGCCACTCCTGGATCGCCCGCATCCACCCCATCCGGCGCTCGACCTCGCGGGGGTCGGTGATCCCTTCCTTGTAGAGCCAGTGGGCGGCGACCCCGTACTCGGCCACCCGGTGCATCTCCAGGGTGCGGATCTGGACTTCCAGCGGGGTCCCCTCCTCGGTGATCACGGTGGTGTGGAGGCTCTGGTAGCCGTTGGGCTTGGGGATCGCCAGGTAGTCCTTGATCCGGCCGGGGATCGGCTGCCAGAGCTGGTGGACGAGTCCCAGCACGTGGTAGCAGACCTGCTTGCCGAGGGCGGCCTCGTCCTTGGGCTCGAGCACGATCCGGAGGGCCAGGAGGTCGTAGATCTGCTCCAGGCTCCTTTGGTCGCGCCGCATCTTCCGCCAGATCGAGTAGAGGTGCTTGGTGCGGCCGGCGACCGTGTAGCCCGCTAGCACCTGGGCGAGGAAGGGATCGGCGGCCAGCAGGCGCTCGATCCGGGCCCGGGCCCGCTCGACCACCTCCTGGCGGATCGCCCGGTGGGCCTCCAGGCGCTTTTTTAGGGCCCGGTACTCGGCGGGGTGGAGGTAGCGGAAGGCCAGGTCCTCGAGCTCCAGCTTGATCTGCCCGATCCCCAGCCGGTGGGCCAGGGGGGCGAAGATCTCCAGCGTCTCCTGGCTGATCCGCTCCTGCTTCTCGGGCGGCATGTAGGCGAGGGTGCGCATGTTGTGGAGGCGGTCGGCGAGCTTGACGATCACGATGCGCACGTCCTCGGTCATGGCGATGAACATCTGGCGGAGGTTCTCGGCCTGCTCGTCCTCCAACCGCTCGGCCAGCTTGGGGAGCTTGGAGACCTTGGTCTCGCCCTCGACGATCCGCCGCACCCCGGGGCCGAACCGCGCCTCGATCGCCTCGAAGGTGACCTCGGTGTCCTCCACCGTGTCGTGGAGGAGGCCGGCCTCGAGGCTCTCCTTGTCCATGCGGAGCTCGGCCAGGATCCCCGCCACCGCCACCGGGTGGGTGATGTAGGGCTCGCCGCTCCGCCGCTTCTGGCCCTGGTGGGCCCGGTAGGCGAAGGCGAGGGCGTCCCGCACCTCGGCCTGGGCCTCGGGGCCCAGGTAGCCGATCTTGGGACGAAGCGCCTCCCACAGGGTGTCGACGGTAACCTCGGGCATGGCTTTGGATACCAGGGGAGGGGATCCCGGCCTCTCGGGACCATTTTAGCAAAGGGACCCCCCGTTCTCGGGGGGGTCCTGTTGGTGCCGGGAAGGGGACTTGAACCCCTACGGGCTAACCGCCCACTAGCCCCTCAAGCTAGCGCGTCTACCAATTCCGCCATCCCGGCGTCCGACGCGCACCAACCATCTTAGGAAGCGGGCGGGGGGCTGTCAAGGAAGGCCGCGCGGTGCTAGGCTGGGGGCGTCCCCCGTTAGGGGGCGCCAAGGTCGCCCACTCGAGGCCCCTGGTGCCTGGCGCGCGTAGCCCAGGCTTAAAGTGGGGAAGTCCGGTGAAAGTCCGGCGCTGTCCCGCAACGGTAACCGGGTCGCTCGTTTTGCCCCGCGTCCTGCCCGGAAGCCCGAATACCTGCCAGGGGAGCCCTGGGGTCCCCGCCCCGGGCACCTCTCGCGGAAGAGGGGAAAAGGGGGGTTCGAAGCGCGTGCCTTCCACCCCACCGATTCCCCGGTGGGGTGCTTCCTTTCCCCACCTCCGGGGCGGCCTGGAAACGGGAGGTGGTTGGCAATGCGTACGCGTTGGATCTGGGTTCTCTGGCTCTTGGGTCTGGCCCTGGCGGCCTCCTACCCCCTCACGGCGACCGACGACCTCGGCCACCGGGTTCGGCTCGATCGCGAGCCCCGGCGGATCGTCGTCATGCTGCCGTCGGCCACCGAGACCCTCTGCGCCCTCGGCGCCTGCGACCGGATCGTCGGCACCGACGACTTCTCGAACTGGCCCGAGGCGGTCAAAAAGCTCCCCAAGCTGGGCGGGCTCTACAATCCCAGCGTCGAGAAGATCGTCGCCCTCAAGCCCGACCTGGTGATCGCCTCCCCCTACGGCAAGCTGGCCCCCGCCCTCGCCCGGGTGGGGATCCCGGTGTTCGTGGTCAAGACCGAGACCTACGACGACATCTTCAAGACCGCCCGCGAGCTCGGCCGCCTGGTCGGCCGCGAGGCCCAGGCCGAGGCCCTGGTGGCCCGCATCCGGGCCCAGGTCTACGCCCTGGAGTCGAAGGCGGCCAAGTCCAAGACCCGCCCCACCGTCTACTACGAGATCGACGCCACCCCCTACACGGTGGGCCCCGATTCGTTCATCGGGGTGCTGATCCAAAAGGCCCGGGGGAGGAACATCATCCCGAGGAACCTCGGGCTCTTCCCCAAGATCAGCCCCGAGCTGGTGGTCGCCAAGAACCCCGAGGTGATCGTCCTCGGCGACGCCCCCTACGGGGTGACCTACGCCAAGATCAAGGCCCGCCCCGGCTGGGCGGGGATCCGGGCGGTGCGGGACCGCCGGGTCTGCGAGCTGACCAAGGCCGAGACCGACGTCGTCCACCGCCCCGGCCCCCGGGTGGCCGAGGGCCTTAGGGTCCTGATCCGCTGCATCCACCCCGAGGTTCTGAGGTAGCCGATGCCGCGGGCCTGGGTCTGGGCGGGGCTTTTCGGCCTCCTGCTCGCCGCCCTCCTGCTGGGGGTGGCGGTGGGCTCGGTGCCCCTTCCCTGGCCCGCGGTGGTCGGCGGCCTCTTGCACCCCGGTCAGGATCCGATCGTCTTCGACCTCCGGCTGCCCCGGGTGCTGGGGGCGATGCTGGTGGGGGCCGCCCTCGGGGTCTCGGGGGCGGCCTACCAGGGGCTCTTTAAGAACCCGCTGGCCGACCCCTACCTGATGGGCACCGCCGCCGGGGCCGCCTTCGGGGCGGCGGTGGGGCTGGTCCTCGAGGGCCGCCTGAGCCCCGCCTACGCCGAGTGGATCCGGGTCGGGAGCGGCCTCACGGTGCCGTTCTTCGCCTTCTTGGGGGCGCTTTT
>JALSRQ010000045.1 GCA_026984675.1 Thermaceae bacterium
GCCTACAACCTGATCCCGGTGCTCACCGCGCTGGAGAACGCCGCCTTCGTCCTCGAGCTGCGGGGGGTGCCCCGCCGGGAGCAAAGGGCCCGGGCGATGGGGGCCCTAAGTGCCCTGGGGATCGCCGAGCTCGCCCACCGCCGGCCCAACCGGCTCTCCGGCGGCCAGCAGCAGCGGGTGGCGGTGGCCCGGGCGCTGGCCGCCCGGCCGGCGGTGGTGCTGGCCGACGAACCCACCGCCAACCTGGACTCGAAGAACGGCCTGGCCCTGATCGAGCTGATGCGCCGCCTGAACCGGGAGGCCGGGATCACCTTCCTCTTCGCGACCCACGACCCCCGGCTGCTCGCCCACGTGGATCGGGTGATCCGCCTCGAGGACGGCCGGATCGTCGGCGAGGAGCGGCGGTGAGGCCGCCCGGGCGCTCGCCCCCTCGACCCTGAGCCCACCGGCGCGCCCGGGGGCTCCCCGGCCCGCCGCGAAGCGCGCCGCCGCCGGGCGGGCGATCCGCGGTGGGCTCGGCCTCGAGGACGGTTTCGCCACGCCCCCCGACCCGGGCGGGGAATAACCTGGGGAGGGATGCGACCGCTCCTCGTCTACGACGCCGGACCCGGCGAGGCCGAGGCCGCCGCCCGCCGGGTCGGGCGGGAGCTTCCCGCCTGGCCCGAGGGGGCCTGGGTCTACCTCTCCGGGTTCCTGATCGAGGCCCTCGACGAACCGGCCGCCGAAGCGATCGCCGAGCGGGCGGCGGGCGGCCGGCTGGAGCTGCTCGGGGGCGGCCTCTACTCCCCCTACCTGCCCCTGCTCCCCGAGCGCGACGCCGCCTGGCAGCTTTCCGACATGGCCGACCTCCTCGAGGAGCGCTTCGGGGTCGAGGTCCAGGGGGCCTTCCTGCCCGACGGCGCCTTCGACCTGACCCTCGTCCCCACCCTGGCCGAGGAGGGCTACACCTACGCCCTCCTGCCCCAGGCGGCGCTTGCCGAACCGGCCTACGCCGGCCTGGAGGACCGCGGGGTCTGGCTCCTCCCCTACCGCCCGGAGGGGGACGGGTACCGGGTGATCGAGGGGCCCCGCCGCCCCCGGGCCCCCTTCCCCGCCGCCTACGTCCGGGGCGCCGCCCATCCCCGCCTGCTCCCCCGGCAAAACCCGGCCGCCGCCGACCTCTTCGCCAAGATGCGCTGGGTCTCGGACAAGCTCGAGGAGGCCCACCGCCCCCCCGAGGCCGCCTACCAGCGGCTCTACCGCGGCCAGTGGGGGCCCGCCTACCGGGGCCGGGACCCCGCCGCCTGGGCCTACGCCTGGCGCCAGCTCCTGGCCGCCGAGAACCTCTGCGACCCCCGCAAGTACGCCTGGCTGGAGATCGAGCTCTACGACATGGACGCCGACGGCTTCGCCGAGGTGGTGGTGGAGAGCCACACCCTGAACCTCTACCTCCGCCCCGCCGAGGGCGGCCGGCTGTTCGCCCTCGACGTCCGCGAGGGGGAGCGGCCGCTGCTCGGGGGGCGGAGCCTGGGGGCCCGCTGGCAGCGGGAGGGCGGCGGGGCCTTCGACTTCGGGGCGCTGCCCTTCGAGGCCAGCAAGTACCGCGACCGCGTCCACCTCTACGCCGAGGCGGACGGCTACGCCCTCAAGACCACCCTGCGGCTGCGGCCCAAGGCCCCGGGGCTCGACCTCGAGTGGCGGCTCGGCCTGGGCCGCTCGCGGCCCGAGGCCGGGACCTTCTGGGTCGAGTTCGCCCTGGCCGCCGAGGCCCCCGACGCCGAGGGGGAGGACGCGACCCTGGCCCTCCCCGAGCTCGGCCTCACCCTCGCCGCCCCCCGGCCCTTCCGCTACCGCCGGCGGGGGCGGGCGCTGGCGATCGGGTTTCCCGCCCAGCTCGCGCCCGGCGCCGGCCGCCGGTTCCGGCTCCGGCTCTCGGTGGAGGACCGTGCCCCGGCTGGTTAGGGCCCTCCTCCTCCTGGAGGGGCTGGCCCTGGCGCTGGGGGCGGCGGGGATGGCGGCGCTGGGGGTGCCGCCGGTCGCCAGCTACCACCCCTACCGCGACGCCCTCGCCTTCTTCCTGCTCTACTTCGGCCTGCTGGGGCTGGAGGAGCTCTTACAGCGCGCCTTCCCGGACACCGCCCGGGCCAGCGAGGCCCTGCTCCGCCGGGCCGCCGGCGGCATCCCCGAGGGGGCCGCCCTGGCCCTGGCGGCCGCCAGCGCCCTGGCCGAGGAGGTCTTCTTCCGCGGCTTCCTCTACACCCTGTTCGCCCGGCTGGCGGGGGCGCCGGCGGCGGTGGGGCTCTCGGCGCTGGTCTTCGCCCTCTTCCACCCGGTGCCCGACCGCCGGGCCTGGGGCTACCCGGTGTACGTCTTCCTGGCCGGGGTCGCCTTCGCCCTCGTCTTCGCCCTCACCGGCTCGCTCCTGCCCGGGGTCCTGGCCCACTTCCTCTACAACGCCCGCGGCTTCGAGGAGGCCCGGGCGGGACAGCTGCCCCCCGGAAGCCGGTATCTTGGGTAGCGGAGGCGTGAGGCATGGACAAGAAGGTCCAAGTTCCCGACTGGGGCGAGAAGATCCGGATCGAAAACGGCGAGCTGGTGGTCCCCGACCACCCCATCGTGGCCTTCATCGAGGGCGACGGCACCGGCCCCGACATCTGGAAGGCCTCCCAACCGGTCTTCGACGCGGCGGTGGAGAAGGCCTACGGAGGCAAGCGGAAGATCGCCTGGATGGAGGTCTACGCCGGCGAGAAGGCCAACCGCGTCTACGGCGAGGAGGTCTGGCTGCCCGAGGAGACCCTCGAGGCCATCCGCGAGTACCTGGTGGCCATCAAGGGCCCCCTCACCACCCCGATCGGGGGCGGGATCCGCTCGATCAACGTGGCGATCCGCCAGCGGCTCGACCTCTACGCCTGCGTGCGGCCGGTCCGCTACTTCGAGGGGGTGCCCAGCCCGGTCCGGCACCCCGAGCTGGTGGACATGGTGATCTTCCGGGAGAACACCGAGGACATCTACGCCGGGATCGAGTGGCCGGCCGAGAGCGAGGGGCAAGAAAAGCTCCTCGGCTTCCTCAAGGAGAACTTCCCCGAGGAGTACGCCAAGATCCGCTTCCCCGAGACCTCGGGGCTGGGGCTCAAACCGGTGAGCCGCGAGGGCACCCGCCGGCTGGTCGAGGCGGCGATCCGCTACGCCATCCAGGAACGCCGCAAGAGCGTCACCCTGGTCCACAAGGGCAACATCATGAAGTACACCGAGGGCGCCTTCCGGAACTGGGGCTACGAGCTCGCCCGCGAGAAGTTCGGCGCCGAGCCCCTGGAGGGCGGGCCCTGGCAGGTGATGAAGCACCCCGAGACCGGCGAGGAGATCGTGATCAAGGACGTCATCACCGACAACTTCCTGCAGCAGATCCTCACCCGTCCGGCCGAGTACGACGTCATCGCCACCATGAACCTCAACGGCGACTACATCTCCGACGCCCTCGCCGCCCAGGTCGGCGGCATCGGCATCGCCCCCGGGGCCAACATCAACTACCAGACCGGCCACGCGGTCTTCGAGGCCACCCACGGCACCGCCCCCAAGTACGCCGGCCAGGACAAGGTGAACCCCAGCTCGCTGATCCTCTCGGGGGTGATGATGCTGCAGTACATGGGCTGGCGGGAGGCGGCCGACAAAATCGTCCGGGCCATGGAGGCGACCATCAAGGAGGGGCTGGTGACCTACGACTTCCACCGCCTGATGGTGGCCGAGGGCCGGGAGGCGAAGCTCCTCAAGACCAGCGAGTTCGGTCAGGCGCTGATCGAGCACATGTAGGCCGAACGGGCTCCCGGCGCCGGGTCATCTCGGCCCGGCGCTTTTTTAAAGTTCGTGTAGAATGGCCCCGTTATGCTGAGGGAGTTCAAAGAGT
>JALSRQ010000046.1 GCA_026984675.1 Thermaceae bacterium
AGCTCGTGGTAGAGGGCGTCCACGTCCCCCACCTCGAGAAAGATCCCCGCGCCCCGGGTGGCCTCCCCGCCTTCCGCCTGGTGCAGGGCGAGGGTGGCGGGGCCGGTCTCGAACTCGACCCACATGCCGTAATCGGCGTGCACCTTGAGGCCGAGCCCCTGGTAGAAGGCCTTCATGCCTTCGATGTCGGGGGTGTGGAGCACCAGGAAGGCTAGCCGCCGCCCTGCCTCCTTCCGGCCCGCGGTCGGCCTGGCGCGCCCGTGGCGGGGGCCGTACTTGAAGAGCTTGACCCGGTAGCCGTCCGGGTCCTCGAGGAAGAACCCGTAGGGCCCGGGCCGGTCCCGGTAGCGCGCCCGCAGGTCGAGGGCGACCCGGTCCGAAAACCGCCGGAAGGCCCGGTCCACCGCCTCAAAGCTTTCGAGCTCCAGCCCCAAAAACCGCACCCCCGGGGCCGGCCCCGCCTCGAAGCGGAGGACGAAGCCGTCGGCGAGCCGAAGCGCCAGGAGCCCCTCCTCCGGGTCGAAGTTCCCTACCGGGAGCCCGAGCTGCCCGGCGTAGAACCGGTGGGCGGCGGCCACGTCCCGGCTGGCGAGCGCCACGTGCTGGATCCTATGAACCCGAACCATAACCCCCTCCTCCAAGAACCTCGAAAAGCCGCCGGGCCACCACCGGCTCGGTGCCGGCCAGGCCGGCGGAGAGGAAGACGGTGCCCGCGTCGGCCCGCCGGCGTCCGGGGTGCCGCCCCGCGACCAGGGCGGAAAGCGGGACCACCCTCCGCCGAACTTCGGGAGGCAGGATGAGAATACGCAACCGGGTTTTATCGAAGCCCATACCGGACTCTAGCCGCCGCCCGGGAGGAAAGGCGGTGAGCCGGGGCACGTTGGCTAACGTTCGGAAAGGCCCGCCTCGACCCGCTTCCGGACCCCCGGCAACAGGCGGCGCACCACCCAAAGGCGCAGGCGAAAGAGGGGGTCGCGCCCGCCCAGCGGCCGGTAGTAACGGCGGAAGTGGTGGGCGTAGGGGTCGAAGTGAAAGAGCCAGGGCAGCCCCCTCCGGGGGCCCCGGCCGAGCAGGCGCTTCAACGCCTCGGCGGCGGCGGCCCCGGCGGCCACCGCCACCGCCAGCCCGGCCGAGGGGGCGGCCCCGGTCTCGGCATCGACCCGCCGGCTCTCGAGGTAGCGGAGGTGGGGGCCCTGCCCGGCGATGCCGGCGAGGAACCGGAGGACCTGCTCGACCGGTTCCTCCTCGCCGAGGCCCAGGAAGCGGTCGAAGTCCATCCCCTCGGGGTCCTGGACGAACCAGGCGGTGCCGAAGCCGATCGGCCCCGCCGAGACCACCGCCAGCCCCCGCTGGCGGGCGGCGCGCATCAGCAGCCGGCGGGCCTCGATGGCGAAGGTGTCGAGGCCGTCCATCGCCAGGTCGGCGCCGGCGAGGAACTCGGCCACGTTGTCCGGGCCCACCGCCTCGGGGAGGACCCGCACCCGGGCCTCGGGGTTGATGCGGCGGATCATCGCCGCCGTGGCCTCGGCCTTGTTCCGCCCCAGGGTGCCGAGCTCGGCGGCGGCCTGGCGGTTGAAGTTGGCGAGCTCGTAGACGTCGGGGTCGGCGATGGTAAAGCCCCCGACCCCCAGCCGGGCCAGGGTAAGGGCGTGGGCCGAGCCCATCCCTCCGGCCCCGGCGATCGCCACCGTGGCCCGGCGCAGCCGCTCCTGCTCGGCCTCGCCGACCAGGCCGAGGTTGCGGGAGAAGGCCGCCGCATAGTCCCAGTCCATGGGTGGGGTCCAGTCTAGCACGCGGCCTAGACCGTACGGGTGACCTTTTTTAGGTTCCGGGGCCGGTCGGGGTCGTTTCCCCGGGCCAGGGCGAGCCGGGCCGCGCTGGGGTAGAAGGCCTGGGTGAGGACGAGGGGGGCGGCGTAGGGGTGGGGCGCGGCGGGAACGGCGAGCGGCTCCCCCGGCCCCGGCTCGGCCCCCGCCCAAAGGAGGGCCGCCCCCTTTTGGACGAGGTCCTCGGCGACCGCTCGCACGCCCTCCAGGGCCACGTCCTCGGGGGCCAGCACCAGCACCGGGAAGCCGGGCTCGAGAAGCGCCACCGGCCCGTGCAAAAACTCGGCGGCGGAAAAGCCCTCGGCGAAGAGCTCGGCGGCCTCCTTGAGCTTGAGGGCGGCCTCCTGGGCGGCGGCGTAGGCCGGGCCCCGGGAGAGGACGAAGGCGTGCTCGGCCCCGGCCAGGACCTCGAGGAAGCGGGGCCATTCCGCCCGGGCCGCCGCCTCGAGGACCTCCGGCAGGCGCTCGAGCGCCTCCAGGAGCGCCCGGTCCCGGCGCCAGTGGGCGACGAGCTGCAGGAAGGCGGCGAGCTCGGCGAGGAAGGTCTTGGTGGCGGCGACCGCCCGCTCCTTGCCGGCGTGGAGGGGGAGGACGACCTCGGCGGCGGCGGCGAGGGGGCTTTTTTCGTCGTTGGTGAAGGCCACCGTGAGGGCTCCCCGGCCGCGGGCCTGGCGGGCGGCCTCGAGGAGGTCCGGGCTTTTCCCCGACTGGCTAAAAAAGAGCCCCAACGCCCCCAAAAGCGCGACCGGTGCCCGGTAGAGGCTAAAGAGGCTGGGGGGAAACGACCCCGCGAAGACCCCGGCGCTCCCCATCAGGTACCGGGCGTAGGTGGCGGCGTGGTCCGAGCTGCCCCGGGCCACGGTGAAGGCGAAGGGCGGGGCCTTCCGGGCCAGGAAGCGGCCGAGGTCGCGGGCCTCGGGGCCGTTCTCACGGAGAAGCCGCTCGACCGCCGTCGGGGCCTCGAGGGCCTCGGCGAGCATCCTAGGGGTGGACCCGTTCGCCTTCGACATAGACCTCCTCCACTTCCAGCGCCTCGGAGAGCACCACGATGTCCGCCCGCTGGCCGACCTCCAGGCTCCCCCGGTCGGCCAGCCCCAGGTAGGCGGCGGGGAGCCTGGAGAGCCGGACGGCCGCCTCCTCCAGGGAAAGCCCCCAGGCGACCAGGTTTCTGAGCGCCCGGTCCATGGTGAGCGTGCTGCCGGCCAGGGTGCCGTCCTCCAGGAACACCCCCTCGCCCCGCTTTTCCACCCGGTAGCGGCCCAGGGGGTAGCGCCCGTCGGGCCGGCCCGCCGCCGCCACCGCGTCGGTGACCACGTAGGCGCCGGGGACGTTCTTAAAAAGCAGCCGCACCGCCTCGGGGGCGACGTGGAGCCCGTCGGCGATCACTTCGGCAAACCGAGCATAAAGGAGACCCGCCCCCACGACCCCAGGGGCCCGGTGGTGGAGGCCGGTCATGGCGTTGAAGAAGTGGGTGAAGCCGGCGGCCCCGGCCTCGAGGGCGGCGCGGGCGTCCTCGAGGCCGCCGGCGGTGTGGCCGACCTGGACCCGCACCCCCCGCGCGGCCAGGAAGCGGACCAGCTCAAGTCCCCCCTCGACCTCGGGGGCGAGCGTCACCGCCCCCACGCGGGCGCGGGCGAGGAGCCGTTCCGCCTCGGCGGGGTCGGCGGGGCGGGCGTAGGGCGGCTGGGCCCCGAGCCTTTTCGGGCTGATCCAGGGGCCCTCGAGGTGGGCCCCGAGCACCCGCGCCTCGCCGCGTCCCCGGCGCCTCCGCACCGACTCGATGCCGGCGAGGGCCCGCTCCAGGTCGCCCTCGGGGGCGGTGACGGTGGTGGCGAGCAGGGCGGTGGTGCCGTGCCGGGCGTGGAAGCGGGCGAGCCTCCGCACCGCCGCCTCCCCCTCCATGGCGTCGGCGCCGTCGCCGCCGTGCACGTGGAGGTCGATAAAGCCCGGGAGCAGGTAGCGGCGGGGGGCGGGGCCGGGAGCGAACCCCTCGATCCGCTCGCCGAAGGTAAGCCGCCCGGGACGG
>JALSRQ010000047.1 GCA_026984675.1 Thermaceae bacterium
TGGGGCACCACCGCCCCCACCGCCAGGAACTTGCTGGCCACCGCGACCCCGAGGTCGCCGCTGTCGGGGTCGCGGGCGACGAGGGAGAAGGTCGCGATTGGAGGCACGTCCCCATACTAATGGTCGGCCCCCGGCCGGGGGCCGGGGGCGCGGGCACGGCCTCGGTCAGTGGGCGTGGCCCTCGGGGCCGTGGGCGTGGCCGTGGGCCCGCTCCTCGGGGGTCGCGTCCCGGACCCCGACGATCTCGACCTCGAACTCCAGGGTCTTGCCGGCCAGGGGGTGGTTGAAGTCGATGGTGACGTCCTCCCCCTCGACCTTGGTGATGGTGAAGGGCATCGGCTGCCCGCTCTGGTCCTGGGCGTAGAACTGTTCCCCCACCGCCACCTCGCTCCCCTCGGGGAAGGCTGAGCGGGGCACCACCTGCACCCCCTCCGGGTTGGGCTGGCCGTAGGCCTTCTCGGGGGGGACCACCGCCCGCACGGTCTCGCCCTCCTGGTGGCCCTCCAGCGCTTCCTCCAGCCCGGGGATGATCTGCCCGTGGCCGTGCAGGTAGGGGAGCTCCCCCTGGTCCACCACCTCTCCGTCGACGCGGAGGGTGTACTTCACGGTGACGACCTTGTCCTTTTCTACCTTCATCCAGTGCTCCCTTCCCTTCCAGGGGAAGTACCCCAAGTATAGTCGAGCCGGGAGGGGAAGGATGAGGATCGACCTGGGTATCGGGGGCACCCTCACCGTGCGGCTCGCCCGCCTGGTGGCGCCGGAGTCGGCCGAGGTCTGGGTCAAGCTCGAGGGCCAAAACCCCGGCGGCTCGGTCAAGGACCGGCCGGCCCTCTTCATGCTCCGCCGGGCCGAGGAGGAGGGGCGGTTGGTGCCCGGCCGGGGGCAGCTGATCGTGGAGCCGACCTCGGGCAACACCGGCATCGCCCTGGCCCTGTTGGCGGCGGTGCGGGGCTACCGGCTGGTGCTCACCATGCCGGCCAGCATGAGCGAGGAGCGGAAGCGGATCCTAAGGGCCTACGGCGCCGAGCTGGTGCTCACCCCGCCCGAGGGCCGGATGCCGGCGGCCACCGCCGAGGCCTACCGGATCGCCGAGGCCGAGGGCGGGGTGGTGCTTAACCAGTTCGAAAACCCCGCCAACCCCGAGGGCCACTACCGCACCACCGGCCCCGAGCTCTGGCAGGCCCTGGAGGGGCGGATCGACGCCTTCGTCTACGGCTACGGCACCGGCGGCACCCTCACCGGGGTGGGCCGCTACCTGAAGGAGCAGGACCCCGGGGTCCGGCTCTTCGCCGTCGAGCCGGCCGGGGCGCCGGTGCTCGCCGACGGCGAAGCGAGCGGAAAGGGCCACGGCTTCATGGGGATGGGCCCCGGCTTCCTGCCCAAGAACCTCGACCCCGACCTGCTCGACGGGGTGCTGGCGGTGGAGGAGGCCGAGGCCTTCCCGCTGGGGCTCCGGCTCGCCCGGGAGGAGGGGTTGTTCCTGGGTCCGTCCTCGATGGCCAACCTGGCCGCCGCCCTGAGGCTCGCCCGGGAGCTGGGGCCGGGGCGGAGGGTCGCCACCGTGAGCCCGGACTACGGCTACAAGTACCTCAGCGTGCCCCCCTACGACCGGCTGGGCTAGGGCTCAGCCGTCGCCGTAGCGGATGAAGGCGGGGATCTCGTAGTCGGCCAGCTCGGGGCTCTTGGGGACCTCCAGGCCCCGGGCCGCGTAGCCGACCGGGGCGGCGTCGTTGAAGCCGGAGGCGATAAGGATGACCCGGAGCTCGTCGCTGGCCCGGGGCTCGTAGGTGATGCCGTAGAGGATGTCGGGGTCCTCGAGGCCGGTGGCGGCGCGGATCTTCTCCACCACCTCGGAGGCCTCGGCCAGCGAGATGTTCTCGTCCCCCACCACGTTCACCAAAAGCTGACGGGCGCCCTCGACGCTGCGGTCAAGGAGCGGGCTGGTGATGGCGGTCTCGGCCGCCTGGTCGACCCGGTTCTCGCCCTTGCCGGCGCCGATTCCCATCAGCACCTGGCCGGCCCCCGAGAGCATGGTCCTGAGGTCGGCGAAGTCGACGTTGATCAGCCCCGGCAGGTTGATGACGTCGGAGACCCCCTTGACCCCGTGGTAGAGGACCCGGTCGGCGATCAGGAAGGCCTCCTTCAGGGTCACCTTCTTGTCGACCGCCTGCAACAGGCGGTCGTTGTTGACCACGATCATGGCGTCGACGTGCTCGCGAAGCCGGTCGATGCCGCCCTCGGCGACCCGGCGCCGCTTGGGCCCCTCGAAGGTGAAGGGCCGGGTCACCACCGCCAGGGCCAGCGCCCCCAGCCGGGAAGCGATCTCGGCCACCACCGGGGCCGCCCCGGTGCCGGTGCCCCCGCCCATGCCGGCGGTGATGAAGACGAGGTCGGCGCCCTCGAGCTGTTCGGCGATCAGGTCCTGGCTCTCCAGCGCCGCCTTCTCGCCGATCTCGGGGTCGGCCCCCGCTCCCAGCCCCCGGGTCAGCTTGTCCCCCAGCTGGATGCGGGTGTCGGCCAGCGACTTGGCGAGGACCTGGGCGTCGGTGTTGGCGGCGATGAACTCGACCCCCGAAAGCCCCGCCTCGATCATGCGGTTGACCGCGTTGTTGCCGGCCCCGCCCAGTCCGATTACCTTGATGACCGCTCCGCCCATATTCTCCCCATTCTAAAAGAAGTCCTTGAAAAACGCCTTGACCTTTTCCCAGATCGCCGCCGGGTCGGCCGACCGCTCCCCGGCGGGGGCCTTGGCCGCCCGCTTTTTCGGGCGGGTGCCCTCGCCGCTCGCCCGGGCGTAGTGGAGCAGCCCCACCGCCGCCGCGTGGGTGGGGGAGGCCACGATGTCGGAAAGCCCCTCGACCCGGGTCGGCCGGCCCAGCCGCACCGGCAGCCCGAACTCCCGGCGGGCGAGCTCCTCGGTGCCGGGGAGGAGGGCCCCGCCGCCGGTGAGGACCAGCTTGCCGACCGCCACCTCGAGGGGGCCGGTGCGCTCCTCCAGGGCCTTGCGGGCCAGCTGGAAGATCTCCCTCACCCGGGGCCGGATGATCCGGGCCAGCTCGGGGGCGGGGATGCCGCCGGCCGGGTGGCCGGCCTGGCTGACCTCGAGGACCAGCTCGGGGTCGGCCAGCTCGGGAAGGGCGGCGCCGTACTTCTTCTTGATCCGTTCGGCCTCCTCGAAGGGGATCTTGAGCAGCTTGGCGATGTCGCCGCTCACCAGCTCGGCGCCGAGGGGCAGCACCCCGGCGTAGGCCAGCCGCCCGTCCTTGAAGTAGCCGATCCCGGTGGTGCCGGCCCCGAGGTCGAGGACCAGGGTGTTCATCTCCTCCTCCTCGGGGGTGAGCACCCCCAGGCCGCTGGCGTAGGGCTGGGCCACCAGGCCGCCGATCGAAAGCCCGGCGGCCTCCACCGCCCGCCGCAGGTTGGCCAGCGGGCCGGCGGCGTTCGAGACCAGGAGGACGTCGACCTCCAGCCGCACCCCGGTCATGCCCACCGGGTCGTGGATCCCCTCCTGGCCATCGACCCGGAACTCCAGGGGCACGACGTGGAGGAGCTCGCGGTCGCCCTCAAGGGGGTAGGCCTTGGCCTGCTCCACCGCCCGCTCGACGTCGGCGGGGCGGATCGTCTGCCCCCGGCGGATCGCGGCCAGCCCGCCCGAGGTCACGCTGGCCAGCTGGGGCCCGCCGACCCCGACCAGGACCTCGCCGACCCCGACTCCGGCGACCCGCTCGGCGGCGCGCACCGCCTTCTGGATGGCCTCGGCGGTCTTTTCCAGGTTGACCACCGCCCCCCGACGGATCCCCTCGGAGGGCGCGCTGCCCTCG
>JALSRQ010000048.1 GCA_026984675.1 Thermaceae bacterium
CGAACACCGGCAGCAAGGAGCAGCTTACGCTTGGCCCAAAGCCGCTCCACCGACGGCGGCCGGCCCCAGACCGGTCGCCCCCGCTCGCCGGGGCGCAGGAAGAACCCTTCGGGAAAGAGCAGGATCGTCCCCTTGGCGGCCTGGGCCCGGGCCCGGAGCGCCCCCTCGACGACCTCCGGCGGGGCGCGCTGGGTGAGGGCCAGGAGGTTGACGCCGGGGGACGGCGTCGGGGGTCCCTCGACCAAGTCCGACGGCGCCAGCTCGGCCAGCGCCCTAAACAGGCGGCGGGCCCCCTCGGTGCCGAAGGCCAGGGTCGCCCCGGCCCAGAGCCAAAGGCCCAGGGTCCGCCCTCGGGGCACAAGACCAGCGCCGCCAGCCCCAGCGGCACCGCCGCCCAGCGCGAGCCCGATCGGAAGCGGTAGAGGGAACGCGGAGAGACCCCAGAGCAAGACCGCCCCCTCCGGCGAACGCAGCAGGCCCGCCGGCGTCCAGGCCGCCCCGCCCATGGCGAGGAGGGAGAAGGCCGGCGCCAACGGCACCGGGCCCACCCGAAGCGGGGCCAGTGCCAGGTCGGCGGGGCCCGGGACCCGCTCCAGAGCAAAAGGGGAACGAGCCCCGAACGCGCCCACGCGGCGGCGGCCACGCGCTCGGTCCATTAATCGACCGCCGGTAGACTGGGGGGCGTGAAATCATCCGAGATTCCCCTCGAGGACCTCTTCGCCGACCCGGCGATGAGCCAAGCGGCGATCAGCCCGGACGGGACCCGGGTGGCCTACCTCGCCCCCTGGGAGGGGGCCAAGAACCTCTTCGTCCGGGACCTGGCCAGCGGCGAGGTCCGCCGGCTGACCGAGGACCGCGGCCGCGGGGTCCCTTACTTCGTCTGGCTCTATAACGGCGAGCTCCTTTACCTCCAGGACCAGGACGGCGACGAGAACTGGCGGCTTTACGCGGTGGGCGTCGAGGGGGAAGGCCCCCGCCTCCTTACCCCCGGCCGGGGGGTGCAGGCCCGGCCGGTAGACCCCAGCCCACACCACCCGGAGGCCATCCTGGTGGGCCTGAACGACCGCGACCCCCGCTACCACGACCTCTACCGGGTGGACCTCGCGACCGGCGAGCGCACGCGGGTGCTCGAAAACCCCGGGTTCGTCGCGATCCTCGCCGACGAGACCTTCCAGCCCCGGGTCGCCTACCGGCAGACCGACGCGGGCGGGGGCGAACTCTTCGTCCACCGGGAGGGCGACTGGAGGCCCCTGCTCGCCTGGGACCTGGAGGACGACCTCACCACCCGGCCCCTGCGGGTTCGGGGCGACGACCTCTACCTCCTTACCTCGATCGGCCGGGACACCGCCGCGCTGGTCAGGAAGAACCTAACAACCGGCGAGGAGACCCGGCTCGCCGAGGACCCCGCCTACGACCTCTCGAACTTCACCCAGTACGGGGAAACCCTGCTCTTTCACCCCCAAAGTCCCGCCCCCGAGGCGATCGGGGTCATGCGCCGGCGGCTTGGTTGGATCGTGCTCGACGACGCCCTAAAACCCGACTTCGAGCGGCTTAAGCGGGCGCTTAAAGGGGACTTCTACATCACCAGCCGCGACCTGAAAGACCGCGCCTGGGTGGTCTTCGAGACCAGCGACACCCAGCCCGGCCGCTACTGGCTCTACCACCGCCAGGGCGGCGCCCTCACCCTCCTCGGCGAGGCCCGCCCCTGGCTCAAGAAGTACCCCCTGGCCGAGACCCGGTCGATCCGCTACCGCGCCCGCGACGGGCGGACGATCGAGGGCTACCTCACCCTGCCTCCGGGGCGGGAGGCCCGGTCCCTCCCCGCCGTCCTCCTCCCCCACGGCGGTCCCTGGTGGCGGGACGTCTTTGGCTTCAATCCCTGGGCCCAGTGGCTCGCCAACCGGGGCTTCGCCGTTCTGCAACCGAACTTCCGGGGCTCCACCGGTTACGGCAAGGACCACCTGAACGCCGGCAACAAGGAGTGGGGCGGGAAGATGCAGGACGACCTCACCGACGGGGTCGGCTGGCTGATCGAAGAGGGGATCGCCGACCCCCACCGGATCGCGATCATGGGCGGTTCCTACGGCGGCTACGCCACCCTCGCCGGCCTCGCCTTCACCCCCGAGCTCTACCGCGCCGGGGTGGACCTGGTCGGCCCCTCGAACCTCTTCACCTTCATCGAGAGCATTCCCCCCTACTGGAAGCCGATGCGGGCGCTGCTCCACCAGCGCGTCGGCGACCCGGAGAAGGACCGCGAGCTTTTGAGGGCCCGCTCGCCGCTCTTTTTCGCCGACCGCATCCGGGCCCCCCTCCTGATCGGGCAGGGGAAGAACGACCCCCGGGTCAAGCGGGAGGAGAGCCTCCAGATCGTCGAGGCGCTTAAAGAACGCGGCCGTCCGGTGGCCTACGTCGAGTACCCCGACGAGGGCCACGGCTTCGCGCGGGTTGAAAACCGGCTCGACTTCTTCCGCCGCGCCGACGAGTTCCTAAAGCGGCACCTCCTGGGGTAGGCCATGGACCTGATCGCCGAGATCCACGCCGCGCTGGGTAAGGAGGGCCTTGCGAAGGCCCGCTGGCAGGAGCGCATGCGGGTGGCCCTCGCCCTTTTGAACCTGGTCTTCCTCCTGGCCTACGTCGGGCTCTGGATGCTGACCCCGCTCGGAACCGCAGCCAAACGGATCGCGGGGGGGCATCCCTGGCCCTACGCGCTCATCTTCTTCTTCGGCCAGACGCTCTTCACCCTGCCGCTCGCCTACCTCCAGCGCTGGGTCGAACTCCGGCTGGGGACGACCCGCCAAGGGTTCTGGGGCTGGGTGGCGGACTGGGCGAAGCAGAGCGCGGTCAACCTGGCGCTGATGACCCTTCTCTTTGGCAGCGTCTTCGTCGTGCTCGTGCGCTGGCCCCAAACCGCGATCTGGGGCTTTTTGCTTTTGACCGTCGCCTTCGCCGCGTTGCTCCACGCGCTTGGCCCCTTCCTGGTCCGGCTGGAGCACAGGACCGAACCGGTCCGGGACCCCGAGTTGGCGGCCCGGATCAAGGCGGTCTTCGACCGAGCCGGGGTGCCCTTCCGCGGGGTCTACCTGGCCCGGGCCGGGGAAAAGACGAAACGATCCAACGCCATGGTGGTTCCCAAGGCCGGGGGCTACCAGGTGGTGGTCTACGACACCCTGGTCGAGGCCCTGGACCCCGAGGGGCTGGCATTCGTGGTGGCGCACGAGCTCGGCCACATCAAGCACCGCCACACCCAGCGCTCGCTGGTGCTGTTCTCGGGGCTCCTCTTCCTGTCGTTGATCCTGGGCGACGCCCTGATGGGCGCGCCGGCGCTGGAAGATTTTCCCCTCTTCTACCTGGGGACGATGCTCGCCTTCTTCTTGGGCAGCCTCTTGATGAACGCGGTCGCCCGTCGATGGGAGTTCGCCGCCGACCGCTTCGCGTTCGAGCTCACCGGGGACCTCGAGGCCTTCAAGCGAAGCTTCCTGGCCCTGGCCCGGGACAACCTCTCCGACCCCGAGCCCCCGGCTTGGATCGAGGCCCTCCTTCACGACCACCCCTCGATCGCCCGCCGGGTTCGGGCCCTTAAGCGGCACGCCGGCGGGGGCACGGGCGGTTAGGCCCCCAGCTCGTCGAGGACCCCCAGGACCGGGGTCAGGTACATCAGGGCCGGACCCCCGTGCATCAAGACCGCCTGCATGGCGGCGTCCAGCACCTCGGCCCGGCTGGCCCCGGCCTTGAGCGCCCCCTGGACGTGGAAGGCGATGCACCACTCGCACTGGGCAGCCACCGCCAGGGCGACGTTGATGAGC